>JAKOPZ010000109.1 GCA_029778615.1 Chloroflexota bacterium | reverse complement strand
TGTGTTGTGTGTTGTGTGTTGTGTGTTGTGTGTTGTGTGTTGTGTGTTGTGTGTTGTGTGTTGGGCATTATACACCTCCTAGAATGAAAATTTACGCAACGCGTATATCAGATTTGCTCGTTTTGTCAAATTTTGCGGGTTGGCGCAGACCCGAGTTGCATTCTTCGAAATTCACTACTTGGCAAAAACACCGTCGCGTAACACGACGGTGTTTTTCATTTTGGAAATCACGGCAGCGCGGTTTTCAATTCCGCTTCCAATTGTTCGCGCGAGATTCTGCCGAACTTGCGCCACAATTCATTGCCGCTGCCGTCAAGCAAAATCAAGAGCGGCTGCGCTTGAAATTTGAATTGGCGCATTGTCTCCGCATTCGCGGAATCGTCAATATCGAGGTACACGAAATCTATACAGTTCCCGTAATCGGCTTCTAACCCATGCACGATGGGTCGCATTGCTTGTCAGGTCGGTCACCACACTGCCCAAAATTCGAGCAGTTTCGGCTTGGTGGACGCGGTGAGTTTGGACGCGGGGTCGGAACGGAATGAATCAAACGGCGCGTGATTTTCCTTCGCGCAATTTGCCGCGTTCGCGTTGTTCGACGCAGGCGCGTTGGTGGGCGAAAGCGCGGTGGGTGAAACGGTTGGCGCGTTTGAAGCACCGCACGCGGCGAGCAGCAATCCAAGCGTGAGTGTAAAGACAGTAAAAAGGAAGGTGTGCTTCATACGCGTTGTGGAAAAAGAAAAGGGTGACGCGGCCATCACCCTTGCATTGAACACCAGATTTATTACGGAAATGTTACGCGCGTTTTGAAGTAACGAATTCATTCGTCCTCTCCGCGCTTTGGAACGAATAAATTCGTTACTACGGTCCTTTACAATTCGACGCGATAACTCTCCACCGGACGCGGCGCACTCTTCATAATTTCGGGCGAAAGGTTGTGGCGAATTTGCGCCCACTTGAGCGATGCCCATTCTTTCATAATAACGGGATACATCAATGGATTAAACAAAATGTTGATGGTCAAGAAACATTCGTAGGTGCAGTAACATTTCGTTTTGGAAATCCATTCGCGCACTTCGTCGGCTTTTTGCGACTGCCAGATTTTTTTGAAATCGTAATCGTAATCGCGCACGTTGCCGAGAATTTTTTCGTCGAGCAATTCACACGCGAGTACCGAACCGTCCGCGTACATTGCGCCGCCGAGTGAACCCGCATAACAGGGAATCACGTAACGCCGTTCTTTTGTCATTTTCGTAATCAATTTCGGACGAATGATGCGCTTGGCGTTGATGAAATCGCCGAACGGTAATTTGTAATAGCCCGTGAGTTCGCGCGAACGATTGTCGTGTTCGAGGCGCTGGTGGAAATTGTAATAATTGTCCACATCAAATTCGTTCGCTTTGGGGTCAATCGGGGGAGTGTATTTCGCGCCCGGGTCTTTCGGTCCGCCGCGTAATAACAATGTAAATACGGTGTTGACGCCGACATACGTTTGCAAGTAATCGTAAATTTCATCCAACTTTTCGTGATTGTACGCGCTGACCGCGATTTGAATGCACGTCGAAAAATTCGGATAGTATTTTTCGAGCACGCGCAGTTCGCGGTACGTCCGGATTGCGCGGTCGAACAATCCTTTGAACCCGCGAAATTTGTCGTGGTCGTCTTCGGCGCCGTCAATCGAAATGTCAATGTGCAAATCGAGGTCGGGACAATCGTCGAGAATTTCGCGCGCGCCGTCCACCACGCGGCTCGTGAGCGAACCATTCGATGGGATGCCCACGTTCAACGCTTTTGCGTTCTTGTGAAACATCTTGACGATTTCGGGCAAATCTTTTCGCAAAAACGGTTCGCCGCCCGTCGGTGTGAAAAAAATCATCGGGTCCATCGACGCGCTGACTTTTTCGATTTCGTCAATCGTCAACTCGCCCGTATGCCGTTCGTGCGAACCGAGCAGACAATGCCCGCAGCGCGCGTTGCAATTTTTCGTAATGAACAATACGAAATACAACGGCGACGCGCCTTTTTTCGACACGATGCGTTTGGCGAAGGGTAAATAGTTGAGTTTGCTCATTATGACTCCGTGTTCCTTTTTACTTTTTCGGATTCTCAATAATCCACGCTTGATTCATTGTGCGGAAGGCGAGTTTGCTGGCGTCGGAAGACCACAAGAACTGGACAATTTCTAAATCGTTCGTAAGTTGTTGCCGCCAACTCCCATCAAATGACACAAGATACGCGTTCCCATCATCGCCCCAGTACGCAAGTAATTTTCCATCGGGGGACCACACCGGTTTTCCCAATTGCCAGTAGCGCAGCGACAAGTCTGCGTTTTCTTCAGGTTTGTATCCCGCTGCCCCAAGGATATTCACTTGATTACTCGTGAGATCAAGTACGCCCAACTCAAGTGCTGTGACGCCGTCTGACTGATTTACGTTGAGACCGTTAAGCCGCGCATAGTCCCACTCGCTGTTCTTTTGGCGAAGAAACGCAACTTTTGTTCCATCGGGGGATGGAGATGCGGTGGCAACCCCATCTAGCAACTTGGTAAAGGTATTCGTGTTGATGTCCGAAAGCCGCAAGCTCACATCCGAACTAAAGACCCCGAGATCGGGATCCCCATTTGTGTATTCGGTATAGAGAAAACGTTGGTTGTCTGGTAGCCACGCTTGAAACGATTGGCGTAGCGGAAATTGAGCATCTGTAATCCATTTGCGTAAATTGGGTAGTTGTGTAGAAACAAGCGCAACCTGTCCACCAAATCCTGTTTGAATTGCGATCATCTTACGATTGGAAGAAAAATAATAGTCTCCGCCGATTGCTTGGGGACTTGGCACATCTTCCTGTACGCCAATCAACGTTTTTATCTCACCTGTTGCTATCTGAACAGTGTTCAAAGTTTGAACACCATTGCCGTGCCAAATGTAAAATGTGAGAATATTACTATTTAGCCAGTTATTCACATACGTCAAACGGGAGCTAAGATTCATCGAAGCTGTGAGGTTTTTGAGTTCGGTTCCATCATTTCGGGTAGTCCAAATGAAATTTCTTTGTAGCGATTGGTTATCAAGGAATTGATTCCCAAAGAAGGCAAGTTGTTTGCCATCAGGCGAATAGTATACTTCTCCTAACCGTCCGTTTGGAATCGTGGCAAGCCTTCTAACAGATGAGTCTGATATTTCCATAACCCATACACTGTCATTCCAACTGTAGGCAAACGTTTTTCCATCTGATGACCAATCTATCGGATGATATCCCTGATAATTTCCGTAACGCCCTTGTGGAATGGTAATTGGAACTTTCGAGAATAGTTTCAACTCGTTTGATAACCCACGCTCCGAATGTTGAGCTGTCGGCGACTTGGCGCGAAACTGGGACGCTGCAATTTTAGCCGGGTTAGCTTCACTTTGGATTGAGCAGCTAACAAATGCAAGGAGGATAATTCCAAAACCCAAGCGTAGAATACAGTTTTTCTTGTTCATGAATTGAAATGCCTGCAAATACGAGCAGCTGTTCCCCCGTTAAACTCGAGGGTTCCTGACCATGAAGTAGGGCCCATCAAAGTAATGAGAGATGTAATGCACGAGTGTCTATCGAACTAGTACCTCACGTTACGCGATGAAAGGGCATTTGACAGGATTAGCAAGATTTACAGGATTATCTTGTGCAGCTTGTTATTCCTGTAAATCCTGCCAAAGTTCCTTTTTTGTAAGCAAAGTGCGAAACGTGAGTTAGTACATATTTCCTTACAAAATCCTCCAGAAGCAATTCTCATTTACGCCTCCATTAAAGCAGGGCTTCATTGGGCTTTGGATATAACAGTTGCAACCTACTCTCGGATGGCAATTAGGGCATGCCTTAGTTCCGCCAGAACCATTGGGTTCCGCGGCGTGTATCCATGCCGGACCACTCGCAAATGCGCCACTTTTTTTTCTCTCTGTACATCCTCCCCCACACGGATCATCATGTGGTTGCATGTCACCCTTAAGGCACGCCCTGACAACTGGGTCTGGTACCCAACCTGCCCAAACATCATTTGCCACCTGACGTGAAGTAGGGGTGGCTGGGACGCGAATCGTATTAAACTGACCTGGAGCATTGCATATCGCATTATACTTTGCAGCGAGTTTTGCTGTCTCCTCCCTTGCCGCCCATGCGCCATTATTGGGATTGCCGTATCCGCCACAAGTAGTTGGCACGAAATAGGCTCTAAAAACACGCGTCCGAACGGTCCAAGCCACGGCGCGTTGTGCTCCATGAGACTCACTTTCTGCTTCGGATGCGATGACAATAGCCAGAAGTTCTTTTGCCGCGGCTTGCTCGGCATCAGTGCCAGCGTCGTCATCATCAGGATCTGTTTCCGTATTCCTTATGAGTGGAGGATCACCCTCAAAAAATAGTTCTCTTTGCTGTTCACTTCCTTGAATCCGGTATTTCAATGAGGCGGGGAAATGAACACTCATCTCCCTGTACTTTTCATATTCTTTCTTTGCTTTCCGAAATTTTCTTGTTTTTTCCAAAGCCACGCCTTTGAGAAAGTGGGCATAGTTCAAATTCACTTGCTCGTTAATCAGCTTAATGACGGATTCATTTTCACCCTGGTCAAGTAACCATTCTGCATAATAGGCAACGGCGTCTCCAATTCCTGTTGGCTCAATTTCCATCGCCCGGCCAAACCATTCATCGGTTCGGGGGTCGTTCATGAGTGCTAGCCCTCTGGCATAATCCAGTGTCGCACGATACACACGATTTGGCGCATTGATCGCTTGTTGAAAATAGACGTCCAATCGGTCTATGTCTCTCAGCTTACCAAGCCCCAAAGCAATAATAGTTGTATAGGGAACTCTACCATATTCAAGTCCAATCTTGTCTGCTTCGAGCAACTCCCGTACAAAATCCCTCAAATCATCTTCGGACTTGGACTTTTCGTACCGAGTGTATAGCGCATAACCCAAACCCGCGTGCACATGGCGGCTTTCAGGATATTTTTCGACTGTGGCTTGCATTGGCGTAATTGCTTCATCAACCTTCTCCGCGCGTAACAGTTCAGCACTTTCAAGGTAAGCGCGCAATGGTTCGACTTGTTCATTTGGGTCAGGATATTCGGCTGCATGTCCCAAAAAGTTGTTGGCAATAAATTCTTTCACACCCGGTTGGAGGTCATCGGTGGGTGGAATAGTTTGCGGGCGTGAGGTGACTGGTTCCAAATTGCGTACACCTGGGATGCCAAGCAGAGCAATCCCTGCGAGTACTTTGCCGCTGTATGAAAAGAAGACCCGGCGCGATAACTCGAAACCAGTTGCCGAGACACCAAATCTTTGCACAACTTTCGCGACACGATACGCGCGCTGTGGACCCAAAACTGCAATCAAATGCACGCGCATCGCGAATCCTGTAAATGCTTCTGCTTTATCATCTTGAATTCGGAGAAGCGTTGGTTCGTGTTTCCAAGTTGGGCGCACACGCTCAAGAATTCTCAACATCTCTTGATCGCGTAAACTTTTTGCAATCAAGAGTCCATCACTCTCGCGCTCGACTGCTGCCGCGAGGCCCCTGCAGAGTGAGCAATCCGAATCAAACAAAAGAAAATGTTTCATAGGAGTTGTCCATGAACCGTTGGCTCACCCACAGCTAATGAAAATGGGCAACAGTAGGGCAAATTTGAAATTTGCCGTACATTTTCAAGGGAGGCTCCTATTGAGAAGACAAATTCGTCTTAACATCTGACAAACCTTACGACACCACAACTGTATCCTCACTCCGCGATGCCAGCGCCTGCTTGAACGCTTCAACGCTCACATAAAAGGTATTCGCTAAACTATCCAAGTGGTCGTTGTTGTTGACGACGCCTTTGCCGCGCACGATGCCGCGTTGGTCAAGCGCGAATCCGTAGGGCACACCCGTCACCTCAAATGCGGCGCGCGCTTCGGGGGAAACGACGATGTGCAAATTTTCCAATTGGTGTTTGTGCAAAAATTCTTGCAACTTGTCCGGCTCGGTCGCGCCAAAAATGACGAGGACGCGTTCGGGCGCGTCCGCCGTGAATTCTGCGAGGGCTTGAGCAACGATAACGCAGAACGGACAATGCGTCGAAAGGAACAAAAGTAATGTGTTGCGTTCCGCGTCAAAGTTCAGGTTAAGCGTTTCCCCGCGCAGCGTCGTCAATTCTGAAATCGGCGTGCGCGCTCCCAATTCGGGACCCACGGCGCTAAAACGAAAACCGGGTCCAAAATCGCGCGGCGCGGATTCTTGAGGATGTTCGGGTTCTGAAGTTTCTTGAAGCGCCTCTTGCGCGGGAACATGTTCTTCAAAATCACCAAAGAGCGGCACGCCCGCTTTTTGCACAATGCGCGCGATTTTCAACAATTGCACGGGATTGAGAAACGTCACCATCTGTGCGCGCATTTTCATGCCCGTGAACGCGCGCACTTTGTCGCCTTTTACTTGCAACAACGTTGGCTCGAATTTGTAGTTCGGACGCGCGCGTTTCAAAAGTTCCAACGCGTCGCGGTCATACAAACTTTTGGTGACGAGTTTGTGGTCACTCGCGCGTTCGACATCGCCCGCCAAATCGGAACAGAGCGAGCAGCTTGCGTCGAACAAGAGATAGTGTTGTGTTTTGGCTGCCATTGGTGATGCGCTTTATTGTAATCAAAACAGGGGGCTTGTCGAATGTTTTTAAAAGGTGAGATGTAAAAAAGAGATTAGAGAAACGAGAATGGTGAAACGTCAAACGTGAAGCGTCAAACGTGAAACGTCAAACGTGAAACGTCAAACGTGAAACGTCAAACGTGAAACGTCAAACGTGAAACGTCAAACGTGAAACGTCAAACGTGAAACGTCAATAGCGCACGCCGCGCGCGAAATTGAAAAAGGCGTTCAACATGCCGAGCCCGACGAGGAACACATCAACGGGCAAAAAAAGCGCGGACTGTAACGTGAACAAGATTCCGCGTTTGCGCGCGAGAAAGCCAAGGAACGACGCGTTCAAAACATAAAACAATAAAATCCCTGCGAGCGCGCCGATGAAAAAAATCGGCGCGAACAGTCCCAGCAGCGCGCATAACAAGGTGAGATAAATCGTCGGCACGGCGAGTTGGTAGAAAAAGGGGACGCTGGTGAAAAATGGCGCGGCGTGTTTCCGCACGCGTATGCTTTTACGCAAGCGCATCAACGTTAGCGCATACGCGCGTTTGAAATCTTCGCGCAGCACATCTTGCCACGCATACTTTTTCAAATGCACCACGCGCAGATTGGGCGCGAGAACAATGCTCGCGCCATTGCCCCACGCGCGCTGTCCAAATTCCGTATCTTCGGCAATGCTTGCGCCGCGATAGTTTTCGTCAAAGCCGCCGAGTTCCAAAAACTGCGCGCGTTTCATCGCCGCAACGCTCGTGTAAAAAAGCCCGATGCGCGGCGCCCTCGCAAAACGCGCGTAGGTGAAATTCATCCACAGGTTTTTGAATTGACTCGCCCAATTCGCGTGTGGAATGTTTTCGTCGAGCAGACCGACGACGCCGTCACAACCGCGCGTTGCAAACACATTTTGCAAAATCGCAATCACATCGCGCGCCGGCACAATATCCGAATCCATAAACAACAGAATTTCACCATGCGCGATTTCTGCGCCGCGATTTTTTGCCGTTGCTGCGCCAACATTTTTTTCGAGTGTGAGTACGCGCACCGCAAACGATTCCGCAATGCGGGCGGTTTCATCGGTTGACGCGTCATTGACGACGATAATCTCAAACGGCGTGGGCTGCGCGTCACCAAGTGCGGCGAGCGTGTCAGGCAGAGTGCGCGCGGCGTTGTACGCGGGAATGATGACGGAAATGTTCATGGCGCAAGTGGGAACGGTTCCGTCGAAAATTCTGTCGTCGCTTGACCGCGCGGATTCCGAAAGACGGACGCGGCATCGGCATCATTGTTCCAGGCGCGAATCACCACGCGATAATTTCCCGTCGGCGCATCTTGCGGAATCGGTAGCGCGTAGCTGTCGGCAACGAGTTCATCCTCGCGCCACAAGCGCACAGGGTACGTGTACAAAATCGGCTCGCGCGCCAATTCGGAAATCACATTTCCGTTTTCGTCCTGCAAATCCACTTGCATCACAACACCATTCCGTATTTCCGCGCGGCGGCGCCAAAAAAATGTGACAATCAGTTCGCCGCCGCGTTGTGGTGGGTTCGGCGCGAGTTTCACGTCGAGCAATTCGAGCAGCGGCGAGTTATCGTTGATTTGAAACGCCGGCGAGATATGCACCGTTTGTGTAAGCGACGGCGCCGCTGCGCCGTCCAACGCGCACGACAATTCATAATCGCCGCTCGCGCCGGGTGCCGTCACGTCGAGCGCGACGCCCTCGGCGCGTTCGCGCAACACATACGGCAATTTTGCATTGACCGTTTGTGTAAAGCTATCCCCGCCCTTTTGCCACGTCAAGGTTACGCGATGCGTTTGTAAATCGTCATTCACAATCGGATAACGCCGCCCGTGCTGCGCGGTGAGATACGCAATGTATGGCGCGTTGGGCGCGGCATACGCGGGTGCGAGGCAATCGAATTGCAGTGGGTGCGCGGGCGCGTCGGCATTGATAAAATATACACGCTGTGTCGCGTCCTCGTACACCGTTTCAAATGACGGCAATTGCGCGAAGGCGTGTTTGTAAAATTCTGCATTGTCGGCATCGAGATGGAGAATCACATAGCGCACACCAAATTCGCGCAGCATGTTTGGCACACGCGGCGACGGCGTTTGGAGCGCAGTGTTGAGCGTGAACAAAAAATCGGTCTGCGTTGGCGGGATAAAGCTGGCGTAACCGAGAGGCATCGCGCGTCCGTGATAAATACTGAAATACATCGCGCGTGTGATGGGTTCGATGTCACCGGTTGCGACGGGAAGTTCTAATACATTTCCGGCGGGCTGTTGCTGCAACCACGCGTAAACGTTCGGGACTTGTACGCCGGTTTCGACGCCGACGAGGCGAAGCGGAATGGCAAGATATTCCGCGCACAGGACGGCGAGCGCCACCGCGAGCAAAACATTTCGCGCGCGCGCGGAAACGTTTTTTGTCACCACCGCGAAACCACTTGCCGCGAGCAAGGTCAAGCCCAACATGCCGACGACGAAAAAACGCGCGGGCGCGCGCGTGCCTTGAAAGCCCGGAACGAATTCGTACAAGAATTGGTACAGCGGCAAAGGAAATTCCAGCGCGCTTGTGAGGTGAAAAATCGGACCGAACGCGAGGACGCCAAAAAAAACAATCGCCATCAACCAAAACGCGCGGTCGGCAAAGAACGCGCGCTTTCGCAATCCAAACAGCGCGAGTAGCAAGACCAGCGCGCCCGGGAATAACGCTTCGCCAACAGCGCGCGGCAACATGTTTTGATACAAAAGGTTGAACGCAGAGACGCTGAGAAATGAAAGCGGACGCGCGGAAAAGCGTTCCGCGTCGGCGAGCGAACGCGCAAATTGCAATTCGCCACTCACTTGAAAATATGGCAAGCCGACCAGCGCGAGCGGAACGAGCGCCAACCCAAAACAAATCGCAAACGTCCCCCAACGTTTCCAAATCCATTTGCCGCGCTGCTGTACAAACCGATAGAGAACGTACAACGCGACCAGCAAAAGCGTCATTAACGCTGCGTACCATGACGAGAGCGCTTGCAGCAAAAGGGTCACGCCGAACAGAATCGAAAACACTGCACGGTCTTGCGACAATGCGCGACGCAGAGAAAATAAAACGAGCGCGAGCCATTGCAGCGTGATGAGATTGATGTGGGAGAGATGATTAAATTTGTACGCCCAAAACGCAAAAGCAGCACCGGCGACAAGTGCGCCCCCGCGATTCCGTACCACATCGTACACAAAGAGATAGGTATTGAATCCGCATAATACAAACGCGGCAAGAAACACAAAATTGTACGAGAGAATTGGATTGTTGCTCGCGAACAGAATCGGCCGACCCAGCGCGGCGCTGGCAAGTTGACTTTCGGAAAACGCGAGCGCGTTGGGATACGGATAAAAGATATTGGCGTTGTACAGGTCGAGCGGGTTGTCAACCAACGCGTGCGCGTCCCACGCCAACACCCATGTATTTTCCAGCGGGTCGCCCCAATCCGGCACATGGTCCGTGAATTGTATGGAAAGCGGAAAAAGCATGACGCCTGTCGCGAGGACAAACAACGCGAGGACGCCGATTTGTTCCAACAATGCTTTGTGAATGCGAAATGGATTCACTATAAACAGATGGGATGGATTCGCGCGCAGCGTAATCCATCCCATTTTTTTTCCGTATCAAAATTCTGCCAGCGCTTACGGCGGAGTCAGACCGGCTTGGCGATAGACGCGTTCGATTTCTTGCGGCGAATGGGAATCGGGCGACAAGATTTCCGCACTGTTGAAATGCGTCACGTCAAAGTGTCCGCAGTAAACCACACCGCTGCTCTTGCCCGTAAAAATCAAGTGATAGTGATGATTCGGCGTCCATGCACTCGTGTCCACATTGAGTTGGATGTAACCGCTGCTGTTCGCGCTGAGCGCGCGCGTTTCGACCACCGTGGCGAGATTGAAATCCAAACGTTGGTATGTGATGCCTTCATTCGGATAGTACCACAGCGCGATATTGTAAACGGTTGAACCTTGACCGATTTGAATCCACTTGTTCGCGTCGAGTCCACATTCAAAACGATACAACGCGTTGGGGTTCGTGTTCAAGTACGCGCCGACGCCTTTGTAAACGGCGATGCTGCCCGGCGGATTTCCCGGGACAGGCGTTCCATGCGGCACAGACGTTGAACCGGGCGAGGTCGGTTGTGGAACAGAGGTCGGGCGCGGTGTCGGCGTCGGCGGTGCGGGAAGCGTAAAGCGCCACGTTTCGGAACGCGCGCACAATCCGTTGGCGCACGCTTTGACGCTCCAAAAGTACGTGTGCCCGCGCGCAAGGACGATGGTTTTCACGCGCGTCTTGTTGGTCGCGCCGCGCATAACGACTTGACCTTTTTTGGAATCCAGGCGCACCACATAACGATATTTGGCGGCGCATTCAACCGCGAGCCACCGCAAGTTAAAGCTCGTTTCAGAAAGATTGCGTTTATTCTTCGGACCCTTTAAGGTTGGCGCTTGCGGGCGCCCACTGCACGGGTCTGTTGTCGAGGCCGGGGTTGCCGTTGCCGACGCAGTTTCGGTCAGCGTGGGTGATGCAGTTGCGGTTCCGGTTTCCGTTGGCGTCGGTGTAAGCGACGCGGTTGTCGTGAGTTGCGGCGCGTTGGAAGGATTCGCCCGAACGGTTCCAAGGTTCAACGCCGCAACCGCGAAAAACACAAAAGCAGCAATCAGCACAAGAGGTCGTTTCATAAAAACTCCGTTGCAGAATCCGCGCAACACTATAAACGCGGACACAGTACATCACAAATCTCGCGCCGAGCCGCGAGACGCAGAGGAATGAATAGGAAAAGCGATGATGGTTTTTGTATTCAAAGAATCCGGCGGCTTGAACGCGCGCCCGACAAAAAAACGCCGCGCGAATGGTTTGGCGCGACGTTCTTGCAAAAGCCACCTCTCGGACTTGAACCGAGGACCGGCCACTTACGAAGCGGCTGCTCTACCGACTGAGCTAAGGTGGCGAAAGTCCTATGTGTTCTTTCGCGGTTCATATCTACGGCGATAAGTTCTGCCTTTACCGCGATTCAAATTTTGAAAATTCTCTGTCAAAGCGTGACAATTCGGGCAAAGTGGTATCAAATTTTCCTCGCACGAATTTTGCCAGTTGCCGTCAATATGATGAATTGTCAGCGGCACCTGTCCCGTAAGCAAATGTCGCTTTTGCCACCCACATTCACCACAGCGTTCCCCAAATTTTTCGAGCATGTACCGGCGCACATGCCGTGATAAAACCCCTGCCTCTATCAATCCCGATACATGACCGCGCTTCCAGGCTTGAATGTACTGTTTGTATTGATGCTCACTTTGACACCCATTACTGCAATACTTGGCGGCAGGTGAATTGACAATCTCGCTACAATTCAGACACTGGTTACGGGTTTTTTTCGGGTTTGGCACGCTGAGACTCCCCAAAAAACTCGTGCAACATAGGAAATTATACGCGGTTACTTTGAAATTTCAAAATCCCAAACGCACTTTTTGAAATGCGACCAAAATCATACAGCCGAAAATCACGACGTTGATGAAAAGCAGTACCGATACGACAAACCAATGTCGCCATGTCATATTGCCTCCTTGTTCCCTTGGAGAATGGTCACGTCCCCTGCAAATAATTTTACACGCGCATCGCCTTGTTTCAGAATCAATGCGCCGTCGGCGTCAACATCTTCGGCAATGCCTTGCAAAATTTCGCCGCGTTCCATCACGCGAATCGGCTTTCCCAACATTGCCAAGCGCGCGCGATAATCATCCAAAAGCGTTTCGCCATCACACACGCGCACGTACAAATCATCCAATTCCCGGAATAAGTGTGCTTCCAACGCCGAAACGTCCACCGCGCGTCCCAAGACATCTTGCAACGTTGTGGCAAAGGGCGCAAGTTCGGGATACGCGCGCATTGTATAATTCACATTCAGCCCGATGCCCAAAATCACATACGTCAACGCATCGCCTTGCATACTCGATTCGGTCAAAATGCCCGCAACCTTTTTTCCATCCAACAAAACATCGTTGGGCCATTTCAACGTCGGCTGCAAATTCAATTCGCGTTCGAGCGTGTTGGCAATCCCAAGTCCTGCCATCGGAATCAACCGCGTCACGTGTTGTGGCGCAAGTGGCGGGCGCAGCAAAACCGAAAATTGCAACGATGTTCCGCGCGGCACAATCCATTGCCGTCCCATGCGTCCGCGTCCGGCGAGTTGTTCTTGCGCGGTGATGACCAATCCTTCCGGTTCGCCATTGTCCGCCGCGTCGCGTGCAAGGTCATTCGTAGATTGCACCTGCGCGTAACGCAAAATTTTCCGTCCGATGATTCGTTCGCGCATGAATGAAATTATACAACAATGAAGCAAATTGTTTTTGAATCGGTCGAGGCAATGTTAGAGTACGACGCGTTGAGTGAATTGCTCGACGCGCGCGTTCGTTCCGTCAAACGTGAAGCGTTGAACGTCGAGCATCTTTCGGGCAGCGAGCTGCTCGAGGTTTGGCTCGAAACTGACACGGGACAAACGCGTTTGATTCTGAAACAATTTCATCCATCGCGCGATTGGGTGATGCGTTTGACGCACGATACCTTGACGCGCGAAGCGATGTTGTTTGCGAATGGTGTTTACGCGCGGATGCCGCAAGAAGTTTTTGTGCCAGTCATCGCAATCGCGCGCAACGACGAATCATGGGCGACATTGATGCGTGATGTTTCAACAGAGTTGCTGCCGACAAATCAAACTTTATCTCAAAACAAAGCGCGCTTGTTGCTCGAACATCTTGCCGCGCTGCACGCGCAATTTTGGAATGACGCGGCATTGCAAAATCCCGCGCTCGGTCTGTCATCACTTGAGGACTTTTTGACAATTCTCGCACCTGCGCGTGTGCAAGACGAAATTGACGCGGGGCGAACGAACGCGGTGATGGAAATGGCGGCGCGCGGCTGGAAGGAATTTTTCGCGAGTGCGCCAAAGGAAGTGCAAGAAATTATTCGCGCGCGGCAAGAAAATCCGGCGTCGTTGAGGATTGAATTGGAACAGATGCCGCAGACGCTGGTGCATGGGGATTATAAACTGGGGAATTTGGGAACCTCACCCCCTGCCCCTCTCCTTAAAGGAGGAGAGGGGAAGAGTATCGTAATTGATTGGCAAGATGCGACGCGCGGCGCGGGCGTTTTGGATTTGGGATATTTTTTGATATTAAACGCACGTTGGCTGCCGTTTTCCAAAGAGGACGCGAT
>JAKOPZ010000108.1 GCA_029778615.1 Chloroflexota bacterium | reverse complement strand
GAGCACGGGACTGTTTTCGACAAGGTCGCTGCGTTGTTTGAGATATTCGTCAAACGTCATTTGCGCGAGCGTGACGAGCGGCTGCCGTTTTTCCGCCGGCAGATTTTCTTCGAGCGAAAGCAGGGTCGAAAGTACAAAGCGGTTCGATTTGAGATACGCGTTGGCGGCTTGTGTTTCGGGCAGCGGCAGCGTCGGCACTTGCGCGCTCACGCGCAGCGGCGGCAAAACATTGAAACCTTCTTCGCGCAATTTTGGAAACAGCGCGGCTTGAATGAGCGATGTTTTGCCCGCGCCCGACGGCGAGTACAACAAAACAATCCGCTCGGCAATAATCAAGTCGAGCAGTTCCAAAGTTTCGCGTTCGCGTCCGTACATTTTTTCGCCGGTGCGAAACGAACGCGGACCGATGTAGGGATTGGGACGGGGGTTGGGCATGGTTAGAGATTAGAGATTGGAGATTGGAGATTAGGGCGTGCTCAAGCTGGAATTGGCATCAGGCGATAGACTCGCGCAAACTTGCTTGCCTGCTTCAAATCACCTCTGCGTAACGCTTCACGCACTCGGTCAAGTTTCCGCGCATCGTCCAAGGATAAATACGGTGCCCATCCTTCCGGTGATTCGATGAGCTCCACATCCAATTCTGCCGCGTATTCCCCTTTATGTACGAGTTTGATTTGTCCTTTGTTCATTTTGCCATCTTCTTTTGCATGGACAGACTCAACTGCAATTCATTGTCTTGTTTGTCAGTATTCAAAATTCTGTACTTGTAGGCATCCAATTCGGACTGAGTCACAACCACGCGCGGCGTGTATCCAATTTCTTTCCAATACAGACAAAGTTCATCAAGCGATATTCGCGCGATGAGTTTTGAAATATCCACGCGCATCAACACTTGCTTGGTGTACGGACGTTTCGCGTCATTGAAAACAATTGCCTGTAAAAATTGCTTGACGCGTTCACTGTTGAACAATGTTGCAGTAATCAGCGCGTCCAAATACGAATCAAATGGGAGCATGTAACATGTATCGTCAACTAACACTGGACGATTTTCGATTGGACACACGAGCGCAAAATTTGGTTCTTTGTAGAGACCCGAGATCGCAACTTTGTACGGCGCAAAGGAATAATCCCCAACTCCAAAAATCGAAAAACGCGGCTTGTCGCGATAGATGCTTGATTTACGTTGGTCTAATGCCGCGCGGTTCGCTTCAAGATATTTCCACAGACGCGGCGCGTTCACGCGCAATGCCAACGTGTCCTCATTAAGTTTTTTTTGCGTAACAATCACTTTTTTGCGCGGTGTCGCTTCAAACGTTTGCAAATCTGAACTTTTCAAAATCCAGTACGCATATTCCGATTCAACGTGTACCTGTTCAGCATCACCATTCCACAATGTTTCGCCGCGTACATCGAGTTCCATCACGCGCGCGCAATCGTGCTTGATGCCTTGTCGCCAGACGAAAATAGATTCGCCGTCGAGATACGCGTTCGCTTTATATTTTTTCGCATCGGAAACAAACTTGGCATCAATCCATCCAAATTCGCGTTTTATCTGCTGTGGTTTTTCCAGTGTCGCTACGCGACAAATTTTTTCCGCGCGCGCCGCGCCTAACTCGGCAACAAACACGTTTGCACCCACCGCCACATTAAATTCGCGCGCCGCATCAATTTCAAGCGTCCGCAAATTTTCAAGAAGATATTTTTTCTGCGGCAGTATCTCGACGATATTTTTTGCCGTCGCGTTTTTGACAATCAGCGCGAGCGTTCCCTTTTTGGTCGCAAACTGGTCGAGCAACTGTAACAAAATATATTCGCTAATATCAAAATTACTTTTGCCCGTCAGCGCGTCCATACCGTTCAACGCTTTGAGATTTTGCTTTTGCGGCAAATTTGCCGATTCCAACGCGCCGAGCGCCGCACTCGTCACCCACGGTGGATTTCCCAGAATCAACAAATCCTTGGCATCCAGCACACGTTCGGAAAATTCGTGCGTAAAAATGTTATCGCGATATAGTTCAATTTTTGTCTTGACACGTCGCCCAAGCAATGCCTTAATCAACAACGCAATTTTCAAATGCCACTCGTATCGTGCCTGCAGTTCGATTCCATAAACGAGCTTGAGGGTCGGAAATGTGTCCAATGCCGCTAAAATGAAATTTCCCATCCCAAACGTCGGTTCGACTACAACGGTTGGTGCAACACCGTTCTGTGCCAGATATTCGCATACACGTCGCGCTAAACTTGGCGGCGTTTGAAAATCGCCAAACTCGCGCGTCTGGTCAGAATGTAATTTTTCCACAGGCAACGCAAGGATGCGTTGAAATTCTTGGAACTCGTTTTTGCTCTCAAAAAAACGGGTGATGCCTGTAATGTATTCCAGTTCCTCATTCGCGCGCGTGAGCGTTTTGTAAGATGCTACCATTTCGCCCAAACGCGTTTGACTCAACTCGACAATGTGGTCTGCGACAGCTTCGGCAATCCGATGCTTACTCGCACTCATTCTGACATCGCTATGAACTTTGCATCATCGTGTTACGAAGTGTTACAACCATGTGCTCGGTGATAAGAAAAATTCCAATCCAGCCAACCGCACTCCACGAGATTCCCAATCCTTGGACCAGAAAGCACGCCAAAAATAGCCCTCCATACAGAACGCCTGGTGCAATTCGACGTGAGACATTTCTATTTAGAAACCACGCAAATTTATGGGGCCATTCAAATATCCAGTAAAAGCTAAAAACGGGAATCAACATGCCAACTACCGCCTTAACGGGTTTAATTGGGTAATCAGGAAAATGTGCGTTCAGCACCTTGTGGATCACATATAAACAATAGAGCCAATATATTATCGAAATCAGCCAAGGGAGAAATCTTAGGGCATAATCAAGAAATGTTGTTGGGGGGTTGGAGTAAACACCGCTGAACCCAGCAACAACCAACCACATTGCGGCGAAAGCAATTCCAATCCCCACATTTGGGAGCGCATCAGCAAGTAAGAGAGTTTGAGCTGAAACATTGCCCCGCTCCCGTTTTGTTTTCAATCCAATTTCAACGGTTTCCTCTGGTGTCCCTTGAAACTTGCCGAGATTCACCTTTGCCCACTGAAGATCGGTTCGACAATTGACGCATGTCTTGGCTTTATCGAGATTCGCATACCCACAGTTTGCACACGCTTTCATTGTCAAAACCTCCTACTTCTTTTCCGCCTGCCTCTGCAAATCTCTCACAAAATCTTCTGCGCTGCCCCAATAGATACTGATGTCCGCGTCGCCGAAATAACTTTCGAGATAGCGGCGCGCGCGTTCGGGTTCGAGAATGCGTCCTTCTTCGGGGTCAATCTGAGCGGCGATGTGCGAATACTTTTTGCGTCGACTGCTGCCTTGCTGCGACATGATGCTGCGATACAACACGCGGAAATTCCAATCGTCCAATTGAAAACCGAGAAAGAGTAGCGCGGTATCCGCGAGCGCGCGCCGAACGACGCCGGGAATCAAATCCTTGTTCGACGTGACGCCGATGAGATAATCGAAATAATCGTCTTCG
>JAKOPZ010000107.1 GCA_029778615.1 Chloroflexota bacterium | reverse complement strand
ATTCGTTTGCTATTTTGAACGCGCTCGCGAGTTTGACCTTTGTCGTGGTCGGCTTGGTGATTGTGTGGCGCAAATCGAATGATTGGATGGCGCTCTTGATTTCTGCGATGCTCATTTCGTTAGGCGCGGTCGGAATTTCGCCTGCGACCGCGCAGACCATCCCCCCCGGCACGCTGTTGTATTGGGTCGTCGCGATGATCGGTTTCATCGGCTATTTTGGTCCATTCAGCGCGCTCTTTTATTTTCCCGATGGGCAATTTGTCCCGCGCTGGACGCGTCCGGTATGTATTGCGCTCGTCGCCATCGTGTTCTTGTTTTTTCTTGCCGGCAACGCGCTGGTGCTCCCCGATGTCTTGTGGATTCTCTTTGCGCTTTTGATTGCGACGTGGGCGCTCTGTGGGATTGGCAGTATGGTGTATCGGTATCGCCAAGTTGCGACGCCCCTGCAACGGCAGCAAGTCAAATGGGTCGCGCTGGGTCTGCTTTTGGCGGCGTGCAGTGTTGCCATGTGGGCATTTTATGCCGCGCTGCTGCCGCCCGACCGACCTTCGCCAACACGCACGGTCATCGTTGCGTTCACGTTTCCGCTTGTGCTCCTTTTCAATGTATTTTTTCCCATCAGCGTTGCGATTGCGATGGTGCGTTATCGCTTGTGGGATATTGACGTATTGATTCGCCGCACGGTGACGTACGCGCTCGTCGTCGCGCTGCTCGGCGGCGTCTATTTCGGCAGCGTGATTTTGCTGCAACAAATTTTCGCGGGCATCACGGGACAGCGTGAAGAATTTATTACGGTGCTTTCCACGCTTGCGATTGCGGCGCTGTTCGTGCCATTACGCAATCGCATTCAGTCCGAAATTGACAAACGCTTTAACCGAAAAAAATATGACGCGCAGCAAGTCCTGCAAAATTTTGGAGAGACGGTGCGCGATGAAACGGATTTGGAAAAGTTGTCGGCGGAATTGTTGAATGTCGTCAATGAAACGATGCAGCCGAAAAGTGTTTCGCTGTGGTTGCGGCGGGAGGGGCGAGAAACTAGGGTTCCACGCAAAGGATAAAGGAGATGAACCAAAAAGTATCGGCAGGATTGGCGTGGGTGTTATGTGCGGTCGTGATTGCGGGTTCCATGTTTTCAGTATTCCTTGTATGGAACGACCCGCAAACGCACACGAACGTTTTTGTGTTATTGAACAATGTGCTTTCCGGTTTGTTTCCGATTGCGTTTGGTGTGGTCGGCGCGTTGATTTTGTCGCGTCGGACGCGCAATCGTATCGGCTGGCTGCTGATGTTCATTGCGGTTTTCATGGCTGTGTCCGGAACACTGCAAAGCTATTTTCAACAACCCTTTGAACACACCCCTATATTCATTTTTTTGATTTGGCTGAGTGGCTGGGGATGGTGGCTGCTCATCGGTCCGCTGCTGCTCATTCTCCTGACTTTTCCAACGGGTCATTTGCTCTCGCCGCGCTGGTGGTGGGTGGTAGGAATGATCGGACTGCTTTTTATTCTCTTTTTGGTGCTTACGACTTTTGCCGCCGAATGGCAAGACCCGGTCACGGGCGAAATGTTTCCCAATCCATGGGGCTTGGTTCTCCTTCCCGCCGATTTTAAATTCGAGGAGATTGGCGGACCCTGGATAGTTGCATTGGTATCTGCGGTTGTGGCGTGCATTCTCTCGGTCGGACTCAGATATCGTCGTTCCGGCGCCGTCGAACGCGAACAGCTGAAATGGTTTGTGTTTGCGTGTGCTATTTTTCTCGCCGGTTATGTCGTCGCGGGACTGGCATTCATTAACACAAACCCGCCGGATTGGTTCGGCGTACTGCTCACCATTGCCATTGCGTTTATTCCCATTTCGATCGGGATTGCGATATTGCGCTATCGCCTGTTCGACATTGACGTCATCATTCGCCGCACGGTGACATACGCGCTTGTGGTCGCTCTGCTCGCGGTAGTCTATTTCGGCAGTGTGATTTTGCTGCAGCAACTGTTCGCAAACGTCACGGGATTGCAAGAGAACGAGATTATCACGGTACTCTCGACACTCGCGATTGCCGCACTGTTTGTGCCGTTGCGCAATCGCGTGCAAAACGCGATTGACAAACGGTTCAATCGCAAAAAATATGACGCGCAAAAAATCATGGAACATTTTTCGCGCACCGTGCGCGATGAAACGGACATTGACAAGTTGACGAACGAGTTGGTGAATGTGGTGCAAGAGACGATGCAGCCGAAAAGTGTGTCGTTGTGGTTGAAAAAAGAGACTAAAAAGTAAAACGTGGAAAATAAATTGAATCGCGTCCTGACGATTTTATTCGCCGCGTTGTTCTTGCTCAATGCGGGCTACTTGCTTATGGGCTTTGCAAGTATTCCCCGTTATTACGAACGCGTGACGACATTGACCATTGAGCCGTATCCGATGTTCGCGGCGAGCTATTTGACGAATGAACAAGCGGCACAAAACGCGGTCAAGCACAACATGACGCTCTCGCAATACGCGGTGACACAAGTGGTGTATCACAGCATCATTGTATTGTTGTGCATGACGGTTGCGCTGCTGATTGTTTTGCGCGCGGGATGGAATTGGTTCGCGTGGTACAGCGCATTCCTGCTCATCTTTATCGCAGAGTTTGCGTTCTATGATCAAGTCTTTGTCGCGCGCCTTTTGCCATTGGCAGTCTATGAAGTTGGCGCGCTGTTTTGGCCCCTCATGTTGCTCTATTTTTTCTTGTTTCCGAACGGCAAAGCGGTCCCGCGCCGCGTGCTCTGGCTGATTGCGCCCGTTTTGCTTTTGCATTTTGGGTTCCAAACAACTGCTTTCTTGGCTTTGGTGTTTCCGGATGTTGTTCCTGCGTCAGCCCTTGATTTCATCGTCGCGCCGTTCCAAGTTGGCATTTCGTTCGTCTTTATATTTATCCTCGGCTGTCAGGTCTATCGCTATCTCCGCGTTTCGACGCGTGAAGAAAGACAACAGACGAAATGGTTCCTATTCGGCTTTGTGTTTTTCATTTCCCTGTCCGCAATCAGCGAGGCGTTGGGCAGTCTGAATCCCTTTGCCGATGAGGTTGGACTTTTGATTTTTGTGTTTGTCCCGCTGAGTATTGGGATTGCGATTTTGCGCTATCGCCTGTGGGATATTGATATTCTCATCCGCCGCACGGTAACTTACACACTCGTCGTCGGGCTGTTGGCGGCGCTGTATTTCGGCAGTGTGATTTTGTTGCAGCAAATTTTTGCATCGGTGTTGGGTGACCGTTCCGAAGTACTCACCGTGTTATCCACACTCGTCATTGCCGCGCTATTCGTGCCGTTACGCAATCGTGTGCAAAACGAAATTGACAAACGGTTCAATCGCAAAAAATACGACGCGCAAAAAATCATGGAAAAATTTTCGCGGACGGTGCGCGATGAAACGGACATTGATACATTGACGAATGAGTTGGTGAACGTGGTGCAAGAGACGATGCAGCCGAGAAGCGTGTCGCTGTGGTTAAAGAAAGAAAAGGGAGGCAAGTGATGATAAACGAAACCGCGAGCATCGTAATCCATCGCCCTGTCCAGCAAGTGTAGGCGTTTATGAGCGTGCCGAAAAATCGTCTGCGTTATAACTCAAAGTTGATTGACGTGCGTGAATCGTTGGACGCCGCTTAAAGCGCGACATTGCCGACGGATTGGAAAATATCAAAGCAGTTTTGGAAAAGCAAAACGCGGCAGAGGCAAAATAATGAGGGAAATAGCCGTGGGGATTACGGCAGAACTTTAAAGTACGCGCAGTCCTTTGGGCGAACGATGGTGAAATGGCGGCGGTCAATCGTGAGGATGCGCGTGATATTGAGGCGTTCTGCCATGGCAACGATTACACAGTCCACAAAATCAATTTGAGTATCTTTGTACGTCTTGAGCAATTCACTCGCGCGCGCCAAGTCAATGGAAAGCGTATCCACAAGTTTCAATTCGCCGGCGACGATTGCGTCCAACAAGTCTGTGAGGATTTCATAGTCGCCGTCGCGGAGAATGAGATATGCCAATTCGGGTAAAACCAAATCGGGTAACAGTGGTGCGGTTTCCGCTTCAAGCGTTTCAGCACAGAGGTCATGCAGGTCATCGTTCTCGATGATTGCCGCAAGCAAAAAGCCCGTGTCGAGCAACGCACTCATCGGTCAACCGTCCAACCCCGCGCGCGATCTACTTCGCGTTCGAGGATTTTTTCCGCCTCAACGGAAGCACGCGGGTTGCGTGAATGTCCAATGCCAATAAAGGAATAGCGCGAACTTTTCTTGCGACGTTTTTTGGGTTTGGTTTTCCCGTTGGTTTTTTTTCTGAGCAAGACATACTCGTCGCGCATTACGATTTCGACTTGGCTTGCTGCCGGAAGATAAACACGCGGTATGAGAATTCCTTCTTCCGTTATCTGAATTGGCAGTATGTTCATTTTTGCCTCCATAAGATTTATCTATTCTAACACATGTCAGGTGGACAGATGTTTGACCTCATCGTCATTGGCGGCGGACCGGCGGGCGTAACGGCGGCATTGCGCGCGCGTGAACTCGGCGCAAACGTCGCGTTGGTGGAACGCGGGCAATTGGGCGGCACGTGTACGAACGATGGCTGCGCGCCGACGCGCGTGCTGGCGAAAACCGCGCGGCTCCTGCGCGATGCGAAAAAATTCGACGAGTACGGTCTGGAAGGCGAACGCCCGCGTTTGAATTGGGAACGTTTGCTCGCGCGCACACATTATGTGGTGAACGCGCTGCACGAGAAAAAACAACTGCTTGGACATTTGCAAGAAGCGGGCGTGGAAACGTTTGTGAATGTTGGCGATGCAAAATTTGTTGATGCGAACAGTCTTGAAATCGGGCAGGGGAACCGCGAATCTTTGCGACGAATTTCGTCGCGACGAATCGGCGCGAATGAAAACCAAAGATTCGCGGAGATTCGCGCCGATTCGCGGTTTCAAAAAAATGGCATTCGTGAGTTGCGCGCGGAAAAATTTATCTTGTGCGCGGGCGGACACGCGCGGCGTTTGAATTTTCCCGGCGCGGCATTGGCGTTGACGCACAGCGATGTGTGGTTGTTAAAGGAATTACCGAAGCGTGTGGCAATCGTCGGCGGCGCGGCGACGGGTTGTCAGCTCGCGTCCGTGTTGAATGAATTTGGTTCACACGTATGGCTGCTCGATGTGGCGCCGCGCATTTTGCCGACCGAAGATGAGGCAACGTCAAATGTGATGCACGAAGAGTTTGAGGCGCGCGGGATAGATGTCATTACTGCGATTGGCGGAATCGAACGGATAGAACGCGTCGGCGACGTTTTACGTTTGACGTATTTACGTGACACGAACGAAATTTCTCTTGACGTTGACGCCGTCACCATCGCCGTCGGTTGGATTGGCAATATCGAAACCTTGAATCTCGATGCGGCAGGGGTGAAAACGGAACGCGGTTACGTTGTGGTGAATGATGCGCTGCAAACAACGGCATCAAACATTTTCGCGGCGGGTGACATTACTGGACGCATGATGCTTGTACAAGGCGCAACGAGTGAAGCAATTATCGCGGCGGAGAATACAGTCCACAACACAAACATCGAATCGCATCACACAATTGTTCCTCATGGCGGCTTTACTGACCCCGAATATGGCAGTGTGGGTTTGACGGAAAAACAAGCGCGCGAAAAATTTGATTGTGTTACGGCGACGGTAACATATTCCGAAATTGACCGCGCGGTGATTGACGAT
>JAKOPZ010000004.1 GCA_029778615.1 Chloroflexota bacterium | reverse complement strand
TCGCGTTTCAACGCAAGTTGTCGAACATTTTCGAAACATCGCGAACGCTTTACAACTTCCACAAAACAAAGTCCATGTGATGGGCGCGATGGTTGGCGGCGGATTCGGCGGCAAAGAAGACATCACTGTCGAATTGTTCATCGGACTCGCCGCTCTAAAAACACATCGTCCGGTGAAAATGATTTATTCGCGCGAAGAATCCATTCTCGCGCATTGCAAACGTCACCCGTTCACCATCACGCATAAAACGGGCGTCACGCGCAGCGGACGCATCATCGCGTCGCAAGTGAATCTCATGGCGGATTCGGGCGCGTATGTTTATCTTTCGCCGTATGTTTTGTTGTACGCGTCAACCGCCGCCGTAGGTCCGTACAAAATCAACAACGTTACTGTGAACGCGTTCGCCGTCGCGACAAACAACACATTCACTTCCGCGTTTCGCGGCTTTGGCGCGGCGCAAGCGTGCGTGGCGTACGAACAACACATGGACGAAATCGCGCGCGAGTTGAATATGGACGCGCGCGAGTTACGAAGAATCAATTATGTGCAAGCGGGCGACAGTACGCCGAACGGGCAAAAATTTCGCGGCGCGGTGTGGTTGCAAGAAACCGCGCAGCGCGCGTGGGACGCGTTAGGGGAAGAAACAAAATCGGATTCGCCACATATCAAAATCGCACGCGGCATCGCGTCGTACATGCAAAGTTACGGGCGCATCACGTGGTTTCACGACACGTCGCAAGCGTGGGTGGGCTTGGAGATGGACGGCAGCGCGGTGATTCGCTGCGGCGTTCCCGACATTGGCGGCGGACAGATGAACACGCTCGCACAAATTACCGCCGAAGTGTTGGGCGTGCCGATGGAAAAAATTGTCGTGTACGGTACCGATTCCGCGTTGACGCCGCTCGCGGGAACAACTACCGCGACGCGCCAAATGTACATGTCAGGCAACGCGACCTATCAAGCGGCGATGGCGGTACGCAAAACATTGGGTGACCGCGCCTCGCAGTATCTCGAATGTGAACCCGACGAAGTGGATTTCGCGGACAGCACCGTTTTTGTAAAGAGCGACCCATCACAAAACATTTCGCTCACCACATTGATTGCAATGTGCGCGGCGGAAGGATTACCGCGCGCGAATCTTTCACTCTTTAAAGCCCCGTTCACCGACAAACTCGACCCCGAAACGGGACAGGGCGATTTGTTTCCCGATTATACCTTTGGCGCGCACGCAGTTGAAGTCGCGGTGGATATGGAAACGGGCGAAGTAAAAGTTTTGAAAAGCGTCGGCTGTCACGACATTGGACGCGCGATCAATTCTGCGGCAGCCGCTGGACAAATCGAAGGCGGCGCGGCGATGGGTTTGGGTTACGCGCTGATGGAAGATGTGCAAATCGTCAACGGCATCACGCTAACCCCATCGTTTGCAGAATATCTTTTGCCAACCGCGAGCGATATTCCCAAAACAAAATCCATCATTCTGGAATCAGGCACGGGACTTGGACCCTTCGGCGCAAAAGGAATCGGCGAACCGTCATTCACACCCGTCGCGCCCGCGATTGCGAACGCAGTCGCAAACGCAATCGGCGCGCGCGTGTATCAATTGCCGTTGACGCCAGAGAGAGTGTTGGAGGCGATTGATCGGGCAGATTCCTAATCCCGCATAGATGGTTGAATTCCTTGAACGAGTCAAGCATTCGCTCTGCTCATTCAAACACGCGCTCTTTCGCTTTCTAATCCAACAATGGTTTTTTTGGCGCGCCCTTTTTGAGCGCGATGAACCTGTGATTCGGCATGTAGCCATGAACACGCACAGTTATCTAGCGCGTGTGCTTGCGCCCGACGCTCTTGAGCAAGCGTACATTGCGATTGATTCTCCCCAATCGTTTGCCCCACCACCCGCCAAGACCTTCGATCCAAATCGCTTGATGCCGCGTGCGAATTCAATGTATCGCGAGGGATTTGTTGTGCGTTTGGAAAATGCGCGCGTTCTTGGCAATGTGGGACACATTCTCACACGCGATGGAACTTTGCTCGCCGACATTTCCTTTGAACATCCAGACGCATATTACCAAGAGCGCGACCGCCCTCCCCTGCGCCATACATTTGAGCAAACACAGCCGCTCGCAGGGACGACCTGTAACCTTGCAACGAGCTGGGCATTTAGCAACTACTTTCATTATCTGTTTGAGCTGCTGCCGCGCTGTGAAATGGTCCGTCGCAGTGGAATCGCGCTCGAAACGATTCAACACTTTATCGTGAATCCATTCGAGTACGATATATTTTGGCAAGGGTTAAATGTAGTTGGAGTTCCAAAGGAGCGCGCACGAGTTTGCAGCGCGTTCTCTGCATTCGAAAGTGATGTCGTAATTGCGCCTTCGACGTTGCGCGGCACCGGACACAAGCGCAAGTGGGTATGCGAGTGGCTCAAGCAAACCTTCGCGCCCAATAATATATGCGACAGTGACAGAACTCTTTTGTATGTTGGACGCGATGACGCAACACGGCGTCAACTCACGAACCAAGCCGAAATTCTTGAACAAGTACTATTGCCATTGGGTTTTCAACATGTATTTTGGAATGGGCGCTCGATTCACGAACAGGCAGCGCTCTTTGCAAAGGCAAACGTTGTCGTCGGCTTGAACGGCGCAGCGTTATCGAATTTGGTTTTTTGCAGACCGGGCACGCGCGTGATTGTGTTGCATCATCCGGGGAGACTGTCGCGTTATTTTTACGAGCTTAGTCACACGCTGGGTTTGGACTATTATTATTTGGTGGGCGAAACGACGAACAAGCAAAAACCGGGG
>JAKOPZ010000106.1 GCA_029778615.1 Chloroflexota bacterium | reverse complement strand
GCCGTTCCCGAAGGATTGGTTTTCGCCGCCGACAGTCGGCAGACGTACACGAATGCGCGCAGTGATGTGCGCGTGAGTTCGGACAACGCGCAAAAATTATTCCAACTTGGTCCGCGTCACGCGGCGGTGACGTACGGCTGGGCGTTTTTGTGCAATCGCAACATTCACAGTCACGTCCAAGATTTCAAAGCAACCGTTTCGCCCGATTTGAAAACGGAAGATTTGGCGAAAGCGTTGGCGAAATATCTGACCGAACAATACAACGCGCACATCGAAAAAGAATACGACGCGCCCGTGGACGAAAAAAATTACGCGCTCGCGTTACTCGTCGGCGGCTATGATACGGGTGACAAAGAAGGCAAGGTGTACGAAATTTATGTGCCGGGCGAAGACGCGCATGTTGTTCAAACCACAGACAATCGCGTCGGCGCGGCGTGGCGCGGACATACGTTAGTGATTGGAAGATTGCTCAAAGGGTTCGACCCGCGCTTGCGCGAGTTGGAAGGGTATGACGAAAAACTAAACAAAACGATGGAGAGTTCGCCGCTCGATTATTTGATTGACTATTGGTCCATGACGTTACAGGACGCAATTGACCTCGCGACGTTTCTCGTGCATACGACGATTCAGATGCAGCGATTCTCGGATGGGATTCGCAACGCGCCGGGGATGTCCGCGAATTGCGGCGGCGCGATTGATGTGGCAGTGATTGAACCCGAAAAAGGTTTTACGTGGATGCGGCACAAAACATTGCATGCGCCGCACACGACGGGGATTGTGAATAATAGTGAGACGTAAAAAGATAAATGATTTTCAAAAATTTTTTGCAAAAAATTTTTGAAAATCATTTATCGCTCCTCTATCGCCTTTACCAACTCGCGACAAAACGCGGGAATGTCCTCCACCACGCGTCCCCACACCAAATTCCCATCACGAAACGCGGGTTCATCCACCCAAGTCGCGCCCGCGTTGATTAAATCATCTTTGATACCGAGCGAACCTGTGGCGCGATGTCCGCGCACAATGTTGGCGGAAATGCCCACAAGTCCCGCGTGACAAATAAGACCGACGATTTTATTTTGCGCGTACGCGTCGGACACAATTTTTGTGACAGCGGGATAGCGGCGCAATTTATCCGGCGCCCATCCGCCCGGAACGACAACCGCGTCGAAATCGTTCGCGCTCACATCACGCGCGGCGACATCACTTGACGCACTCAACGCGTTTTTGCCGCGCACTTGTTTGTTCGCTTCCACGCCGACGATGGTGACGTGCGCGCCTTCTTCACGCAAGCGCATCACCGTCACCCAAAATTCCAAATCTTCAAAACCTTCTTCGACAAACATCGCGATTTTTTTATTTTGCAAACGCATCGTGTTCCTCCCTCTTGCCTAACGCGAACATAGCACCATCACAAAAATTACGCAAACGCGATTCTTGGATTTTTCCAAATTTGGATAAAATTCGCTGTCTCAAAATTTCTCTGGAGGTTGCATTGTGAAATTCAAACTTGGCATCGCCCTCGGCGCAATCGTTCTCGTTGTGACACTGTTGTTGGCGCTTGGTTCGTTTGCCACAACGCCCACGTTCGCACAAAACATTGGCACATCCACGCCGACGCCCACGCCGATTACCGACGACGCGCATACCGAAGTGTTTGCCGATTTTTTGGTGCTGCGTTATGACCCGCTCACGCAAACGCTGTACATCGAACCCATCAATCCGAAATTAAGAATTGTGATTCGCAATCAAGCAGGCGGTGCATCGTCCGCCGCGCCCGCCGCGACGCCAATGCCAACTCCCACCGCCGCGCCGTTGGACGCGACGAAATTGCGCGGCAAAATTATTTTCAAATCCACGCGCGAGAACGGCGAGTACGCCGGTGAATTTTTGTATTACATCATGAATCCCGACGGCACGGACATTCAACGCGTCAACACCGACGAAGCCAAAAAATTATTGGGCGTGATTCAAGGACTGGAAGGATTTTCACCCGACAGAAGCAAGGTTGTAGTGGGAGACCGCGCGTGCGGCAGTTACATTGAAAACGATTGCCGCTTGTACATACTTACGCCCGAACAACACGCGCAAATGATTTTTTCCGATGAGGAACCGAGTCAAGGCGAATGGTTTGGACAAAAAAATGTAAAGGCAAAAGAACCCGCGTGGTCGCCGCGCGGCGATTACATCGCGTTCGCGTCGAATCACGAAGCGCCCGATGGCTGTCGCAAAACAGAAAACATTTTCAAAGCGACGCCCGGACAAAATCCGGTGATTCGTCGTCTCACTTCGTACTGCGCGGGCGCGGATTCCGGACGCCCATCGTTCAGTCCCGACGGTTCGCAAATCGTGTACTGGAGTCAATTCCCCGGACCCGACCGCGATTTGTACATCATTGATGTTGGCGCGGACGATACGGTGGATTGGCGCTCGGTGACGCCGAAACAAATCACCTTCGAGGGCGATAACTGGGACCCAATTTGGATAAAATGAAAAAATTCGAGAGGCAAATTCCTCTCGAATTTTTTATGGCGTGGGCGTCAGCGTGGGGGTCAAGGTTGCCGTCGCTTCAGTGGTTGGCGTTTCTGTCAACGGAATCTCGAGCGTCGGTTCAATGGTCGGTTCGAGTGTCGGAAGGAGGGTTGGCTCACTCGTAGGTTCGGCTGTCGGTTCAATCGTTGGTTCCAACGTTGGCTCGAGCGTTGGCTCTTGGGTTGGAATGATGTCCGTCGGCTGTGGCGTTCGCGTCTGACGCGGGCGGCGCGTCGGTTCCGGCGTTTGCGTTGGAATGTCTGTCGGCGGAACAAACGCGACCACATACACGCGCACTTTTGCCTCAAGCGGCTGTCCAAATTCATTCGTCGCCGTCAGACGAATATCGAGCTCGCCTTCGCCGAACGCGTTCGCGTCGAATTGCGCGAGTTTGCCGCGCGCTTCTTGATTGCCTGTCGCCAGCGCGTTCCATTGTCCCGCGCGTCCCACTTCGAGAATCCACCCCCCCCCATTCGGCACGCGCACTACACCATTCACATTCACAATGCCGGAAACTTGGTCGCCTTCGTTCGGGCGATTGATTTGGACGAGAATGGGCGAACTCGTCGGCGGAATTGGATTGTTTGTACACGGACTATTTTCCGTCGGCGGCAATGGATAACCGCGCGCCGCGCCCCACGCCTGAATTTTCTCATACGGCATCAAACCGTCCGCGTGCAAACGCGCAAACAAACGTTCCTCTACAATTTCGGGCGGGCAATTTTCATTTGCCAACATTCCGTTCGTAGTATCAATTTTCAATTTCACCCACACATCGTCAAATTGATTCGGCGCTTGATTGTTTAGAAAAATTTCGCTGTGGCGATGGTCGGCAGGGCAATTTTCGTTCGGAATCAGCCCCGATTCGTTGCAAACTTCGGCTTGCACCAAACCCTGCGGAATCGGAAAATTGTGCGGCGCGATATTTTTAAAATTATTGTGTTCGGCATATACGCGTTCCAACACATTGTGCCAAATCGGCGCCGCGCCCGTGATGCCCGAAACATTGCGCATCGCTTCGTTGCGCGGATTCCCGACCCACACGCCAATCACCAATTCATTCGTGCCGCCGAGCGTCCAATTGTCTTTGTAATCGTTCGTCGTTCCTGTTTTGACAAACGCGGGGCGCGAAACTTTTAACGGCGAGTTCGCGCCGAAT
>JAKOPZ010000105.1 GCA_029778615.1 Chloroflexota bacterium | reverse complement strand
AGTGGAACGCTGCGAACAAGTGGAACGCTGCGGCGAGCGTTCCCTACATCATGCCCCGCAGTACGGAACGTTCGCCGTAACGTTCCCATCACCGCCTCGTGCGCGTCGCGGTCATGGATGCACACAGGCAAATTCAAATCCGCCGCGAGCTCCAATTGCGCCTCGAAAAATTTTTGCTGTAAATCCGCCGTCGTTTTATCCCAATAAAAATCCAAACCAATTTCGCCAATCGCTACAACTTTCGGATGTTGCGCGAGCTCTTTAATCAGTCTCCAGTCTCCAGTCTCTGCTTCACTCACACTTTCGGGATGAATTCCAATCGCGCAATACACCGCATCAAATTTTTCCGCGAGCGCAATCACCGCGCGACTTGATGCCACATCGGTCGCGAGCGTCAACATCCGCGTCACGCCCGCGTCCACCGCCCGTTGAATCACCGCGTCACGGTCGGCGTCAAATTGTTCGGCTGTTAAATGACAATGACTGTCGAAAAGTATCAAGTATCAGGTATCAGGTATCAAGTAGCAGACGTGCTACCTGCTACCTAATCCTTACTACGTTCACTTTAACCCCGCGAGACGCAGCCCATCTTGCAAAATATCCTGCACTTTATCCCGATGCGTTGTTTCGGTATAAACGCGAATAATGGGTTCCGTTCCCGAAAAACGAATCAACATCCAGCCGCCGTCCTCCATCTCGTAGCGAAATCCGTCGAGTGTGTTGATGTTGACAACCTTAATACCCGCGAGCTGCGAAGGTTTTTCGCTCGCGATTTTCGCGCGCACCTCGGCATTGCGTTCGGGCGGAAACGGCGTGTCAACTCTATCGTAATAGTGCGCGCCGACGATGCTGAAAAGATGGTCGAGCAATTGCAGCGGCGTTTTGTTCATCTGCACCATCAAGTCGAGCAAAAAGAGCGACATCAAAATTCCATCGCGTTCGGGCATGTGACCGCGCACCGCGAATCCGCCCGACTCTTCGCCACCAATCATCGCGTTCACTTCCAACATTTTTGGCGCGATATATTTGAAACCGACGCCCGTTTCGTACACGGGAACGTTATACATTTTTCCCAATTTGTTCAACATCGAAGTTGTCGAAATCGTCTTGACAATCGGTCCGCGCCAGCCGCGAATTTCCAAAAGATAATACGCAAGCAGCGCGTACACTTCGAGTTGATTCACAAAGCGCCCGTTCTCGGCGACAAAGCCCACGCGGTCCGCGTCGCCGTCAGTGAGACAACCCGCGCTCGCTTTTAATGCGGGAACCGTTTCTTGCAAACGCGCCGTGTTCGGCGGAATCGGTTCGGGACGTTTCATATCAGGAAAAATCGGATTGCGTCCGCTGTGAATTTCCGTGACCGTCGTTTTGCCGCCGTCCAAAATTTTCTTGAGCCAACCGCTGCCCACGCCCCACATCGGGTCATGCACCACATGCAAGCCCGCGTTTTTCAACGGCGCGACATCAATCAGGTCGGGCAAGTGCGCGAGATACGCGGGCGCCGCGTCAAATTTTTTCACGAGCCCATTGACGTTTGACGCTTCACGCTTTACACCTGACGCATCATTCGGAATCGCGGCTTCAATTTCTTGCAACACATTCGGGTCCACCGCGCCGCCAAATTCGTTGCGAACTTTGAAACCGTTGTCGGTGCCGGGATTGTGCGATGCGGTGATATTGATTGCGCCCGCCGTTTTGTTTGCCAAAATCGCGTAGGAAATGACCGGCGTCGGCGTTCCCGTTTCCGTCAACAACACAGGAATTCCATTCGCCGCCAACACTTGCGCCGCCGCCGCCGCGAAATGTTCGGACGCGAACCGATTGTCATAGCCGACGACGATGCCGCGTTCGCGCGCGCCGTGCTGTGCGAAATAATGCGCCGTCCCTTGTGCCGCGCGCCGCACGTTCGCAAAGGTGTAATCTTCCGCGATAACGCCGCGCCAGCCGTCGGTGCCAAACTTGATAAGTGTCACAGTTTCACGTTTTCAAGTGTCATGAATCAGAGTGTCATGACTCGGCGTGACACCTTGATACTTGACACCTGACACACTGAACTTTCAGACGTTATACGTCTTTTTCAACGTCGCCAAATCTGCCTCGACCATGATTTGAATCATTTGCTCAAACGTCACGGTCGGTTCCCAGCCGAGTATTTTGCGCGCTTTGCTCGCATCGCCCAACAAATGGTCCACTTCGGCGGGACGCAAATCGTGTGGATTGTTTTCAATCACATAACGTGTGTAATCCAAGTCCACACACTCGAACGCGATTTTGCACAACTCGCGCACCGAATGTTCTTTGCCTGTCGCAATCACGTAATCGTCGGGCTGGTCTTGCTGCAACATCATCCACTGGGCGCGCACGTAATCGGGCGCGTAACCCCAATCGCGTTTCGCTTCGAGGTTGCCCATTTTCAATTCTTTTGCCAACCCCAACGCGATTTTCGCCGCGCCATACGTGACTTTGTGCGTCGAAAATTCCAAACCGCGTCGCGGTCCTTCGTGATTGAACAATATGCCCGAACATGCAAACAAATTGTACGATTCGCGATAATTGACCGTGAGCCAATGTCCATACACTTTGGCGACACCGTACGGCGAACGCGGATAGAACGGCGTCCTTTCCGTTTGCGGCACCTGCTGCACTTTGCCAAACATTTCGGATGACGACGCCTGATAAAAACGAATCGTCGGGTCCACGATGCGAATCGCATCCAAAATGCGCGTTACACCTAGCGCGGTCACTTCGCCCGTGAGAACGGGTTGCTTGAAGGAAGTAGGCACAAAACTTTGCGCGGCGAGATTGTACACTTCGCGCGGACGAAATTCGCGCAGCACATCAATCAGAGAAATTTCATCCAGCAAATCCGCTTGCGCAATCGTAATCTTGTCTTGAATGTGGGCGATACGTTCAAAATTGATGGTGCTCGTGCGACGCACCATGCCCACAACATCATAACCTTTTTCAAGCAAAAGGTCGGCGAGATGGCTTCCGTCCATCCCCGTTACACCCGTGACAAGGGCTATCTTTTTCGACATTCATTGCTCCATAAAAGAATTCAACCACCGCTGAAACATTACTTGGCTTTTGCAATTCGTTCACGCCAATAATCTAACGTGTCTTGTAGGGTTTGTTCGAACGGGATTTGAGGCTCCCAATGCGTCGCCGCGTGAAATTTGGTCACATCGCAGTACGAAACGGGTGTGTCGGAAGGGCGCATGCGCTGCGGGTCAAATTCAATCTCGAACGGCACGCGCGCAAGTTTTTGATACGTTTCTACCAATTCGCGAATCGCGCGCGGTTTGCCCGAACCGAGATTGTACACCTCACCCGCGATGCCGCGCTCCAACGCGAGAACGTACCCGCGCACCATATCGCGCACATCTGTAAAATCGCGCTGGGCGTCCAAATTGCCCACACACAGTTTTGGCGCGCGCATCCCGGCTTCGATTTCCGCAACTTGTTTGGCAAAACTCGACGCGACAAAACGTTCGTCCTGACGCGGACCAATGTGATTGAACGGACGCACGCGGACAACGTGCAGTTTGTGACTGATAAAGTATTGCAAGCCCAAATAGTCTTGCGCGATTTTGCTCACTCCGTACGGTGAATCCGGACGCAGCGGCGTTTCTTCGTCAATCGGCAAATCGGCGGGCGTGACGCGCCCATATTCTTCTTGCGATGCGACCACCAGAATCCGCGCGCGGGAATGATTCAATACCGCCGCGTGGAGCAAATTCGTTTGCGCGCGAATATTATTTTCGAGCGTCGCCCAGGGGTCTTGCCACGAAACCGGCACAAATGCCTGCGCGGCAAGATGATAAATACGGTCGGGCGCAAGTTTCGAGAGAGCGTTCGCGGTGAAACGCGGGTCCGTGAGGTCACCGCGCAAAAGATTCAGAGACGCGTTGGCATCGTGTTGTGTTTCACTGCTTTGCGAAACACCCCACACTTCCAAATCACTCTGCGTTTTTTTCTGCGCCAACAAAAAATCGGCGAGAAAACTGCCCGCAAAGCCCGAAACGCCTGTAATTAAAACCCGCACGCCGCTCCTTGTTCACAACGCGGTGGAGAGGTCCCACGCCGCGCGCAGAATTCATCCAACCGAAAATCTAGTGAAAAAACTCACTTTTTGAGATTATACCACGCGCGGATTTCATTTGCAACATCTTTCACAAACGAAGCCGCCTCCGGTCAAGGCATCTTGTACAGTGCCAGCACAACGCCATTTTCAAACCGAAACTCTTCCGCGCGAGTCAGATTAGCTGCCAACCACGCGCGCACCGGATTGGGCGCGTCCACCGCATCATCGTACGCGAACCACGTGCGCGTCCGAGTCCGGACTGCCCGCGCGATAACGGACTGCGTTTTTTCATCCCAGCGCGCGGGGTCCCGACTCAAGCCATACCATTTCAGCGTTGTGCGATTTGCATTCATAAAGAAACGCGCCTGCGCGTCATCGCCAAGAATGAGCACATCGTCCGAACTTGCGCGGCGCGCCAACGTTTGGAGCAATTCCGCATAGCCGGCGTTGCCGCCCACACGCGGGTCATCCGCGTACCGCGCCAAAGAAAAAATTGCCAAGGCAATGAGCGCGGCGAACATTCCGATTATGACGCGCCGCGTCATAAATTTTCCGCGCGCGCTTTGCCGCAACAACCACGCGCAAAAAACCAGAAACGCCAGAGTCAATGTGACCACGAGCCAATCGAGCTGCATGGCATCGGGCGTTGCGCGCATCCACGCCACATCGAAATTCGTCGCCTTGAGCGTTTGCCAATGTCCGATGAGCGGCGAAAGCGCGGGTACGAAAATGGAATCCCAATCGGGATTGGTCGAGAGATTGGTCAGGCGCAAACGATACGTGAGCGAATTGACGGCGACGCCCGCGAGTTCGTTGATAAAACTGATGAGGACGAGAATGAGAAATGTGAAACGCAAAATGTGAAACGTCGGCGCAGCGCCTTGCGCTTGCCCCTCTTCCGCCAACAACAATTTTACCAACGGCGCGCACAACAACACGAGGAACGGAAGCGTTGGCACAAGAAAACGCGCTGCCCAATTTGTGCCGCCCCACCAGTAATACCACGCGGAAAAGAGCAGCAGGCAGCCAGCCGCAAGCCCCAAAATAAAAAACAATTCGCGGCGGTGCGATTTTGAAAACTGCCAAATGCCGAACGGGAGCGCGGCGAGAAACGGCGTGTAGACAAACAATCCTTTGCCCGGTGAAAATAACAAACCGTACGCGCCCAGCAAAATGTTATTGCTAAATGTTTCGTCGGCGCGATAACCGGTCGTGAATGGATTTTGAAAGCGGATGAAATTGTAAAGAGCGATGGAAAGAATGAAAACAAAAATGGGAACGAGAAATATCACCAACGAACGCCAAGCAATCTGTAGTGACAGCGCTCTGTGCCTGTCCAAATCATTTGGGACAAACGCATACGCGAGATACAACGGCACAACAAGCACATTCGTCGTTCGCACTGCAAGCGCCAAGCCCAAACAAATTCCCGCGCACAACGCGTCGCGCATTTGCCTCTCGTCGCGCCAGCGCAATGAAAAATAAAACGCCGCGCACAGCATCCATGCGGCGAACGGCTCACTCCAAAATTCTTTGGCGTACACCCACGCGGGCGTCGCCAATCCGAACAGCAATGCCACAACCACCGCCACGCGTGTTGAAAAATGCAGGCGGCGCGCGGTGAGATAGAGCAGCGCGCCGGTGAGGGCGACGGCGACGGCGCTCGCTAACAGCGTCACTTGCATCAATCCGCTAAAGGGGACATACCACGCGAGGATGTAAAGCGGCGCGGCAAACAACGAAATGCCATAGCCGTATTTGCTGTACACCTCGCCATCGGGTGCGGGCGCGCTTTTCGTTCCAAAAAAGGTGTACATCTGGTTGGTGGAAACCTCGCCGCGTTTTACAAAACTGTCAGTTACCGCAAACATGGCGAGCCCGTCAGAGGACGTGATGCGGCCGTTGAACGAAAGCAAATAGACGCTAAACAACAAGAGCGCGAGGAAAAATGCCGGCGCGCGCGCCGATGCTGCGTTAGGAGCGACTGGCTGCTTCATACACGTTCAAAAATTCTTGCGCGACGCGTGCGGGCGTAAACCGTTCGCGTACCCGCGCGCGTCCTTGCTCCGCCAACCGCGCGCCCAGCTGCGGGTCGCGCGCGATTTTTTCCAATGCGTTCGCGAGCGCTTGCGCATCGCGTTCGGGGAACAATAGTCCTGTCTCGCCGTCGCGCACAATATCGGTGACGCCGCCCGATTGCGCCGCAATCACGGGTGCGCCGCACAGTAACGCTTCTGCCAGCACCAAGCCCATGCCTTCGCGAAGTGAAGGCAGTACGAACACAGCGCACTGTGCGTACAAGTCCGGCAATTCATCTTGCGGGCGCATGCCCAAAAATTCTACAAACGGCTCCAAATGTTTGGCGCGCGTCTGCGCTTCCAGCGCTGCGCGCCGGTCCCCTTCGCCGACGATTTTCAAACACGCGTCCATGCCGCGTCCGCGCAAAATTGCCAGCGCGTCAAGGAGCGTGTCAATACTTTTTTGCCGTGTGAGACGCGCAACCGACAAAATCGAAAATCGCGCAGGCGAGTCTTGGCTTTGTCGCTTGTCGTTCGTCGTTCGTCGTTCGTCTGTAAAAAGCGGATTCACGGGCATTGGAATTACGCGCACGCGCGTCGGTTCCGCGACGCCGAGTGCGAGCAGCTGCGCGCGCAGGTACTCGGAACCGCAGGTAATCATACGCGCCTGCCCGAAGGTGAAACCCGCGAGTGGGCGCGTCCAGCGCGCGCGGCGTAATTGTTCCACATCCGTGCCGTGCGTGGTAATGATGAGCGGTGTGCGGGTCAGTTTGGAAACGAGCGCGCCGACAAATCCGCCGGGCAGCCACCAATGCGCGTGAAGCACATCGGCTTGAAAATTTTTCGCAGCGGTCCACGCCGCGCGGAAATATGCCCATACAAAACGCGCAAACAAAATTTTTCCGCCGATGCCGCGCGCGACGTGTTCGTGCATGATACCCGTGTACGCCAGGGTCTCTTGTGCGTCCGGGGCGTAACGAAAGCGCGTGAGAGGAATGGTCGCCAGGGTTTCCTGTTCGCGCAGTCCGGCGGCGTGCGGCGCAACGACCAGAAACCGGATGCGTGCGGCAAGGGGCTGCATGAAATGCAACAAAAACGCGCCGAGCGAATCGGGCGCGGCGCGCGGAAAAACGTGTGTGAGCATGACAACGCGCATTGCGTTACTCTGCCGCGCCGTGATAAGGTTGAGGGCTCTCGCGTGCGCGCAATTCTTGCTCCAAATCTTCCAGCCGGTCGCCTTGCGAAACGACAAGCTCTGCCAAAAAGCCGCCGATGAACAATAAAATTCCCGCGACAAAAATAAAACCCGCGAACGTGAACAGCGGACGCTGCTGCATATTGCCCGGCGTGTTGAAATACAACACGGTCAGATAGAGCCAAATGAAAACTGCCGCGAGAATCGCCAGCGCGCCGAGCCCGCCAAAAAACAACATTGGCTTGCGCGAAAACGTCATCAAAAATTTGACGACGAGCACATCCAGAAACGAAATGGGAATGCGCGCGAACCCAAAATTGCTTTTGCCTTTTTGACGCGGATAAAAATTTACCGGGACTTCGCCGAGCGTGTATCCTTTTTCGGAGGCAATGTGCAGAATAAAGCGATGCCAATCCGAACGCAGATGCAAATCGTTCAGCACCTCACGGCGAAACGCTTTAATCCAATTCATGTCGTGCGCTTGAACGTTAAAGAGCGCGCGCGACACCGCGTTGTAAATCCGCGACGCGAGCACTTTGCCGTCGTTGCGTCCCTGCCGCCAGCCCGCGACCACATCATATCCTTCGTTTAATTTCGCCAACAGTTTTGGAATATCCTCTTCCGGGTCCGATTCCAAATCAGCAGGGAGAAAAATAACCACATCGCCGCGCACATGCCGAAAGCCCGTGCGCATTGCTTCGGTGAGACCGAATGAACGGCGATGCCGCAGCAAGCGCAGAAACGGATATTGTTCTGCCGCAATCATTGCTTCTTGCCACGTCGCATCGGCGGAACCATCATCCACGAAAATCACTTCGGCATCGAGCGCATGTTCGCGAAAAGTGCGCGCAAGTTTTTCCATCAACGGCGCGATGTTCCCCGCTTCATTGCGCGCGGGAATAAAAACCGAAAGATATGGATTTGGAGCAGAGATCGAGACGGGGACTTGAAGGTTGGCGATTGTCTGTTGCATTATTCCACTGTAAAAATTATAGCATCAGTACGGCGTTGCTCCCGCAATCACAGGCAGTTTCGGGTCGCGGCTCCATTCGCTGAACGAAGCGGCGTACAAACGGGTGTTGTCATACCCCGCGAGATGGAGCGCAAATAAATCTGCCGGCGCGTTGATGCCGCTTCCGCAATACGCGACAATTTCGTCGGCGCCGTTGGCGCCCAATGCGTCAAAGCGCGCTTGCAATTCTCGGGCATTGCGAAAACGAAAATCGTTCGGGTCACCGCCCTCCGCAGCGGCGCGGAGATTGCCTGCCAAGGGCGCGTTGTATGCGCCGGGAATGTGCCCCGCGCGCGGGTCAATCGGTTCCGTCTCGCCGCGATAGCGTTCGGGCGCGCGCACATCCAAAAGCAACACGCGCGAATGACGCGTCAACGTCATCATTTCCGTTTTGGTTACGACCATGCCCAAATTCGCGCGGGCGTGAAACTCGCCGCGCGGAAACGTTGGCAGCTCGCGCGCGAGGGGGCGTCCTTCGGCGAGCCATTGATTCAATCCGCCGTCGAGCAGCGAAACATTTTCGTCTCCAAAGTAGCGCAGCAGCCACCACAGGCGCGCGGCATTTGCGCCGCCCGCGTCGTCATACGCGACGACATGATTCGAATTTGAAATTCCTGCGCGCATCATGGTTTCTGCAAATGCTTCCGCGTCGGGCAGCGGATGACGTCCGGTTTTTGCATCGGGTAAGGGCATTGCGGCGAGATGACGGTCCACGCTCAAATATATTGCGTTGGGGATGTGCGCGTTGTGGTAATCCGTTTCGCCTTTGGTCGGCTGCAAAAGATACCAACGCGTGTCCACGATGCGAATGTTTGCGTCGTCCAGATGCTCGGCAAGCCAGTGAGTTGTTACGAGAGACATGGTTGGAGGTAGCAAGTAGTAGGTAGTAGGTAGTGGGTAGCAGGTTGAATCCCTGCTACTTGCTACCTGCTACTTGTTGCGTCAATTATTTCTATAAAACTCTCTCATGGTCTCCACCACGCGTTCCATCTGTGCGTGCGAGAGTTCGGGATAAATCGGCAGCGAGAGAATTTCTTGCGCCGCGCGTTCGGTTTCGGGAAATGCACCCGGCGCGTACCCGAGATTTTTGTACACGGGCTGCATGTGTAATGGTACGGGATAATGAATGCCCGCTTCAATGTCGTGTTCTTTCAAGTATTGCAGCAGCTCATCGCGTTTGCGCGTGCGAATCACGTACAAATGATAAACCGCTTTTACGTGCGCTGGTTCGTACGGCGTCACAATCGAAGCGTCCACGTTCGATAACAATTCGGTGTAATAGTCCGCGTGTGCGCGACGCTTGGAATTCCATTCGGGCAGATGTTTTAATTTCACATCGAGAATCGCGCCTTGAATTCCATCGAGCCGATAGCCGTACCCCGAAATTTCGTGTTCGTATTTGGTCGTGCGTCCGTGGTCGCGCAGCATCCGAATTTTGTGGTCGAGTTCGTCGTCGTTTGTCACAAGCGCGCCCGCGTCGCCATACGCGCCGAGATTTTTTCCCGGATAAAAACTGAAACAGGTCATCAAGCCGAACGTTCCGACGTTGTGGTCGCGGTACAGCGCGCCGTGCGCTTGCGCGGCATCTTCGATAACAGGAATGTGGTGAGCGCGCGCGATGTCCAAAATCGCGTCCATCTCGGCGGGCTGTCCGTACAAATGCACGGGAATAATCGCTTTGGTGCGCGGCGTAATTGCCGCCTCCAATTTGTTCGGGTCGAGATTGTATGTGCGCGGGTCAATATCAACGAACACGGGACGCGCGCCGAGAAGCGAAATCGGCTCGGCGGTCGCGATGAACGTGTGTGCGGTGGTAACCACCTCATCGCCCGCGCCGATGTCGAGCGCCATCATCGCAAGATGCAGCGCGGCAGTTCCCGAATCGAGACCGATGGCGTGTTTGACGTTGCAGAATTTTGCAAAGTTTTCTTCAAACTGTTTCGCTTCGGGTCCAAGAATAAACGCGGTGCGGTCAATCGTGCGCTGAATCGCCGCGTCAATTTCGGGTTTGATGGTTTCGTATTGTGCGTGTAAATCTACGAGTGGAATTTTTGACATGTGTCCTCTGGAGATTAGAGATTGGAGACTAGAGACTGGAGACTGGAGACTTTTTACAGTCGCACCAGCACACGATTGCACTATTGTACTACTGCGCGCCGTCGCGTGAGCATCACGAGCAAAATTACAAAGACCGCCATGCCGAGAATCATCAGCACAAAACACGCGAGCAAAACAAGTGGCATCGCGTCTTGCTGCACGCGTCGAATGGTCACTTCGCGGAAGGTCGTATCTTGTGCCGCAACGGAAAACTTGAAATCGTCATTCACTTGCGCGGGATTTACGGTGTCCGTAAATTTTGTGAGAAACCATTTGCGCGGCGCAGATTGCGCAACGAATGGTGCGAGCGCGGAATTGGGAGCCAGCGCGGACGGTTCAATCCAATCCGCATACGAAACGCGCGAATCGCCGAACGCGTTTTGTTTTTCGATGCGATGGTCGGCGAGAATGTACAAAAACAATTGCTGCGAATTTTCCGCGTTCGCCGACGCGCGCATCGGATACACCAACTTGTCGGAAGCGAACGAAATCCACAACGGCTGCAACTCGCCGCCCAATTCCTGCCCCGCGTTTTCGGGACGCATCCGCACGGCGACGAACGTCCAATTTTCGTCCACATACGGCTGCATCAAATCAATCACCGATGCGTCGAGTTGGAATTTATTATCGTCGAGCCAATTTTTCAGCGCGTCTTTATCGGTCGCCGCGAGATTTGCCACATCAAACGGTCCGACATTTTGACGTGACAAAACGCTCACACCCGATGGCGCGCCACCCGCCGCTTCGGGCATCGCACTCGAACCAACGCCAAATCCGAATGTCCATTCCACCTCATCACGCACGAGCGGTTTTGTCATTTCCGCGAGTTCGTCAAACAAATTTGACGGCGCGAGTTTCACATCGGCGCGTGAAGGAATGGGCAAAATAATCGCGGCTTCTTGAGATTTTCCCAAAACGCCGAGCGACATGACAATCTCTTCGCGTGCACCGTCCCAGCGCACGAGCGCGCGTTCTTGCGAAACGATGCCATCGCCTTGGCGTGGAATGTAAATGCCGCAGCCGCACGCATACGCGGTGGACGCGCCCAACGCGAGCGACAGCAGAAACGCGACGGCAAGAATTTTCAACACAACGCGCATAACACCTCCGCAAACATCTGCATTGTAACATTGAACAGAACGCGAGATAAAAAACCGTCGTTGGTTAGACGACGGGAGGAGTGGAATAGTTCGATAGTGCGAGAGTGCGATAGTGTGATAGTGCGAACGGGATGCAGTAAGCGGTAATCAGTTTTTCGATTCGCCATCTCTCACTCACGGCGCAAGCCGTTCAATTTTCCATGCGTTATTCACCGCGCGCGTATAACGCAATCTATCGTGCATTCGATTCTCGCGACCCTGCCAAAATTCAAACACATCGGGAATCACGCGATAGCCGCCCCAGTGCGCGGGGCGCAAAACATGATTTGGAAATTTCGCGTCGAGTTCTGCCGTGCGCGTTTCCAAAAATGCGCGGTTGGGAATGACCTGACTTTGCGGAGATGCCGCCGCGCTCAACTGCGCGCCGCGCGGACGCGAATTGAAATAGGCATCCGATTCTTGCGCGTTCACGCGTTCCACGCGTCCTTCGATGCGAATTTGCCGATGCAGCGGCTGCCAAAAGAAAACGAGCGCGGCGAACGGATTGTCTTTGAGTTCTTTGCCTTTGCGGCTCGAATAATTTGTAAAAAAAACAAAACCGCGTTCATCCACGCCGCGCAATAACACGACGCGCGCGGAAGGTTTCGCGTCGAGCGCGGCAGTTGCCACAATCATCGCGTTCGGTTCGGGCAAATTTTCCGCGATGGCGGCATCAAGCCACTCTTGAAACATGACAAAGGGATTCGGGTCGGCGTCGCGTTCGTCCAGCGTGCCGCGTGTGTACTGGATGCGGAGTTCGGAAATAGAGCTTGTCATTTGTCGTTCGTCATTCGTCGTATTCCCCAATCGCCTCAATCGTCTTGATTATGCGCGCGGGATTGCCGACCACCACCGCGCCGTCGGGAACATCGCGCGTGACCACCGCGCCCGCGCCGACCAACGCGTTTTCGCCAATCACAACACCGGGGAGCAACGTCGCGTTCGCACCGATTTTCGCGCCGCGTTTGATGTGCGCGCCGCGCAAATTTTCTTTGACGCCGCGCGATTGCGGATAGCGCGCGTTCGTGACGACGACGTTCGGTCCGAGCCAACAGTTTTCTTCGAGAATGGAAAATTCGGGAACGAATACGTTCGAGTGCAAACGCGCGTTGTTTCCGATTTTTACATGATGTTCCACAATCGTATGCGAACCGATGCTCACATGATTTCCAATTTCATTTTCTTCACGAATCAAAACGCCGTGTCCCGTTTGAAAATCATCGCCAATGACATTGCCCGCGTAAATCACCGTATGCGAACGAATGATGGCGCGCGCGCCAATGCGCGTTTCGAGTTCGCCCGCATTTTTTCCGCGCGGCGGTTCGCCGATGATGACGAACGCGCCGACCGTGGGCTCATCGGCAAAGAAAACGTTGGAATGGATTTCTGCGGACATTTAATTTTGCTGCCACGGCGGTTTGCGTTCGCCGCGCAGGTGTTGTGAAATAAAATGCGCGCCGGGATGTTTTTGTTTTTCCAAAATAGCAATCACCGCCGCGCGGTCATACTCGACGAAATGGCGTTTGAGGCGATAGCCGTGCGCGTCCGCGTCGAGCAGAATGTATTTCGCGCGCAGGTCAGGCGGTTGCGGCAAACTGACACTGCCGGGATTGAACACCCGAAGCGTGCCAACATTGCGTTCCAACGCTTCGTGCGTGTGTCCGACAAATACCACGTCCGCATCACAATCGGCAAAGCGCGCGTTCAATTCGTCTTGTGTCGTCGCGGGATTTACGCCTTGCCCTTCATCCGTACCGGGTGATGCATGGACACACAACACGCTTGTTCCATCGGGCAACACGGTTCGATACTCCAACGGCAGCGCGGCAAGTGTGTCAAGCCAATCAGTAGACGCCAGCGCGCCCATCGTCCACGCAAGACTTGTGCTGGTTTCGAGGTATCGGTTCAACGACCCGTCATCGCGCGGAAATTCGGCGGGAATTGTCCAGGCGGTGTTCAAAAGAAAACGGTCGGTGTTGCCGCGTGTGACCACGACGTTCGGCAACGCATACACGCGTTCCAAACAACCAACAGGGTCATGTCCAAACGCCGCCAAATCACCCAAGACCCAATACGCATCTGCCCCGCCGCGCGCTTGAATATCTTGCAGCACCGCGTCGAGCGCGATGGAATTGCCGTGAATGTCAGAAAAGATGGCGATACGCATTATCTACTTGGTCATATTGATTGCTTGTTCCACTTGCAAACGAATTTCATTTGCATTCCATTTCTCTCCGACGCGGAAGCGCAGCAATGGAATTTTTGCCTCGGCACAAATCCGATTTTTGATTTCATCTTTTGTTCGTGTCGTCACTTGCTCGTGCGAGGAATCGTCCAGCTCAATGACTGCAACGGCTCCAAGATATTTCGGATGAGCAATCACAAAATCGGCGTGACTATTCTGCACGATTCCCCAAACACGCGGCGGCAATTTGGCGGTTTGTGAGACCAAACTCGAAAAAGGCATTTGCGGAAAAATCTCGTAGTGCGTCCCTAACGCGTTTTGAAGCGTGTGAAAAAAAGCGCGTTCTGCGTCGGTCATTAAAGGTCGCGGTTTTACAGCTAACGGCGTGTTTGGCAAGGTGCCTGTTCGCTTTCCCCCCAAAATAGATGGGATGAGAAAAAATGCCAAAATGCCAAGCACAACAAGAATAATCACAATGTAGAGGGAAGGATTCAGCGCGCCGAGTGCTTGTCCCATATAACCCCCGCGAAAAAAACTACAGTGCAACCAATGCGCCGTTCTCCTTCAACGATTGCTGCGCCGCTTCCAGCACACGCACCACGCGCAAACCATTTTCGCCGTCGGTGCGCGGCGTTTTGTTTTCGCGAATACATTCGAGGAAATGCGCGCATTCGTACTTGAGCGGTTCGGTCAAATCAATCTTCGGAATGTACAAATCGCCGCTTCTTACACGCAGTTGAAATTCGCCGAACGCGTCGCCGCGTTTGTACACGCCCTTGTCGTAAATTTTCAATTTCGCTTCGGGGTCCACGTCGTCATAGACAATCATTTTTTCCGAACCGACAAATGTCATTTGCCGCGTCTTGCTCGGGTCGAGCCATGACGCATGAATGTGTCCGACGATGTTGTTTGGAAAATTCAGCAGCGCAAAGACCACATCTTCAACGCCTTGATGCAAATACGTCGCGCCGTGCGCGGAAACGGAAAGCGGCATCTTTTTCAATAGTGCGAGCAAAACGGAAACATCGTGTGGTGCGATGCTCCACAACGCGTTAATGTCCGTTTGCACGCGACCGAGATTGACGCGATTGGAATAGATGTAAAACAATTCTCCGAGCGCGCCCGCATCCAACAATTCTTGAATCTTCCATACGGCAGGATTGAACTCGAACGTGTGTCCCACCATCAACACGCGTTTGTTTTTTCGCGCGAGGTCAACCAACGCGCGCGCATCGGTGCTGGTGAGCGCGAGCGGCTTTTCCACCAACACATGTTTGCCCGCGTTCAACGCTTGTGACACCAATTCAAAATGCGAACGCGCCGGTGTGGCAAGCACCAGCGCGTCGAGAGTTGGATTTTCAATGAGTTCGCGCGCGTCGTTCGCCGTTTGCTGAAGCGGATACAAGCGCGCGGCTTCCGCCAAACGCGCGTTGTCCGCGTCCGCGCACGCGACGAGCCACGCCTCCGGCAATTGATGAAAATTGCGCGCGAGGTTCGGACCCCAATAACCGTAACCGACGAGACCGAGACGAAGACGTTCCATAAAAAAATTTCCTTCATTTCCCTTTTCTCCCTGTCGAAAGGAAATGAGGGAAATCACGCAATGCGTTCCAGAAATTGCGCAGGTGTTACGATTTCGAATTTGAAACGGCGACGTTGTTCTGTAGTCATTTCCAACATGTCGCGATCCAGAGTAACCAGATATTCGACATCGGCTGAATGGGCTGTTGAAAGTATTGGTTCATCGTCAGGGTCGCGTTCAAATTCAAGGCGACGCCCCAAATTGACCCAGCTCACGGTGCTGCGCGTTGCCAACCGTTCCGTAAATTCTTGAATTCGTTTTGCGGAATAGTTCAAACGCTCAAGTACCTCAACGTACTCTGCGACCACCATTGGCGAAACAGCGAGTTGAATTTCACGCGCTAGCCACATTTGCCAGACGAGCGCGCTAGCAGATTTTCCGCGCGGATTTGCCCACGCGTTCACCAAGACACTTGTGTCCAACAAGACCAAAAATCGTTCTTTGCGTTTTGCCATTGGAAATCCTCCGCTACTGCAAGAAGGCAGCTTTGCACCGTCCATTCCAAGTACGCACTTTGATTAATTTCCTTCTGCGGACCGCTAATGGAATAGGTCTGCATTGCCCTGTTCCATACAAAGCGCAAAACGCAATTTTTTTTGACAAACCAATTTCCAGTGTCCCTCGATCGCGGGTCCGATTTATCGTGGCGCGGCAGATTTGGTCCTATAAACACGCTGGCTAGGTCCGTTATTTGTGAGTTGCCTCTTTTCCTGCCGCAATTTATGGACAAACTCTACGGCTTCGGCATCACTCATTTCACGCCCGCGATACTCGCGCTGAACGGAACGCCACCAAGCAAAATCGGCTTCACGTTCCAGATAGTCCCGCATCACCTCTTCAACAAGGCTTTGCGGCTTTTTCCGCCGCCGGTTTGCTGCCTTAGTAATGGACGCCCACAATTCCGCATCAAAAACTACGGTTGGATTCGCCGCCATACGAACCTCCAATTACACTCGTACTTTCTCTTCTATCGGAATATATCCCATCTCTTCCAACTTGCGCAAAATTTTCTCTGCCGATTCTTGCACCGTCTCTGTATCCGAATGATAAACCACTTCGGGATTGAGCGGCGGCTCGTACGGGTCGCTGACGCCGGTGAAATTTTTGATTTCGCCTGCGAGCGCTTTTTTGTACAGCCCTTTCACGTCGCGTTCTGCCAAAACAGGAATCGGACATTCGGCGTACACTTCGACAAAATTTTCGATTTTGCCGCGCAGTTCGTCACGAATTTCGCGGTAGGGTGAAATCGCGGCGGCGATGGCGACAACGCCGTTGCGCGACAAGACTTGGCACACCCAGCCGATGCGGCGGATGTTGGTGTCGCGGTCTTCTTTGGAGAATCCTAGACCTTTCGACAAATTTTCGCGCACCACGTCGCCGTCGAGCACTTCGACTTTCATGCCGCGCGCGCGCAGTTCTTGTTCAATCACGCGCGAGACGGTTGTTTTACCTGCGCCGGAAAGTCCGGTGAACCAGAGGGTGAATCCTTGATGTTCCATGCTCCTCACCTGAAAAAAATTTGATATGGTTACTGCTTGAATTGCCAAATCCAAATGTGCGCGAACGATTGCGCTATTCGGTTTGCGTTTGATATTCTGCGCGCAAGATGATACGCGTCGGATTCTGTCCAACTTCCGAATGCAGAATCACTTGCCCGTTCTCTTGCGCAATCGAACGCGTTCTCTGTAAAACAAACTGCTTGTCCGCCCAACGCATCTCCAGCCAATAGCGCATGTTGTTGCGGTACGCCAGACGTTGGGGAACATGTTTGAGCTCGAGCCGCGTTCCCACCGGCAGCGCTTGCACCGCGCGGTCAAATTGCGTCAAGTACGCGCGCACGGTTTCGGTTTCATCAACCATCGCGCGCGGGAATTGTACGAGCGGCGCGTTGAAAAACCAAAAAAGAGTCAGTCCCGCAAACACAGCTTGCGCGCCCAATACCGCCGCACGCCCCGGAAACGCGGGGCGCGGCACCGTCGTCAACAACATGCTGCAAAACAGCACGAGCGGCACGCTCACCGTATACGCAAAGCGTTCCTGCAAGGCTTTTCCGACTATCATGTACAACACAATCGGCAGGATGAACCATCCCAATATTAAAAGCAATGCGCGCCGCGCCCGCACCTCGCGCCACGCGATGAAAAAAAGTAACGCGCCTGCCGCGCCAACCAGAATGACTGCGGGCGCGCCAAAATCCGCCGAGAGCGGTTCAAGGGCGAGCAGATATTCAAAATATTGCAGCGGCAAGGCGAAATTGATATTCCGAAAATATTGCAGCGGGCGCAAGTCGTAGCGCGTCGCATACCAATGCAAGAGTACATACAACACGGTGATGGCGATGAATGGCGCGTTGTATTTCAGAATTGCTGCGATACGCGTTCGTCGCGCGGACGGCGAACGATGCGGTTCTCCGTAAAGGACGCTCACGGCAACGACGAGCGGCAGAGCAATAATGCCCGGCTCTTTGGCGCCGAGCGCGAGAGCAAAAGATGCCCACGCCAAGCCAAACGCCAGCTTGCGCGCGTTGCCTGTGGCGCGGTACGCGCGCAGGACAAACAAAACCGTCAGACAAATGCCCAACGTCATCAACAAGTCGAAACGGTTTGCCAAGTTCGTCACATTGACAACCAGCGCCGGATGCAATGCGAACAAGACGCCCGCGAACAGACCCGTCACCACGCGGCGCGCCAGCGCAATGCCGAGTAACATGACGCACAAACTGTTTGCCCAATGAATGGTAAGGTGCGTGAGATTAAAGTTAGTTGCGTTCAGCCCGCCGAATTGCAAGTCGAGCGCAAACGACGCGATTGTCGCAGGACGGTAGTAATGCCCGCCGCGCAAGAGCGGACCAAACCACATGCGATACAGGGTGTCGGTATTGAGTTCGTACACCTGGCGCACATGGGCAAGCGTATCAAAGCCGGTAAAGCCGAATGTGAGAATCCGCGCATAGCTCGCCCAGACCGCCAATGTCACGCAGCACGCGGCAAAGATAAACAGTCCCCATGCAGACATCCGGGGGACTGTCGGGCGGCGCAGTACATTCATTCGCGTTGTTCAGTTCGACAAACGAGCGTGTTACTCGTGGCGAATGATTTTTCCAATCATGTCTTGCGGAATGGGCATTTTGAATTCATTCAAAACTGTCGGCGCAATGTCAACGAGCTTTGAATTTTTCAATTCGCGTCCGCCCAGTTTGCGCTTGGGGTCAAAATAAATGTACATGCCTTGCTGCGCGTGATTCGCGTCGTCGGGACCCGTATCATTTTCAAACGTATAGATTTCGCCTGAACCGAGCGAACCAACGCCGCGCCAATACAAATCGCCCCAAATGACGATGAGGTCGGGCGCGACGCCATTCACTTTTTTGTATACGTCGGTCGGTTTGAACGCGTGCGTTTTCATTGGCTTGCCTTCGTGGTCGGGCAGCGCATGAAATTTCGCAATGAGTTCATCGCGCACTTGTTCGTACTCAGTCTGCGGAATGATGCCGTTTGGTTCACGTCCTTGTACGTTCAAAAACACGCGCGAATAGTAACCACCTTCGCCCCACACGCGCGTTTTGTCCCAATTGATTTGCGCTTTCGACAACGGAATCACACCCTCGGGTTTTTCGTCGAGAACGAGATAGCCGTTTTGCATGAGCCACTCGTTGATGCAAATGCCGCCGTCCATCCGTTTCGCGCCGTGGTCACTCATCACAATCACGGATGTTTCATCGTCAATCAATTCGAGCGTCTTGCCGATTTCTTTGTCGAGCCACACATAGTAATCGTGAATCGAATTCAAAAGGGGATTGCCCGGTTCGTGCTTGATGTGTTTCGGGTCGTGATATTTCCAAAAGCCGTGATGCAAACGGTCCACGCCGATTTCGACGGACATGAAATAATCCCAGTCGCGCGTTTTCATCAAGTGATTGATGACCTTGAACCGCGCTTGGGTCATTTCATAAATTTTTTCCAAAAGCCACTGTTTGTTTTCGGTACGAAAATTTTCTGCGTCTACGGCGTAATTCGGCGCGACGCGTAGAATTTCTTCGCGCAGTGTTTCGGGATACGTGAATTTGCTGTTGACGTTCGGCGAAAGAAAACAGCCGACCATTCCGCCGTTTACTTGTTTCGGCGGGTACGAGGGCGGCACGCCGACCATGTACGATTGTTTGCCGACGCGTCCGAGATAGTCCCACACGGTGGGTTCCATCACGGAACGCGAATTCGCAATGGTCATTTTTTCGTACGAATAATCGGCGCGATTGCGAAAGCCGTAAATGCCGAGCGTGCCGGGGTCTTTTGATGTTTGCGAACACATCCACGCGGGAACAGTGATGGGCGGCAAAACGGATTCGAGTTCGCCCCAAACGCCGTTCGTCATCAAGTAATTGAGGTTAGGCAGTTCCGCGCGATATTGGTCAAAAACGAGCGATGGTTCCGCGCAATCGAGACCGATGACGAGGACGCGTTTCTTTTTTCCGCGCGGGAATTGGAAATTGGGCATTTTCGACGAAGGACGAACGACGGGGGACGAAGGCGGCTCCTTGGTCGTTCGTCCTTCGTCGTTCGTCTGACGACTGTCTACTGTTGACTGGCTACTCCCGCTTTTTTTTTAGCGATGCCGTCAATCAACACTTGCGCGACTTCGGGACGCGTAAATTCGGGCGGAAGCATTTCGCCGCGTTCGAGCATCTGGCGCACTTGCGTGCCGCTCAAAACGATGTGGTCTTCTTTCGGATGCGGACACGTTTTGGAAGAAACGATGCCGCCGCATTTTTTGCAGTAAAAGGTGTGTTCAAACTTCATCGGCGTGATACCGATTTCGGCAGACGTGAACTCGTTAAACAACAATTGCGCGTCGTACGTGCCGTAATAATTCCCAACGCCCGCGTGGTCGCGTCCGATAATCATGTGCGTGCAGCCGTAATTTTTACGGCACAACGCGTGGAAAATGGCTTCGCGCGGACCGGCATAGCGCATCGCGGCTGGAAAGACGCCGAGCAAAACGCGGTCGGGCGGATAATAATCGCGCAAAAGCGATTGATACGATTCCATCCGCACATCGGCAGGAATATCATCCGCTTTGGTTTCACCGACGAGCGGATGCAGGAACAAACCATCCACAATTTCGAGCGCGGTCTTTTGAATGTATTCGTGCGCGCGATGAATCGGGTTGCGCGTTTGGAACGCGACGATGGTGCGCCAGCCATTGCGCGCAAACATTTCGCGCGTTTGCTGCGGCGTATGACGAAATTCGGGAAATTCCGTTTTCGCTTGTGACGGCATGTCGAGCAGCCACACATCGCCCGCGAGATACACATCGCCTTGCGCGTACAGGCGCGCGACGCCGGGATGTTTCTCTTCGTCGGTGCGATATACATTTTTCGCTTCATGCACGCGGTCGTAATCGAATTTTTCCGCGAGTTCGAGCAAGCCGACCAGATGTCCGTCCGATTCGACAAGCGCAATGTCCTTGCCGATTTCAAAGTTGTCTGCGAGCTCGCGCGACACGGGCAGCGTAATCGGAATGCTCCACGGGAGTCCGTTTGCGAGGCGCATGGTGTTGACAACATTTTCGTAATCGGCTTTGCCCATGAAACCGGTAAGCGGACTCATTGCGCCAACGGCAAGCATTTCGAGGTCGCTCAAGTTCACGGAATGAAGCGTGCGATAGTGATGCGCGCTTTTGGCGCGTTCCGCGCGTTCGAGAATTTTTTCGCGCTGTGCGCCCGTGACGACGCGATTGATAAGCGTACCGCCGTGTGGGGCGATTTCGCCGGTATATGATTGACTCATAACTTTTTTGTTCTCTTTCGTTGATTTGTTTTTTGTTCAACCCATTCAATTTGCCGATAGATTTCTGCAAATGAAATTTCACAATCCAAAGACTGCAAGCGCAGTCCAGCTTCCATTCCTTCCAACGCTTCCAAGACCCAAAAATGTCCGTCGCGCCGATAGTGTTCAATGTACGGCGCGGCTTGGTCAATCATCACGTATTCGCGCAGCGATGGAATGTTGCGATACATTTTGAATTTTTCACCACGGTCATAATCGCGCGTGGAATCTGACCACACCTCGACAATCACTTGCGGATTCATCACCGTATCTTGTTGACGCGGGTCGAGTTCGATTTTTCCGCAAATGACCATGACGTCAGGATAGGTATAAACGTCGTCTTTGAGCGAGCGCAAACGAACGTCAGATTGATAAACGGCGCATGGTCTTGCGGCAAGTTTTTGACGGAATGACATGTACACATTTCCCGCAATCACATTGTGGTCGCGCGACGTTCCCGCCATCATGTACGTTTCGCCAAACCAATACTCGTGCTTGTCGCGCGATTTTTCTTCTTGCGCGAGATATTCTTCGGGCGAAATATCTGTATCGGGCTTTAACATCTTGCACCTCTTGCGCTATCCTACCCCAAATACCCCAGCCCTGCCAACCGTTCCTCGATTGCTTGGCGTTCCGCGTCCGAATACTCGCCATCCATTTGATTTTCAAAATTCGACGCGGGTGCATAAGCGGCTTGGCGTTGATGCAACAACAATTCATTCAACACGCGTCCATCCATATCATTTGGAATCGCTTCGCCGAATATTTGCAGAATCGTCGGCGCGAGGTCAATTAAATTGGGTGATTGGGTGATTGGGTGATTGGGTGAAATTCCTGCACCGTTCGCAATTAAAATCCCATTCATCCGATGCTGTCCCGATGTGTCACTGACAAATAATAATTGATTGCCAACTTTTTCGACGATGCTTTTTTCTTTTCCGTTCGCGCCGCGCCAGTCCACAGCTGCAATGTGATACGGACCATCAATCAAGCCAACGACATCGGGTGCGTCCTCCAACGCGTCGCCGTGATAAATCTCTTCGCGGCGATAGACAAAATCGAAAATGGGTTTTTGCGTTTCGGGGTCGCGCAATTCGCGCATTACAGAGATTACCTCATCTCGCGCGGCTTCATAGTCTCCAGTCTCCAGTCTCCCTTCGGGCTCACGCCCGCGCACATTCAAATACACATTTCCCATCGTCCCTACAGCGTACGCTTTTGTCCGCGACCAATCCATGTTGCCGTATGCCATTGAATAATGCAGATTCGATTTGAGTTTCGGGAAAAGTTCAAATACTCGCGCCTTGACCGCGCCGACGAGAGGATTGTTCAAACGTTTCACGCCCGCGCGTAGTGCGGATGAAAGGGTGTTGCCTTGTTGTTCTTTGTACGCCAGAATTCCTTTTTGTGCGAAATATTGATTCAAATAGACCGCGTGCGTGAGCGGACCGAAACCGTGGTCGGACAAAACAATCACCGTTGTATTTTCGTCCGCGAATTTTTCAAGCAAGCGCGCGTTGAACGCGTCGAGATATTCAAAGCAATCGTTGATAACGTTACCCCACTGCGCGGCTTCACGTTCGTTGTACAACGGATGAGACGGGTCTTGGTAGCGCCAAAATTTGTGACACAAAATATCCGGCGCGCGATGCACCAACATTCCAAAATCCCAATCGGAATTTTTTTCAAGCAAATACTCGAACGCGCGCGTCTGCAATTCACTCATGCGCTTTACACGCGCCGCGAGTTCATCCAACGATTCGCCGCCTGTTTCCCCGCGTTCAATGTCCACATCAATAATGTATTCGCCCAATTCGTTGAGCAATTCATTTTTCAATTCGTGCGGAAAAGTGAACTCGCTGTTAAGCCCCGGCGTCATCAAGCCACTGACGAGCGCGCCGTTTATTTTTTCAACGGGCCACGTGAGCGGGACATTCACGACCACACATTTTTTGCCGCGTTCACTCAAGATGCGCCAGAGCGTTGCCGCGCGACGATGCGACGCGTTGATGTATTCCAGCGCGTAGGAATTTTTCGCGCGTTGATAGAAACCGTAAAGCCCGAATTTGCCGTTTTGCTTGCCGGTGGCAAAGGCGCTCCACGCTTGTTCGGACGAAGGTTGAATGCAGGAACGCAGAATGGAACGCGAACCGTTTTGAATTAACTTGCCCAGCGTCGGGAGTTTCTGTTGCGCGAGAAGGGGGTCAAGCAGCGTCCACGTTGCCCCGTCAAGACCGAGCACGAGCACGCGAGGTTTAGCACTTGTCATGTTTGCGTTGTTCAGATACGCGCTTGCCGTTATCCGAACGAAACGATTATAGCAGACGCGCGGGTTCAGCCCAAATGAATTGCTCCATAACGCGAGCGCATTTCGCGTATCTTGCAGCGAGTAAAAAGAATGCAGAATAAATGGACCGCGCGGCGTCACGCACCGCAGAGCGCCTCGTTGTACAGGACAATGAAAACGTTGGAGGGAGTAGTCATATGAGCATTGAAAAAACCGCTAAACTGGACGACAACGGGCGTCCAATCAATCCGTACACAAATGAACCGGAAGCGGAAGATGTGCATACCAAGCCGCCGACGGACGAGATGGATTGGCAGGGATTGAACGCCGCACAAAATAAATCGAGAACGGAACGCGGCGTGGATATTGAGCGTACGGCGCGTCCTGATAAACGTGACCGGGAAAAAGTGGAACGACTCGCCGCACCGGATTGGCGCAGTGAACAACCCCTTCCGTCCGCGAAAAATTCGGTTGACCCGCGCGGTAAAAATACGCCGGGTGATTTTTACGAAACCGACCCACGGCAACACGAGTGGGAATAAAAATCCGGCGGCGCGCACCGTGCCGTCGGCGCAGAAAAAACTGCGCGAGCGCCGTCAAGTCCTCGCGCAGTTTTGCATGGTGTGTTCAGGTTACGCGTATATATGTTCGATGCGTGGCAAAATTTCTTGCGCATAAAATTTGAAAAAACCTGTTTGGTCGGGTCCGACTTGATGCACATAGACATGCGTGAAACCGGCATCAAGATATTTCTGAATTGCCTGCCAATGTTTTTCGGGGTCGGGACCGCACGTGATAGATTGGCACACTTGTTCGGCGGTAACATTTTTGGTGGCTTGTTCAAAATGTGCAGGCAGCGACAGCTCTTGAGAGAGTTCGCCTTCCAGCGCCGCGTTGGGCCACCATTTGAGCGCGGTCTCTTGCGCCTCTTGTTCCGTGCGCGCATAACACACCGTCAATTGTCCATATGCCGGTTTTCCATCGCCGCCCGCGCCGCAAAATGTTTCAGTTAATTTCGCGTCGGGTGACGTCGCAATCAGTCCATCGCCAATGTTGCCCGCGAGTTTGGCAGAATCGCTTCCCGCCGCCGCGACATAAATTTCCGGCAGTTCATCGGGCAGGGTGAAAATTTGCGCGTTCTCCACTTGATAAAACATTCCATAAAAGCTGGTCGAGTCGCCTTGCCACAAACGACGAATAACCTCAATCGCTTCAGACAACATTTCACGGCGAATGTCATACGGTTGCCATTTTTCGCCGAGAATATGCTCGTTCAAATTTTCGCCCGTGCCGACACCGAGAAAAAATCGTCCCGGCATCATGCTGGCTACGGTCGCCGCTGCTTGCGCGATGATGGCGGGATGAATTCGTGTTGTCGGGCATGTGACGCCGGTACCCACTCGCAAGCGTTCGGTGTTGTGCGCAATCGCGCCGAGAACACTCCATACAAACGGACTTTGTCCTTGCTGTGTGGTCCACGGATGAAAATGGTCGGAAATGAGCGCGAATGAAAAACCGCTTTCTTCCGCGCGCCGCGCATCCTGCACCAAATCGTTTGGACGATGTTCTTCGCTGGAAAGCGCGTATCCCAACTCAACCGGTGCGGTACGATTGTGTCCGTTGCGCGAAGGTTTTTGATTTGTTTTTGACATAGCTGCAACTCCTTTTCGGTCTTGCAGTACTAAACGACAAACTCGCGTTTTTGCAATCAGCAAATTCTTCAGGCGCGCCTGCAAATGTATCCCAAGCTCTATCTCGCATGTGTATCGCGATGCATAGAAATATTTCGGAATCGGAATAGCATAAAATGATAAATTCACCTTACGCATGTCATTTCGAACCCCTCAATCCTTCGGGGTAAACTCTGTGAGAAATCTCGGTTTTTTCCACCGAGATTTCTCGCAAGACCGCTCGAAATGACAATTCTGCGTAACATGAGTTATAAATTCTCTTTACCAATAGGCAATCGAGGAGGAACTATGCCAAGAGGAGACAAATCCGCTTATACGGGCAAACAAAAACGTCAGGCGGAACATATCGCGGAAGGGTACGAAAAACGCGGGGTTTCCAAAAAAGAAGCGAAATCGCGCGCATGGGCAACGGTGAACAAAGAAACCGGCGGCGGCAAAAAGAGCGGCTCGGGACGCGGCAAAAAAGCAAGTCACGCGTCCTCACGCAAAGGCGGACACAAGGGCGGCAGCCGCTGACCCAAACCTTCCAAATTCAAAACAAAGAGTAACTATGGCGGTCAAAGCAGCGGTGCGCCGCGCTGCGACGAAAAGCAAAACGACTCGTGGGATGAATTCTTTACAAGTTTCAGGAAGCCGACCTCGTGTTTCTCTATCAGGAAGAAACAAAAGACGGCGAACCGAGCCGCTTTTCAAAATTGATTTCCCGCCAAGAAGCGAAAGCGCAGCAAAGGTAATTGAGAAACGAGATCAGAGACCAAGTCCATTCAGTGACTTGGTCTCTTTACAAAAGCAATCTTATGACGCGCAACTGGGATGACCCGAACGACGATTACGGCGCGCTGCGCGGTCCGGATACTCTGCGCGTCAGCGTGAATCGCAAACCAATCATCGTGTGCGGCGCGGAACGCGCGCCGATGCTGCGTGCCATTCAACCGATGCTTGCCACATTGGTAAACAAACCGTTTGTGGACGCCGAGTGGATTTTTGGAACCAAATGGGATGGTGTGCGCGCACTGTGTTTTATCGAGAATGGGCAAGCGCGTTTCATTTCGCGCAGTCAGCGGGACATGACCTTTCGTTATCCCGAATTGAAAAATTTGCCGCAGCGCCTTCGCACCAGGCAAGCGATTCTTGACGACGAAATTGTCGTCTCGGACAAACAAGGCGCGTCGCGTTTTCAAACGTTAGAGGACGCGCTGGAACGACTCGCCAAAATGCAAACGCGTTCTAAACGGAAACGCCGGTCCACCCGCGCGTAATTTGAAAATCCACATCGCCGCGCAACAACGCGCGCGGTGAAATTTCGCCCCGCAACGTTTTTTCCAAACTGTCCCACAACGCCGCGTACGCATTTGACGTCTCGCCGTCTAACACGACATCAAAATCCGGCAGCGCGGGCTGTTCCCACGACACGCGTGATGTGACGCGCACAACGGGAATGAACGGATGTCCCTGCATTACGCGCGTGTCATAGGCAAAAATAATCTGCGCGCCCGTTGCGCCGAGACCGCTCAATGTTTCCACCCAATGTTGAGAGGGCGCGTCCATGATGTGCAGTCCACTGCGCGCGGCAAATTGTCCGTACGCCATTGTCGCGCGCGGCGCATCTTGCAACAACGTTTCTGTGAACGCGGGCATTTTCAAAAGTGCCGCGTTCGATGGCAGCATCACGGTCCCGCCCGCGTGCGCAATCTCACGCGCGAGCAGGGCGAATGCTTTGCTCACCGCTGCGGGCGGCTCGGCGAGCGCGGTCATGCCCACACGCAATTTTTCCAAACCGACGCGTTCGCGCACGGGCGCGTCCGCCGCGTCCAAACGCGTGGCAAACCATTGTTCAATTTTTTGCAGGACCTTTTCCATGCCTCCGTCGAGTTGAATGCTTGCCCAACCGTATGCGCGCGGGTCGCGCCCTTCGGCTTGGAGGCGATGCCGCATCGAATCGTTGTGTGTCAATTCACAGCCGTGTTCCAGATAAAGTCCCGCCCGCGCCATCGGATGCTGCATGTAATCGAGCAGTGTACGTTTGAGCATTGCCAAATACGCGTCGCCGCTCACCCCGCAGCCCTCTGTATGGTTGAGTGTAACAAAACGCGTGAGCGCAGTCGGCATCACACCTTTGCGATTCAATTCATTCACTGCCACGCGCGCGACTTCGGACGCGCACAAACTTGTGGGCACAATCAAACCAACAAATTCGCGCGCGTACTGTTCGCCCACACGCTGCATGGTGATTACACGCTGCAGTGAAGCATGTGACGGCGCGCGCACAGGCAGCGGTTCGCCGGACGGCGCGGGCATTTCCAAAAACACATTCGGGCGCAGCGCGGTCTGGCGCCAATTGCGCCAAATCGAAATTTGCGAATGTCCTGCGCGTTCGCCGAGCGTGCGCGTGCCGTTCGCCGCCGCGAGCGCGCGTTCAAATGTATCGCGCGTCAATTCGTCAAACGACGCGCCGTCCAAATACGCGCCCGCGTTCACGTCCATTTCATTTTGGAGCAAATGATAGCGCCCCGTCGTGGTGACAAATTTCAGCGTCGGCACAAACGGAAAATTGGTAATCGAGCCGTTGCCGGTGATGAAAAAAATCAAATTGCAGCCCGCCGCGATTTGTCCCGCGATACTTTCCAAATCATTCCCCGGTGAATCCATAAAATAGAAACCCGCGTTAGTCATACGTTCGCCATATTCAATCACATAGTCGAGCCGCAGCGCGGGGTCTTTTTTCATCGCCGCGCCGAGCGATTTCAACGCAATGTTGTAAAGACCGCGAAAGCGATTCCCGCCCGACGGATTGCCTTCGGCAGAAACGCCGTGCCACGTGAGACGCGTTTTGAACTGCTCGATGGTTTCCAGAAACGCGCGCGCGGTGGCCAGGTCGCGCGTGTTTTGCAAAATATATTCTTCTGCGCCAATCAATTCGTCCGTTTCCGCGAGATTCGCCGAGCCGCCGTGCCGCACAATTTCGCGTGCCACCGCGCCCGCGAGGGGATTGCCGGAAATCCCGGAGAACGCGTCCGAGCCGCCGCATTGAAGCGCGATTTTCAAATGCGTCAAGGGTTCGGGGGTGCGCGCCGCCGTGTTCACTTGCGGGAGCCAACCGCGCACGATTTCCGCGCCGCGCGCCAAATCCTCTTCAAAATTCTCTCGCAAGCTGAACCACGCGTGCGTGACATCGGCGAGCGGATAATTTTCCGCGTGCAGGTACGCGCGCAGCTCGCGCTGTGTGACGCCGTCGCCGGGCACATCCACTGCCAACACCGCGCCGACGTTCGGATGCACCATCAGTCCCGCCAGCGTACGCAAAAGCAAGGGAAAATTGTTGAGCGGGTCACTGCCGCTGCCTTCCGTGTGCGCCACCGCCGCAATGCCGTCAATGTTTTCAAAATCCGCGCACGCCGACTGCATTCGCAGTGCGAGCGCGCGCGCAAAACTCGCGGCGCGCGACGAAAGTCCCAGCACCACAATCATGTTGCGCGTGCCCACGCCGCGCGCAGGCGAACGGCGATAACCCAGAAAATGACGCGGTGCGTCATATTTCAATACCTGTGTCCCCGGCACAAACGCGCTCGCGTCGAAATGGTACGGTGTGACGTAATTTTCGAAATTGGGCTGTGCGGGCAATTCAAAATTCACGCGGCGTTCGCGCAGCGCGTCGAGCGTTTGTGCGTTGATAACGTATTCGCCCGCGCCAAGCGCGCGCGTCGCCATACCGAACGGCAAGCCCCACGACAAGAGTGCCTCACCGCGCGCAATTTCGCGCACCGCAAAGCGATGTCCTTCGAGCAGCGTGTGCGAAAGGGTGAATTCCAGAGCGTTTGCGCGGACGCGTGTGCCGCGTTCGACGCGGCGCGTCACAATCGCGCAATTGTCGTTGGGCGCGGGCAGCCGCGCCAGCTCTTGCAGAGGAAGCGTCGTCATGCGGGGCATTGTATAGAAAAATAGGCGTGTCGTCCAAACAAGGCAGCACGTCACTGCGTTTATTGATGATATAATTTTTGCATTGTTGCAAACAGAAAGTTGCCGGGATAGTGGAGGTACGAGATGAATTCAGAGTGGGACGCGAAGGAAAAACGCGCATTCGCAGAACGCATACGGTACGCGTGTTTGTGCGCCGCGCTCGACGCGTACGAGCAAGGCGGACTCGCAGGCTTGTGCGAAGCAGGTCGCTGGGGCTTGGCGGTGGACGCGATACGCGCGTTGGATGTGCAAACGCTGTTAGAAGACGCGACAACATCTGAAATGGAAAAACTCGCAAAGGATTGAGATTTTCGTTTTTGGAAAACTCACCTCGAAACACAACTTTGCCTGTGTCCAAGCGCTCGTTTGCATCACTCCCTTGCGTCTGCTACAATCCTTCGCCAAGGAGTATCGCATACATGAAACGCGCAACGCTTGTCATCACATTTACGATTTTATTTTTCCTTTTTGTGTTCGTACCCGCGCCGCTCGCGCTCGCCCAAGGCAACAAGTTTGAAAAAATCAATCACGTCATCATTCTTTATCTCGAAAATCACACGGTGGACAATTTGTACAGCGGCTTGCCCGGCGTGAACGGCATTAACTCGCCCGGCGCCGCGATTATGCAGCTCGACCAAAACAATCAGCCGTACGAAACGCTGCCGCCCGTAAAGGTCAGCGTTCGTTACGCGGGATTCGGCGCGCCGATTGATACCTTGCCCGGTCTGCCCGACCCGCGCTTTCCAAACGATTTGCCGAACAAGCCGTTTTTGATTGACGACATTATTCCGAACAATGTTTTGCTCGGCACGCCGCTGCATCGCTTTTATCACTATCAATTGCAAGCGAACAACGGCGCGATGAATAAATTTGTCGCGTGGACGGATGTGGGCGCGCAAGTGATGGGCTATTACGACACGACGCGGTTGCCGTTGTATCCGTACGCGAAAGAGTACACCTTTGCGGACAATTTTTTTACTGCCGCGTTCGGCGGCTCGTGGCTCAATCACATGTGGCTCGTATGCGCGTGCACGCCGCGTTGGGAAAATCCGCCCCCCGAATATGTGGCGAAACCCGTTTTTGACGCGCAGGGCAATTTGATTGGGATTGACACGGGCGAAGATGGATTGGTCACACCCGACGGCTATGCCATCAATACGAACATTGATAACTTTTATCCACCGCACAGTAAATTGCCGGACAGTCATCGCTTGCCGCCGGTGGACCTGCCGACGATTGGCGACCGCTTGAGCGCAGCAGGAATTTCGTGGTACGAGTACACCGGCGGCTGGCAAGATTACGTGGATGGACGCGCCGAGCAGCCGATTCCCTTTGTTGACGAACCGCCATTGAATTCGCACCTGTACTTTAAACCGTACGGTCCGGGAATGCCCGGACGCGAACACTTGCGCGACTCGGATTTTTTTGTCCCCGATTTGCTGAATGGGACTCTGCCTGCGGTCACCATTCTCAAACCCGACCCCGCCTTTGACGAACATCCCGGCTATTCGATTGTGGAAGAAGCGGAACAACACGCGCTGTTGTGGATTCAAGCAGTGCAGCTCAGCAAATATTGGCCAGACAGCGTCATCTTTATCACGTATGACGATTACGGCGGCTGGTACGACCATGTGGCGCCGCCAAAAATTGACCGCTGGGGTCCGGGTGCGCGCGTGCCGTTACTCGTGATTTCACCGTGGGCGAAAAAAGGATTCGTGGACCATACACAGTACGACACCACATCGCTTTTGAAATTTATCGAGACGCGTTGGGATTTGGCACCGCTTGCCACACGCGATGCGGCGACGAATGATTTGGCGAACGCCTTTGACTTTACGCAAACGCCGCTGCCGGACACTGCACCCAATTCCGCGTTGGGGCAAGACCAACCCACAGCGGTCCTCGCGTCACCCAACGCGAACGAAAACGTTTTGATTCGACGCGATGCGCTGCTTGGCATCGGCATCGGCATCCTCGTCGTGTTTGCGCTCGGATTCATCTTGTTGCGGCGCGGCGCAAAACGCGCGTAAAACAAGAACGCGCGGCGAACGTTACATGGTACGCGTATGGACATTACGATTGGCGAAGAAAAAATCATCGAACTCGTCTCGCCGTTTTCGGCGGATGAAATTCGCGAACGCGCGGCGGCGAAACGCGTCGAGGCGTTTGGACAACTTGTCCGTTTTATGCAGCGTCCCAAACCCGACGAAATCGAAATAACACAATCGCAGAAACGGTATGAACCATTTTGGTACGGCTCGGCGCGCGCGTTCTATAAATATGACCGGCGGCATCGCTATCAGGTGCCTGTCGCGCCCGAAGTGCAGGCAGTCACCGTTTACGAAAACGAACACGCCGTCGAAAAACGCGCGTTTGCTCTCGACGCGGTCGAGCACTGTGCCGAAGAACTTGCCCAAGAACTGATGCTCGAACCTCAACACGGTCACGAGCGCGATTACAAAAAATATCTCGCCTTTGCTGAGCAGCAAGTGGAAAATCTGGAAGCGCTGCGCGCCGAGAACACGCTCGTCGTTTTTCCCGAAGTGCGGAGTTCTTTTCTTGTGGGCAAGTTGACGCAGGCGCTGATGAAAACGATTCAGGCGGATACCATTTACGAACAGCGCATTGAAGTGGAAAAAGTGATTTTGTATTTACGCCCCGTGTATGCGTTTGAATTTTTTTGGCAGAGCCGCGACAAACATCAAGTTATCGAATTCGACGCGTTAACGGGCGAACAGCGTGCCGAAGCCGGACAAATCAAAAAACAACTCACCGACGTTTTGGAAAACGACGATTTGTTCGACATTGGTTCGGATGTTGTCGGCACCTTTGTTCCCGGCGCAAACATTGCGATTAAACTCGGACGCCTCGCCGCGCGCAAGGCGCTGAAATAAAATCGCGCCTGTCGAGTAATTTGACAGACGGGCCCAAAACTTTATAATTGCTTGCAAAAGTAAGCGTACTGCGGGAGTAGTACAGTGGTAGTACGTCTCCTTGCCAAGGAGAAGGTCGCGGGTCCGAATCCCGTCTCCCGCTTTTT
>JAKOPZ010000104.1 GCA_029778615.1 Chloroflexota bacterium | reverse complement strand
CGCGCCAACACATCGTTCACGCGCGCGAGTTGACCTGCGACGGCGTCCGCGTCCGCGCCGCGTTCCTGTTCTTGAAAAAGTGTGTGGGCGCGTTCGAGATATTGTTTCGCTTGCGCCCACTCATTTTGCGCGGCAGAAATTTCACCTAACTGTGCGAGTGCATCTGCCCGTGCGCCAGAAATGTCAAACTCTTGGGCGACGGAATATTGTTCCTGCGCGGCGCGCGCGGCGGCGTTCAAATCGTTCGCTTGGCGGAGGAAGGTTGTTTTGTTCTGCGACAACGCAACCAATCGGGTTACGAGCGTTTCTCCCGTTTCGTCATCGTCGAGCTCGCGCGCCTCGACGAGCGCGGAACGAAATGCTTGATTTGCTGTATCGAAATCATTTTCGCGGATGGCTGCTTCCGCGATAGAAGATTGTTCTTGGAGCCGCGCGAGACGGGACAAGCGTTCGTTGACAAGCGCGAGCTCTGCATCCAACGCGACAAGCGGTTCGCTTCGTTCTGCCTGAACCAAAAGCGGGCGCGCTTGTTCGTAATAGTTTTTCGCGGCGTCCCAGCGGCGCTGCGCGGCGGAGAGATTGCCCAGTGCCAAGAGCGCGTCGGCTTGGGCGTCCGTACTGTTGAATTCTTGAGCCAGTGCGAGTTGAGCCGTCGCGGCATCGGTGGCATGTGTCCAATCTTTTGCCTCGCGCAATGCTGTGACGCGCGCGGCTGCCAGATTGAGCAAATCGCGTTCGCGCTGTGCTGCGTCCTCGTCAAAGAGGAACTCGCGCGCGAGGACAAGACTTTCGCGATACGCGTCCTGTGCTTCGTCGTTCCAATCTTGCGCGGCGAGCACATCCCCTTTTTGAGCGTAAAGCGAAACCAGAGCCCGGCGCGTGGCGGCTGACGCGTCGGCATCCTCCAACTCGTCTGCCAAATGCAACGCCGCGCGATACGCGGTCGCGGCGTCATCCCATTGCTGCGCGGCGCGCGCCGTTTCGGCATGTGAGATTTGGGTTTCATATTGTTCACGCCGGAATGCGCGTGTTGCAATCTCGGCGTCGCGCTCGACGAGCGCAAGCGTCGCGGCATCTGCGCCTGCGAGCCGCTCGGTTGCATGGGCGTACGCGTTCAACGCGTCTTGCCAGCGCGCTTGCGCGGCAAAGAGCAAACCCATGTCGTGATGAATTTGTCCACTTTGTTCCGCATCGCTCGATTCGTCCGCGACGCGCAAGCCATTTGCATATGCGCTCAGTGCCGCGTCGAATTGACCACCGGCGCGTTGTGTGTTGCCCAGCTGTTGATAAGCAAATGCTTGATAGGCGCGCACATCCGCGCGCGGCGGGGCGTCGGCAGGAAACGTATCGAGCGCGCGTTGGTAATAGCCCAACGCGGATTCCCACATCTGTTGGTCGGCAGCCAACGTGCCCAACAAAAATGCCAATTCGCCTTCCAGTGCCGCGTCGTCGAGAGATTGTGCGATGGCATAGGCGCGACTCGAATTGGCTTCCGCGCCCGCGTAATCTCCGGCAATTCGCTGTGCAATGCCGAGCGAGCGATATGCTTGCACTTGCGCGTGCAGAATCGCGTTTCGCAGAGCCGCGTCGTCCGCGCGTTCCAACGCGTATTGATACGAAAGCAGCGCTGCCGAATCATCATTCTGGCGTGCGGCAATATCGCCGAGCTGCCGGTACAAATCCGCTTGAGCGGGACGATTGTCCAACTCTTCCGCAATCGTGAGCGCTTGGCGATAGTGGCGACGCGCTCCCGCATAGTCGCCCGCTTCCGCCGCTGCATTGCCCGCATCGCGATAGACTTGCCATTGTTCTGCGCGCACCTGTCGCAACGCGTCCGACGCTTGTGCGTCGCTCAAGCGCGCGATGCTTTCGTCATAACGCGCCAGCGCAAGGTCGAGGTCGCGTGTGGCGTGCGCGTCCCGCGCAAACACCGCCAAGACATTGCCTTCGCGCGCGAGGACAATATGTTCATCCGCCGTTGCGCCAAGCAGCTTGAACAATCCTCCCGCGCGACGATACGCGTCCAGCGCGGACTCCCATTCTTGTTGCGCGCTCGCCCTGTCGCCGATGTTTTGAAGCGTGACGGCTTGCAAATGAACAAGCGCGTTGCGTTGGTCCGTTTGTGACGGCGCATCCAACAGCGCAATGGCTTGCGAATAAAGTTGCAGCGCGTCTTGCCAATTTGCTTTTTCGCCGGCGGCGTTGCCCAATTCTTGAAGTGATTGCGCCTGGAGTTCAATGAGCGCGGCGCGTTGTGGCGCATCCGACGCGGCATCGTACATGCCTGCCGCGACGCGATACTGTTCCAACGCGGCGGCATGTTCCCCGCGTTCGGTCTCGACGAAACCAAGCTTTGCTGTCAACTCGGCTTGCGCGCTGCGGTCGCCGAGCTCCTGTGCCAAACCGAGTGCTTGCAGATAATCCGCGTGCGCTTGGACAAAGGCGCGCGCGGCGCGTGCCGTATCGCCGCGTCGTTCCGCGTCCGCTTGCTGTTCGCGTTTTAGCGCCTGGGTTGCCAACTGAATATCGGCATCCAGCGACTCGAGCGCGGCAGGAGTTTGAAGTGTTTCTGCCAGATGCCGCGCTTGGGTCAGACGTTCCAGCGCGTCGCTCCAACGCGCTTGACGCGTGGCGACATCGCCGAGTGCGGCGAGGAGGTGTGACTGCGCCGCGTTGTCGCCCAGTCCGCGTTCCAGTGTGAGTGCTTGCGCGTAAGCGGCGTCGGCGCCTTCCCAATTTTGCGCGTCGCGTTCCGCGTCACCAAGCGCGCGATATGCGTCGGCTTGGGCGCGTTCAATCCGCGCGCGCATCTCGCCGGGTTCGGCAAAACGATTGAGCGCGTCGGAATAAAGGTCAATGGCTTCGTTCCAACGTTCCTGCGCGGCGGCAACGCGTCCGCGCCGGTAAATGATTTCGCCTTGCGCCTCGGCATCGTTCAATTCGCGCGCGAGGTCGAGGGCGACAAACAAATCGGCATCTGCTTCGGTCCAGCGTCGGGCATCGCGGGCGCGGTCGCTTCGCTCACGTCGCGCGTGCAGCTGGGCGCGTTGAATATCGGCGCGTAGAGCCAAGTCATCCGGTTCTGTCAAACCCGCGAGCGCATCATCGTACGCCGCGAGCGCGTTGTCCCAATCGGCATGCTCGGACGCGAGAGTGCCGAGCTGTTCCGATGCCATAGCCGCAGTGCGCGTATCGCCCAATTCGCGCGCGAGTTCGCGAGCGGTTGCATAGAGCGCGGGGTCACGCGCCACCATTGCGCGTTCCAGCGTTTGCTGCATGTGCGCGCGTTTTTGCCCGCGCTGCGCGCGCCCGATATTCCAAATGACCTGCGGCACGTTGCGGGCAGCGGGCATCAAGTTGTAAATGCCGAGCGCGCGCCGCAAATCGGTCAATGCTTCGTCCCACTCTTGGCGTTCAATCGCAATGAGACCGAGCGTGTAAAGCAAATCGGCTTCGCGTTCCCGTTCGCCGAGAGTTTGGGCGAGGGTGAGCGCGGAACGGTACGCCATGGCAGCTTGGTCGAGTTGGTGCGCGGCATGTTCGCGTTCCCCCAATTTTTGGTACGCGGCAAATTGATGCCGCAGAATCAGGGTGCGCGTATTCGCCGCGTGGGGCGCGTTCAAACGCGAGAGCGCCTGTTCGTACTGGTCAAGCGCGGTGTTCCAGTCGTTGGCATCGGATGCGACGAGACCGAGCGAATGAAACGCGTCGGCTTCGAGCGCGTCGTCGTTCAATTCCTGCGCCAGCTCCAATTGCTGCCGATAGGCGCCCTGCGCCGAAGTGGCATCGCCCGCGCCGCGATACATGTCGGCGAGCCGACGCAGCGTGTCCGCCTCTGCGCGCAAAATCTCGCGGCGCAATTCGGTTTGCGATGCGTCAGTTGCGCGCGCGTGCGCTTGCTGTAAAAATGCCAATGCTTCGGGCAAGCGCGATTGTGCTGCCGTGACGACGCCGAGACGAAAGAGGAGGGGAGTGGTTTCACTGCCTGCACCGACCTGTTCGAGATTCGCGCGCGCTTGGACGTAACTGATTTCTGCTTCGCCCCACGCTTGCGCTTGACGATGGGCATCGCCAATGTGAGTGAGTGCGTCTGCTTGCAGACGGATTGCTTGGACTCGCAATTCAGACTTGTCGGGCGCGTCAAGCTGCGGCAGTGCCTGCAATAGATAGGTGTTGGCTTTGTCCCACTCGGCTTGCGCGGCGGCAATCTCGCCGAGATGAACGAGTACAACACTTGCTTCGGCTTGGGCGTCCAATTCTTGGTACAACGCGAGCGCATCGCGAAACGCGCTGTTTGCCTGACTCCACTCGCTGCGCGCGGCGCGCACTGTGCCGAGCTGTTGGTACGCGTTCGCTTGTTTCGTCAGCAGCACATGCCGCGCGGTTACGTCGTCGGGCGAGTCCAGCAAGGCAAGCCCTTGCTCGTATGCTTCGATGCTGCGTTCCCAGTCGTTGTGGTTCGAGGCGAGGGCGCCGAGCGCGGTGAACCATTCGATGCGTTGGGCGCGTGTACCACTTCCTTGCGCGTTGGCGCGCAGTGCAGCTTGATATTCATGTTCCGCCGTTGCATCGTCGCCCGCGTCGGTTGCGGCGCGCGCCAGTTCGGCGTGCGCGAACGATTGTGCGTCCAGAATGGCGTGGCGCATATCAAAATCGGCGGGCGCGTTCAGGTGCGCGAGCGCATTGTCGTACGCGTTGAGAGCGTCCTTCCATTTGCCATGTTCTGCCGCGAGCGCGCCGAGTTGGCTCCACAGTTTGGCGGTCTGGTTCGGGTCATCAATCTCTTGCGCGCGTTCCAGTGCGTTTGTGTATGCGGCGTTGGCGGATTCGTATTCGCCGCGCGTGCGCGCCGCGTCGCCGAGCGCGGTATGCGCGGCGATTTCATCGCGCAGTAATTGCAAATACAAGCCCTCGGTGGATTTTCCGTAGGCGCGCGCGTGTTGGTATTTTTCGAGCGCTTGACGCCAATCGCCCGCCCGCGCATCGAGCGCGCCGAGCTCGCGCAGGGCAAATGCTGCTGCCGCGTCATCTTCAACGCGGTCGGCGAGACGCAGTGCCGTGTTGAACGCATCCGTTGCGGCTGAAACGTTATCGGTCTGTTGATGCAGCGTGCCAACTTGAAGCCACAGCGCGAGTTCTTGTTCGGGGCGGTCCAGCTCGCGATACAACGCAATCGCTTGTGCAAAATCGGTGAGCGCGGCGGCGGGTTGTCCGGTGCTTGCCGAATTTTTTCCGTACTCGCTGTACGCCGAGGCGAGGTCAACGGCATAGTTGTAAATCCACGCGTCGAGCCGCGCGCGCGCGTCGTGAATCAGTTCGGAAGGGTCGTTGTACACGCGCACAAGGTCATCGCCCGCGTACGCACCCGCGCGTTCAAAAAATTGCTGTACGCGCGCGTATTCCGCTACGTTCAAATGCAAGAGGTCGAGGGGCGGACGAATGGAACGATAGATAACGGTGCGCAGCCACCCTTCATCGCGCACACTGCCTTGCTGAAGCGCAAGCGCGAAATCTTCAAGCGTTCCGGCGTAATAGGTTTCGCCCATCGCGTTGGTGTCCAGCTTGCGGCTGCCGAATTGCAGCCACACCGCGCCGATGAAAATATCCGCGAGTTCTACAGGCGATTGCCCGTTATCGAGTTCACCCGGGGTCGGTTGAATGACGCTGATTTCGACGCCAAAGCGCGCGCGTGAACGCGCGTCGAGTTCGCGCAAAAGTTCGAGGAGCAGACGGCGCTCGCTTTGTACATCGCCCGGCGTGGCGACGAGAACGCGCAAGCGGTTGGGTGTTGTGCGCGGCGCGGGCGGTTCTGTATTGATTGCCGGAGACATGGATGTTTCTGCCACGCGGTCGGTCGCGGATGGCGCGCTCATTTCTGCAGATGGCATCTCGGCTGCGACAATCGGTTCGGCAGGAGGGAGCTCGGCATCTAACGATTCCGGCGCAAAGGTTGGTGGTTCTGCGCTCGATGCGGCGGGCATTTCCGCGTCTGGGGTTTGTGTCGTGATGAGTGTTTCAGCGGTCAATGGCGCGGGCTCGGGTTCTGCGGAAATGGGTTCCGGAATTTCTGTGTTGGGATATTGCGGAACAGTAGTTGGCAGGTTGAGCGTCAGGGTGGGCAAGGTCACGCCGAATTGACGTTCTAAATACGCGGATACACTCGCCGCCAAAATGGAATCATAATCGGTTGCTGTGGCGAGCGCGGCACTGAATTCAGGCTCATTGCGAAGGAGGACCGATTTGAAGCGCGTGTGAACGTGGTCAAAGAGGTTCAACAAAACTTGGCGGTATTCGTCGGTGAAAAGGTTGTGACGATTGATTGTGATGAGGCGCTGGGCTTGCATTGCGCGCGCCAGTTCGGTCAAAAATTGGCGGCTGGTCTGGTCCGGTTTTTGAACCGCGTTGCCGGCTTCGCCCAAATCCGCCGTCAAGACGGCTGCCAGCTGTGGACGCATGGGACGTTCGGTCGTCCGCCCGCTGTATGCGGACAAATGCGGTAACTCTTCGGTCAGCGCGTCGTCGAGTGACGAGAGATAGAGGTCACTCCACACGCTGCCGGTCGCAAGTTCCCACGCGCGGCGGAGCGCGTTGCGCGCGGACAAGCCCGGGACATCGGCAAAGAGATATTGGTCAAGAAGTTCGATTAATGCAGGCATAGCTGCTGCCTCGTAGAAAAATTCGTTGGGAATAATACAGAGCTGCTCTACAGCAGCTCTGTATCAATTTGCACTGGGGAAGGAAAGCGTTGCGAGTAAATCACTTGACCCATACAGGATCGCGTTCGTCGAAATCGTTGTTGCTGATGTTGTGGAGGTCAGAGCCGTCGCGGTTCATAATCCAGATTTGTGGGGTACCGGAACGACTGGACCAGAAAACGATTTGTTGACTGTTCGGGGACCATGAAGGATGTTTGCTCCACGGCTGCCCCAATTCACTGGCATCGGTGATGCGCGTAACTTGCTGCGTGCCGAAATCATAGATATAGATTTCGTCGGTGTTGCCGCGCTCGGTGGAAACGAATGCAATCGCACTGCCATCAGGCGACCACGCGGCATCGTACGCAATTCCTTTGGAGAAATTGGTAAGGAATGTTATTTCGCCGGTGGCAACGTCTTCATAGCCGATCTGTTGCACGCCATTGGAATCGTTTGGATAAATCAGGCGCTTGGTGCGGTCCGGTGAATACGGTTCGCGCGCGAGCGCAAGGCGATAATACAAGTCCCCGGAGAGCTTGCCGAGTTCTGCGCCTTGCGGGTCGAGCATGATGGGCGCCCGTTTGTCTCCGCCATAGCGATTGGAGAGCAACAGAATCTGTCCCTGACATTGACATTTTTCATAGTCAATGGGGATGGTCATCAAATCTGTATCGGGCGGAATTGGTGTCGAGGTGCTGAGACGAATTGGGTCAATCACAACCGGAGTATTTGTCGGATACTCGATAATCACAACCGGTGGTGTTGGCGTGTACGTCCCCGTCGTTCGCGCAATAGCGGTTGCCAGCTGGGCACGCGCAATTGCCGTTTCCTCATTGGCCGGAAGCGCGGTCTCGGCTCCAATCACAATCGGCGCACCGCCGGGAGTGGCTGTGGCAACGCCGGGCGGGAATGGGGTGGGCGTGCCGTTCCGTTTCGCCTGGTCGGTGCCGCGCACGACATAGGCGGCGGCGGTCAAGACGTTGGTCGGCTCGGGCGTGTTGGTGACGATAACATATTTGCCCGGAACATAGACCAGATGCAATGTGGGTGAATTGAGTGTCGCCGTGTTGGCGCCCGATTCCCAAGAAAAGAGATTGTCCTCTGTGCCCTCCGGTCCGCGCAAGCGAAAGACGGCGTTGCCATTCTTGAATTGTTGCGCTAAAAGCTGCAACTCACTTTCGCTCAAGACAAAGCGGTTCACGCGACCGGCTCCCAAATCGGACGCGGGAATTGGTTCGCCCATTGTGCCGAGCGATTTTGCCTGAGCGAGTTGTTCAGGTGTCGCTTGACTCCAATCAGTGGCGAGTGAATTCTCAAGCAGTTCCAGTTGCCAAGTCCCTGTCGTGCCCAAACGCGATGCATCGCGCCCGGTCAATTCGATAGCCGCAAAAAGGATTTGTGTGTCAGTGGGCAGATTGTCGAGATTGAACTGAATGATGCTCGAATAAGGTTGTCCTTGAAAGGTACCTGCATTCAGATTTTCATCGCCGTAATTCGTTTCCGTAGAACCCGCACTGTACCAACCGGTCAAGTCGGCAAGTGGCAGCAAACTTTTTTGGTCGCCGTCTATTGGCGGTGTCGGTATCAGCAGCGGCACGGTCGTCGGAACCGGTGGCGCTTCCGTCGGCAGTGAGGTAGGAAGAAGGGTCGTCGTTGGGCTGGGTGCGGTGGTCGGTTGAACTGCAACCACTTGAGTTGGTGTTGCCACAGCTTCCGGTGTTCCAAAAATCGGGATCAAATTCAGGGCGAACAGTGCGACGACAACTGCTGCAATCAAAAAGAGAATGACGCCGCCCCACAACACCACGCCTAAACTGCTTTGCTTGCGCGGTTGTGGAATTGTTGTGGGCGGAAAATAAGGAACCGCCTGCGTGTATGGCAGACCCGTCGTTTTCACGCTGCCGGTGGTTGATGATGACGACTCACTCGACGGAACGAATGGCGCGGGCTCAAGGCGTTCGGTCTGGGCATCTGTTGTTTCCGCAAGGACGACCACAGTTGGCGCTGCGTCTTTTGTCGCGTCTAGGTTTTGGTCCTCGGTTCCTTGCGGTGGAATCTCTACTGTGTGTGTTGGAGACAGCGCGACAGGTTCGACGAATTCGGCGCGGCTCGTTTCTTGTACAATCGATGCAGCAGTGGTCTCGCCGTTCGGTTCGACGGGCACCTGCGGTGAAACGGGAGGCGCGGGCTTGACCAGCGGTTCCGCCGGACGAGGGGGAGCTTTGGCGAGACGCTTGGCGCTCGGAGGAATGACAACTCGTTTGGATGTTATCATTCGTGAAATGTTGTGCGGAGTGACAGTTGTGTCTGCGCCGTTGCTGGAATCTGCCTGCGACGAATTTGGCGCGTTCTGCTCTGCCGCATCCTGTTCACTCTTGTGGTTCAGTTCATCCATGCGCTTTGTCTAATCCTTGAAAGTATTGATGCTTCAAGCTCCCCGCTACACAAACGAGAGCCGATGCGGAACCGGCACGCATCGGCGCTCCCAAACTCCTGTAGCGTACTTGGGTTTTCGGTTGGCTTAGCTGCTGCTCGATGTGGCAGGAGTCGAAGGTTTCGCCTTGGCTTCGCCGACCGATGTGTAATATTTGCTGTTGTATGAATAGTAACTGCGACTCGCGGGCATTCGATTCAACACAACACCCAAAAGACGCGCTCCGGCATTTTCCAACGCTTCTTTGGCACGCTGTGCCGATTCGCGTTTGGTCTGTCCACTGTCAATGACAAGTAACACGCCATCTGCCATGCGTGACAGAATTGCCGAGTCGGCGACGGCGAGCACAGGCGGACTGTCTATTACAATGATATCCGCCTCGCCCTCCAACGCGGATAACATTTCGGCCATGCGGCGCGAGCCCAAAAGTTCGGCAGGGTTCGGCGGCAGCGAGCCGGTGGGCATGACGCTCAAATTTTCGACCCGCACAGGGCGGATAAAATTCTGCACTGTCGAGTGGGCAAGCAACGCATTGGTCAAGCCCACATCGTTCGACAGATTGAAAATCTTTTGCTGTGTCGGTTTACGCAAGTCACAATCCAAAATCACCGTGCGATAACCGGCTTGCGCCATCGTCACGGCAAGGTTCGCCGCTGTGATACTCTTGCCCTCGCTGGGACTCGCGCTCGTGACCAAAATGGTCTTGATGGGTTTGTCCACCGACGAGAATCCGATATTGCTCCGCAACATACGGTACGCTTCGGCATTGGCAGAACGCGGTTCGGCAGCAGTAATCAATTTATCGTTTCGGTTTTTGACGACACCGATTTCGCCGAGCGTCGAAGCCGTCAGGACCCGCGTCACATCCTCTTTGGTTTTAAGCGTATCGTCGAAATATTCAATCAAGAATGCTACAGCGGTTGCAAGGATAATGCCGATAATGACTGCCAAACTCACATTCAGAACCAAGTTTGGCGCAAAGGGCGCGGCAGGCGGCTCGGCAGGTTCGAGAATCGTCAGCGTGTTTTGCGATGAAGGCGCGAGATAGTTGACGAACTGTGTATAGTTCTGTTGATACTGTGCGATTTGCCCGCGCAACCGGTCAATCTCGGCGCGTTTGTCAGAGGTCTCGCGCACACTCGTTGTGGTCTTGAGCGATTCTTCCAGCTGATTGATATTTGCTTCGGCATCGCCAATTTTGGTTTCCAAATCCTCAATTTGTCCGCGAATGAATTCACGTTGCTTGAGGAGGTCGGCATTGGAAGAGGCAGGACCCAACAGAATCAATTGGTTGGCGACAGCGTTGGCAATTTGCGCGGCACGTTTCGGGTCAGTGCTGTTGGCGCGCACGTCAATGAATTGGGTGCGCGCGATGGCCGAAGCGCTCACAGCGCTGCGCAGTTCGTCCACTGAAGATTGCAAACCCAACTCTTGACGCACACCGTTCAACACCGCGCTGGTGTCAACAAGCTGAATATACGTTTCGGCGAGGACAGAGCCGGTGGCAATATCACCTTGCGTGGGATTGGTTTTTTGAAAACTTTCGCCCACCATGACTTTGGCAGTTGCTTGATAAAGGCGCGGAAGTTGGTTGGTAGTGTAATAGCTCGCAACACCGGCGACGACTGCGACCAAGACGATGAGCCACAACCACTTGCGGAGAATTTTTAAATACTGACGTAATTCCATCCGAAACTCCTTGCAAGCTGCCTTAAGAGGGATTGTGCAGGCAGCGCGGCAAATTATATGCCAAAACAATAATAGTGCAAAAGAATCAGCTGAATCGCAATCCGATGCAAAAATTGTTTGCCGTAAAACACTTTTGCAAAGCGTGAACGCCGCTTATGGCGATGGATTGCACTGCTCGCACCTTCAAGGTTTCCGAAAACATCGAAGGCACTATTGCATCATTAACCAACTTGTTGTGAGTGCGTGTTGAGCCAAGACCGATTTCTAAACGAGTTCTTGCGCTTGGACGCAAAAGAGCTTGTTTAATGATGCACTAGTACGCCCCACGCCGTCCAATCACTGCGGGAGGCGTGCGCCATAAAATGAGCAGGTCGAGCCACAACGTGTAATTGCGAATATAGTACATGTCGAGGCGCACGCGCTCTTCATACGAAACATCACTGCGCCCGCTGATTTGCCACAGCCCTGTAATTCCCGGTTTGACTGTCAAGAGATTCCAGCGCCATTTGCCATACTTGTCCATCTCTTCCAACGTAATCATACGCGGTCCGACCAAACTCATTTGTCCGAGCAGAATGTTGAGCAATTGTGGCAGTTCGTCCAACGACGTGCGGCGCAAGAGCGCGCCGATACGCGTTACGCGCGGGTCATTTTTCAGCTTGTGATTTTGTTTGAGCTCGGCTTCCAAATCCGGATATTGCGCAAGAATCGCCGCGCCATCTTGGTACATGGTGCGGAATTTGAACGCGTCAAAGGTTTGCCCACCGCGTCCCACTACGCGGCGCCGATGCAAAATGGGTCCGGGTGAATCGCGTTTGATGAGAATGCCCAGCACGAGAAACAGCGGCGAGAGCATGAGCAACAACACGATGGCGCCGAGATAGTCCACCGTTGATTTGATGGTGGACTCCCAAATGCCTAACCGCACGCGATTCATACTGACGAGCGGCACCGAGCCGATTTCTTTGACACGCACGCCCGTAGCAAAAATTTCAAACAGCCCCGGCAAGAATCGTAAATCTACGTCATCGGCATAGGCGTAATTTTGAAAAACGCGAATCGTGTCCGTGCGATGCAGTCCTTGAGTGGAAACCACAATCTCTTCTACGCCAAGCCGCTCCACCAACGCGGGCAACAGGTCGAGCGTACCCAAGACCGCCAAATTGCTTGTTAATGTTTTTCCCAGCGGCACGTCATTGGTCACAAATCCCAACAGTTCCGCGCCCGCCGTTGGTGTGGACAAAAGCTGCTCGGCGATATGACGCGCGTCTTCATCCGCGCCGACGATGAGGGTACGGCGTGTCATAAAGCCGTGACGACGCAGACGATATATTACATGCCGAACTATAAAGCGTTCCAGAAAGAGTAAACACGTGATGAATAACCAGCTCAGCGCGATGAAACCGCGCGAGAGACGAAAGAGAGGAAAAAAGAAAGAGAGCAGGATGGCGAGAGTTACGAGAATGGAAGTGGCATTAAAAATGCGCGCATATTCTTGCATGCCGCCAAGAAGATATTGCGGGTCATACAATTGCACCAGCGCGAGCACCAAGAGACACAACGGAATTAAAAGAAAGAACCAATATACCGGGAGGTGCAGCGGCAAATCACTCTCTTCAAAAATCGAAATGTCAAATTCAAAACGGATGGCATAGGCGAGCGCGAGCGCAAGACCAAGCGCCAACACATCGCCCACTAACAACATGGTGATAAAGATACGCTGCTGCGCGCGTCGTCCGGCAGCTTGCGGATGCGTTACCACACGTTCCAAATCAATTGCGGACATGCTTTTCAATCCCCCCGGGGTGTTGCAGGTCTTGGATGGCTTGGGCATAGAACTCTGTCAAGATGCGCGCACTGTTTGACCACTGATGATGCATCTGGACATACGCGCGTCCGTTGCGTTCAAGCCGCGTACGCAACTCGGCGTCTTGTAGCACGCGCACAATCTGCGCGCTCTGCGTTTCTGCATCACTGCCCAACAAGACATCGTGGTCGGGTTGCGCTTGCAATGCCTGGACTGCTTGCGGTGTCGCAACCACCGCCGTGCCGCTTGCCATCGCTTCGAGAACTTTGTTTTGTGTACCGGCGCCATACCGAATCGGCGCACACGCGACGGTGGCGCGCTGCAAGTACACATTCAAATCGGGAACGCTGCCGGTAATTTCGATTTTTTCGTTTGCGCGTTGACGGAGCGCCGGCGGAGGATTTTGTCCAACGATGCAAACGCGCGCGTCGGGCATTTGATGCCAGACGCGCGGCATGATTTCATCCAACAAAAAAAATGCGGCGGTGACGTTGGCGTGATAGCTCATTTTTCCGGATAACAAAATCGTTGCGCGGTCGCGTGGGCGCGTCGGCGGCGTGAACGCAATAGTATCCACGCCATTGGGCACAACACCGATTTCGCGCGGCTCGATGCCGCCGAGTTCAAGAAACGCGCGGCGCTCGCTTTCGGAAACAACAAAAGTTCGCGCAAAACGCTGTGCCAATTCTCTTTCGTATTTCCGTGTGCGTTCCAACTCAAACCGCGTGATGAAACGTCGCGTGCGCTGCGTGCTGTCGCGGCTCGCTTGCGAAAACAAATGCGTGATACAGTCCACGCTGTCCCATACCACCGGTATTGGGCGCTTCTGTTGTTGCAGATGCGTCTGTGCCGCCAAACCGTACTGCGCGCCGCGCAAGTGTTCAATGTGAATCACATCAAAAGGCGTTCGGTCAATGGTTTGCAAGAGCTGTTGTGCCAAGTCCGGCTGCCAACAATACGCGGCTTGCAAAGGAGCCGCGCCCGGAAAAGTTTTCACCATGTTCCATAATGAACGTTGGCGCGTTAGGCGTGCGCCGAGAATTTTGATTCCCGATGCGCCCCATTGCGCCAACATGGCTTGTTCACTCGAATCGCCGTACAATGTCGCCAGCGTTATCTCGCATCCATTATGGGCAAGCTGCTGGAGCAGATGAAAAGGACGGGTGCGTATGGGCGTTGGCACATACGGGACCAAATAAAGCAATCGCAATTCAATCTTCTCCGCGCGCGCGTCCCCGCGAGGCACAAGTACCGCAGTACCAGTTTTCTCGCGTTCACTGCGAGTATATGCTAATGGGTGTATTCGTCAAACCTCATGCCCGCAAGGGCGCCGAATAGATTTCGTCCCACGCGCGATAGACGCGCTGCCACGCATATTGCGTTTCCACCCACTCGCGCCCGCGCGCTGACATCTGCGCAGCAAAGGCGCGGTCTTGAATCAAACTCAATACGGCGCGCGCAAATTCTTCAGCGGTATCGGCGAGCAAAATATTTTCGCCCGCGCGCACGCGAATGCCTTCCGCACCGATGATGGTCGAAACCATTGGCACACCGCGCGCCCACGCGTCCAAAATTTTTACGCGCATCCCCCCCCCCGCGCGCAAGGGCACCACAAACGCGGCAGCGCGTTCGAGCAGCGCATTCGTGTCCGCCACATAGCCGGTGACAACGATACGCGCGTCGGTCTGGGACAATGCGCGCAGCTGTGAATCCGGACGCGCGCCGACAATAAAAAAACGCGTGGCAGGCGATTCATTCCAAATGCGCGGCAGGACCTCGCGCGCAAACCAGAGCATTCCGTCCACATTCGGTGGATAAAACATCCCACCGACACAGATGACATCTTGTGCGGTGGGATTGAAAGGCAACGGCGCAATTTCATCCGGGGCAATACAAATAGGAATCGTCAAGAGCGGAGCGCGCGGCGGATGAGCGGAAAACGAGAGCGCGCGTTTATCCTCTTCCGTCACCGTGACCACGCGGTCAAAGCGGGCACATGTGACTGCTTCGTACTCGCGGAGTAATCGCGCCTCGCGCTGCATCACGAACCATTTGAACGGCGCTGGTTCATTTTCTGCGAGTCGTTCCATAATCGTCCACACCGCGTTGTGCTGGTCCAAGATTTTTTTCGGCTTGGGCAAACGCAGCGCGTAATGCGCCATTGCCAATTGGTCGGCGTGCACGGCATCAAAAATTGAATGTTTTGTGATGGTGGCAAGCGTGTCATCCATTACGCGCAAATCATCACGCACAATCAAAAAGGGACGGCGCTGGAGAAAACTGGATGCCATGTGCGCCGCGTCCTGAACCCGCGAGCGCGTGAGCGGGACGGTGTGCACGGTATCGCAAAAGGTTTCCAGATGTTGAATCGCCTCCGGCGAATCGGTCGCGCGTGTGAACGCGACAAGGGTGACGCGATGGGCTTGGGCGAGATAACGCAGCACATAATAGCTGCGGACCTTGGGACCCGCGTCAAGCGGATACGGGAGCACTTGGGACAAAAACAAAATATGCATGTTTAGAAACACCAACAAAAGGGCTGTGCAAAAACGGCGGCTGACGACTTCAATTGATTAATTGCATACGGTGAATCCGGTAAATTCATTTTGTTGGCGTTTCTCAGCGTCTGCCGCGAAATGCCGTAAACCAAACGATTACGATGACCAAAATCGCCAGCACCGGCACCACGCCAATCAGGACCGGCAGTTGAGTGTTGATGGCAGAGACATCCGATGCCGAATCGGCATTGTCTGCCGTCAAGGGTGTTGGAGACGGGAGCGGTGTTGGAGTTTGCGTCGGTTCTGCAGTCGGTGTGCGCGTCGGCTCTGGCGTAAAAGTGGGCAGCGGCACCCGCGTCGCCGCTGGCGCGTCGGTCTGCGCGGTGGTATACCAGATTTGCGAAGTGGTTGCTTCGCCGTCGCCGCGATTGCGTGTGGCAAAAGAAACATGCAGCTGATTGCCATTGCCAATAACCAGTGTCGGATTTTCCGGAAGCAGTTCGCTCGCGTAAATTTCTTGCGGTGCAGTCCATGCTGTGCCATCCCATGCCACATGGTACAACGCCGGCACAATTTGCGGTTTGGATTTGCGTCCGCTCGAAATCAAATGCGTAATGCCATTGGTATCCATCGCCGCTGCAAAGTTATCAGTCGAAGCGGCTTGTAAATTGGAAAAGAGTCCGGGGATGGCTTGCGGTTCAGTCCACGTGACGCCTTGGTCTGCCGAAACACTGTAATAAACTTCGTCTTTGTTGCCGTAATTGAAAACCAAAACCAACTGATTTGCTTTATCGAGAAACATCAATGGTTCGCGGACATCCTGGTCTGCAAACGTGATAACACGCGGGTCGTCGAGCCACTGGTTGCCCTCGTCTGCCGAAACGCTCAACGCGATGCCTGCATGGGTGTCGCGTTTTGACTCGGTATCCCACATGACATACAGGACATTGTCTGTCCCGCGCAAAATTTGCAGACGATGTTGCGGCGTCGTTTCTATATCGGAAAGAACGCGATACGTCAATGATGGGTCGCCCGGAACGCCGAGCTTTTGATACGCGATGCTGTAGCAATCTTTGCAGTTGGCACCTGCTTGTTCCCATACTACATCCATTTTTCCATCCGCGTAGGGGAGGATATCTCCAAACAAGCCGCCTCCTTCGCGTGAAATTGTACTCTCGCCGCTCCAGCCGTGTACGTTTGTGGCATCCGCTGTGTCGGCAACGGCGAGCCCCAAAGACTTGCCTTGATTCAACAAAATATGAATGAGGTTGCGCCCATCCAAATACGCGAGCGTGCGCGGACCTCCAATCAGCACGTCCACCGGACGCAGCCAGATTGCGTTCTCGTACTTGCTGACAAAAATAGTTGTGTCGCCGTCTTCACTATAACTCCAGAACAAAAACACAGTCCCATCATCCTGCGCGACAAGGGAAGGAAAACGGGAGCCGCCCAGAGCGCCCGAAACGGGGATGGGACGGCTCCACTGCAACGCGCCGGCTTGCGCTTGAACACTTGTTCCGCGCGCGAGGAGGACCAAGAGCAAGACTATGCCAAACGCCACCGGGATGTGACGCCAAAAAGGACGAACGTTCATTGCAACTCCTGCAAAAATAATTCAATGGGATTCACGCAGCGCGGGTTGAGAATTTCGCGCGGCGATGCGCGTCGAGGGATGCGGCGGACGCGTACGCCAATATAGCCCGCACAACAACGCAACCAGTACGACCAATGGCAGCAAGCTCGCGAGTCCTGCCAGATTGAACAGCATGCCCACGTTTCGCAAAATCACGCCGCGCGCCAACAGCGGAAGTGAATAGGCAAATAAAGGAAACGCTTGATACTGCGGAAACATTTGTCCGCCAAGCGTGAGCGTCCACACGCAGAGCGCAGACAGCCATAGCACCAGTGCGATACCAACGCGTGCCCATACGGTGCGCGCACGATTCAGTACAAAAACAAACGGCAGCGCGAGAAAAGGTAACATGGGCAGCAGATAGCGCGGACCGACCGCAAAGCCGCCTTGCCACATCGCGGAGGAACCGTTGAACAACCAAAACGCGATGCTTGCCCACAACGTGACAAAAAATTCGGCGCGCCACGCGCGTTCGCGCGCAAACCAGTACAAGCCGATGCAAGCGAACACAAGATACGGCGCAATCAAAAACAACCCGCGCTCGGGTCCGAACGTCAATTGATACAGCGTGTCCAACTTGGGATAGGTGAGACTAATTAAACCGGTGTGATGCAAATCTGTATACAACGCGGAATACAAATAACCCACCGGAAGCGGCGTTGCAAAGATTGCATAGTTGTACGCCATCATCAATAGCACCGGCGGCAAACCCGCCGCGCATGTCAACGCGATGAGTTTTGCGTCGCGCCATTTATATATCGCATACAGACCAACGGCAGCGACGATGAGCGCATTCGGATACTCTGTCACGAGTGCGGCGCCGAGCAGCAAGCCGACGGCAAGCGCATACCATACCGCGCGGGGACTGCCCGTGCCGCGATACGTGAGATAGAACGCGGTGAACAAAAAAAAGGCGCTTAATTGATGACCATACAAATTGTTTGCGTACGCGAAAGCAGGAGTTGCCAAGCCATACGCCAAAGCAACGAGCATGGCAATGGACGATGTATTTGCCCAATGGAGCGCGAAACGATACAGGACAACGCCGAGCAGCGCGGCGGGCACCGCGCTGATAAAAAATGTAACAAACGTGAGCGCGGCGAAATAATACAAACTGTCCATCACCAGCCCGCGCCCGTTCGCATTCAGTGTCGAGACGAACGCGGAATTGGCAAAGCGCGTCCCGATGCTTTCGACGATTGCGCGCCCGCCAAGCGTTTTGAAAACCCAATACACGGGTATTCCTAAAAAGGATGTGCCCGGGGCTTTGTCGCTGTAATAGTGCCCTTGAAATTTTGCGTAATCGCCCGTGTTCTCGAAATAACTGTCAATCGCCAACGTGTGTTGGTCCACTACGGCGAGAACCAAGTCCATGCGCGAGTTGACATTCCAATCCGCCCAACGCGGCAAAAAGTACGTATAGCACACGAGGAGCAACAAAAAAATGAACCACTCGGCGCGACGGTCACTTGCCGGTACAAGATTCTTGTACATCACAAATCGTTACAACGTTCCCAACTCACTCAAGGTTTGACGGTATCCCAACGTCATCGCCCGCGCCAATTCGCGCGCCGCCGCATCACGCGCCCGCGCCGCGCGTTCACGCCACATGCCCATACGAATCAAACATGCCAAAGCAATGATGCCCTTGAGCGTCCACGCGCCGATAGAGTTTTGATTGTGCGTGGCGCGATAGAAACGCAAATAACTCGCATAAAATTGTGGGATGTTTTTGCGCGGCGCCTGTCGCATACTCTGCTGTCCAAAATGGACAATGTGCGCGTCGGGGAAATAAAACAGCTGCCATTCCTTGCGCTGCGCGCGCCAACACCAATCCGTTTCTTCCAAAAACAAAAAATAATTTTCGTCCAGCGCGCCCACTTGTTCCCATGCCGCATGTCGAATCAACATGCACGCGCCGAGCAGATGGTCCACGCGGCGCGCGGCGCGTAGTTCTTCGGAACGATACTCGGACGCCTGTGCAAACGGGAGCCAAGGAATTTTCCACAAATACAACGCGTCCGCGAGCGCCATCCGCAAGCCCGGAAAACCGCGCCAGCAAGAACGCTGCACCGAACCATCCGCATTCTGCAATTGCGGACCGAGCGCGCCAATTTTCGGATGCGCGTCCGCAAAGGCGACGAGTGCGGGCAAGGTTTCGGGAGGAACAATCGTGTCGGGATTGAGCAAAAAAAGATAACGCCCGCGCGCGTGCTGTGCCGCCAGATTGTTGCCTGCCGCAAACCCCAAATTTTTTTCACTTGCTAGCAAACGCACGTCGGGAAATTCTGTCCGCACCATTTCGACACTGCCATCGCGCGACGCATTGTCCACCACGAAAATTTCTTGCGTCACGGCTTGCGCTTGCAGCGATTCGAGACAGCGGCGCAAAAAATCACGCGCGTTCCAATTGACAATAAGCGTGGAAACATCGGGTGCGTCGTTCATGCCGCAACGGTTTTTACCGCTTCGATGACGAGGCGGAAACTTTGCGCGCGTTCAGCCCAATTTTGCGCGCGCACATGATTCAATCTCGCGGCGAGACCGTACCCGAATGCTTTGGCGGAAGCGGTCAGGACTAACAAATTGCGGAGCATAAATGTTTGCCAGCCCGCGCGGTGCTTTTGAAAAAAAATCAGTTTGCTTTTGTACAGCGCGGCGCGCATTTGTGCGGAAGCATGACGACTGCTGCCGCCGCCAAGATGAACAACTTGTGCCGCCGGTTCGTACCGAATTTTCCACTCGGCTTGGCGCGCACGCCAACACCAGTCCGTCTCTTCGGTGTACATGAAATAATCGGGGTCGAGCAAACCCACTTGTTCCCACGCCGCGCGGCGCAAGAGCATGCACGTCCCGCCAACCCACGCGTACGTCCCGCGTTTCGCGTCCGCACCGTAACCGGGATAATACCCGCCGCGCACCCAGCGCGCGAGTCCGAGCATCAATAACGCTTCGCTCCACAACGTTACATCATCATTGGGTCCTGCCTGAAACGAGCCGTCAGGATTCAGCAGCATCGGCGCGGCGGCCGCCGCGTTGGAATCCTCGCGCATCACATTCAACAAACGGGGCAGTGCTTCGGGGCACAGTTGCGCGTCGCTGTTGAGCAGCAGCGCGAATTTCCCACGACACTGTTGGAGCGCTTGGTTGTTGGCGCGCGCAAAGCCCACGTTTTCGCTATTGGCGATGAGGAGGATATGCGGATGCGTCGCGCGGAGCCACGCCGCCGAACCATCGGTCGAGCCGTTATCAACGACAATGATTTCGTGCGGCGTTGCCTCAACGCTCGCGTGTACGGAATCCAGACACGCCTCTAAAAGCGGACGCGTGTTCCAATTGACGACAAGGATGGAAACAAGCGGTTCGGAATTATCCTTTGACATGTTGTTGCATCGCAGGTCGAAATTGACGCAGGGCAAGCATTGCGCCAATCAAAAGCCAACCATAGACCGCAAAATCAAAACCGGGGATTCCGATGTTGTACACAAACGGTATATGCCAATCACCCAAACCCATTGCAAAGCAAGTGCCGAGAAAACCGCCGACAATGCTCAGATTGAATGCTTTGAGGAACGGTGTCGGCATGTCGTTGCGCTGATGCCAACCGCTCAAAAAAGTCGTTACCAAGAGCCAGATGAACACGCTGAAACCGACCAGCCCGACTTCGGCAAAGATGTCCACATAATTATTGTGCGAGACCCAAGCGTTGCCCGGATAATACGTTTCGTAAAATGGTAAATAGCCGGCAGGTCCCGCGCCAAAAAAGATATTGGTCTTGGTGAGCGTAAGGTCGAAAATGATAATCTGCCAAATCTCAAAGCGGTTCGAATCGTACGTCACCGCATCATTCCAAATAAAATCAATGTAATGGTCGGCACGAAAACTGAACAAGACGAATGCGACGACAAGCAGAACAAGAAACACCGGACGCGAACGGATAAAAACCAAAAACATCATCGCCACGGCGGCGGGCATCCAACCGGAAAACCACGTTGCGCCAACTTCCGCGCCATAATATAACCACAGCCCGGCAATCAGCAACAGAAACGCGCGAAACAATTTCGGAAAGGAATTGTTAAAGAGCGCTTGCCCAACGCAGAGGGCGACCACCCACAGTGCGTACGACGCGCCCGTGCGGAGCGCAACGCCTGCAATATAAAGTGAAAAGAAACCCAAGCGCGAGAGCAGTTCGGGAATCGCCACGATTACGACAATCCAAAAAAGCGCTTTGAACCATCGTTCGCCTTTCAGAACGTTCGCGGTCATTAGCATCACGGCAGGCAATAGTATCATCAACGCGACGCCGCCAAGCTGCACAAACGTAAACCCCAAGCCCGAACGCCCCGAGCCGCCATTGCCAAAAATATCGGGACGCAGAATCAACCAGCTGTACGGGACCGAAAACAAACTGATGGCAATAAAAATTAGGGTCGGGGCAACATAGAGCCCCGGCTCGAGCTGGACGCGCCGCCGCACCAACATCGAGAGTACCCATACCCCGACGACAAGACTCGAGACCACAAGACTCACCGGGATGGCGCTGGCGGAACCGGTAGAAAACGAAAAGCGCAAAAAGAACGAACTGAGAACAATGGCAATGACGCCCAATTCGAGCCGATAGAAAACCAGCACAACCGCAATCAACAAAAGGACTACGAGCAGGAAAATTTCGAACCCGCCGCGACCGGCAATAAACGTGCGCGGTGCATTCGTCCCGATAAACGCGGCGAAACCAATGGCGGCAAGAATGAGCAACCACCGCGTCCACTGTACGCGATGCAGCGGTCCCGTATCAATCCCGATGCGTTGCAAACCTTGTTCCAACATAATTCATTCTTAGGACTTGCGCTTGTCATTTCGAACCCCTCAATCCTTCGGGGTAAACTCTGTGAGAAATCTCGGACTGTACCACTGAGATTTCTCGCAAAGCATGTCCCGAAGCATTGAGGGAACGGCTCGAAATGACATCTGAGCAAAAGTCCTGATTCTTTGAAAACGGCGAGACAATTCTAATCCAATTGTTTCGCTGTTCCTTTTTGTAGCGCGACTTGCTCGACCAGGCGTTCCATTTTTTTCTGAATCACGCGCCAATCATATTCTTGACAGACTCGTTCGCGCGCGGCGCGTGCCAGTTTGGAACGCAGCGCGGGGTCATGCAAAAGGCGGAGGGTCGCGCGGGCAAACTCTTCGGGCGTGTCGGCAATCAACAGATGTTCTTGGTCTTGCAAGGCGAGTCCTGCCGCGCCCTTGCTCGTTGCGACAACCGGCGTACCAACTGCCATTGCCTCCAAAATTTTCAGACGCGTCCCCCCCCCCTTACGCAGCGGCACCACGCAAACTGCCGCGCCCGCCACCGCCGCGCGCGCGTCCGCGACATAGCCCGTAAACGACACGACATTATCTTGCGATAATTCGTTTATGGCAAATTGCGGGGCACGCCCCGTAATCTTGATATGGACGCGCGGTTCCAGCACGCGTAGGCGCGGCAAAATCTCGCTCACGAAATAACGCATTGCGTCATAATTTGCATCAAATGTGAGCGCGCCGTTATAAATCAACGTGAACGGTTCACGCGGCGCGTCCGCGAATTTTTCGTTTTCGCAGTCCACCCCATTCGGCACCACTTGAATTCGGTTCAAGGGAACGCCCGCGCGCGCGAGCATCTCGCGCTCCAATGCCGAGACGACGGTCACTTGAGGAAACGCCCGCGTCAGGTTGCGGATATAGCGCGTGTATTTGTACCAGGTCAGCCCGTGACGCAGCCGCGCGATTCCGCGCGCGTTCCGGTACAGGTCCGCGTACAAGCCCAACTCGACTTCATCAAAAATCTTGGCGGGGTTCGGCTGACTGCGCGCATAAACTGCCATGCTCAACTGAAAAGCAAAAATCAGGTCAAAGCCCTCGCGCGCTGTTTCGCGAAGGCTTTGCTCGACGTGTGGGTCGAATGTGTCCGCTAACGAACGCGGTTGCGCGGAAAAAAAACCGGCGAGCGCCTGCGCGCGACGGGGTTGGTACATGCGACGCGGAAACGTAATGACGCGCGGCACCAGTGCGTTCAAAGGCGCGGCGTCTTGGGGTGACTGCTCGGGGTCGGTGAATGTGATGAGCGTCACCTCATGCTTTTGCGCCAAACCTTGCAAAAGATAAAACGCGCGCAGCCGTGAGCCATTGTCGGGTGGATAGGGAAACCAACTGGAAAGAAAAAGAATTTTCAATCGCTTCACCCACGCGCCACGCGTCCGCGCGCGCCGCGAAAAAAATCGCGCAGCGCGCGCGCCAGCGCGTCCCGATGCGCGCGCTGCGCGCGCCAACGCGGGCGCAGCGACCAACTGGTCAACGTTCGCGCGTCGCGCAACAGCGCGCGAACGAGCGCGCCCGTCCCGCCGCGATGTTGGCGAATCAATTGGAGTTCATTGCGCGCACTGTAATAGGTCACGTGCGGTGGCGGAGTATAGTTCCGTTGAACGCCTTTGTGCCACACGTTCGATTCTGGCACAAACAAAACATGGTAGCCCGCCTTGCGCGCGCGCACGCACCAATCCACATCTTCGCCATACATATAGAACGCGGCATCGAGCAAACCGAATTCGCGCACGGCGCGGCTGCGCGCCAGAATTGTGCACCCCGACAACCAATCCACCTGTTCGACTTGGGTGAACTGTCCCACGAATGCTTCGTTCGCGGCGCGATGGAATGCGTGCCAGCTCGCCGGCAGTACCCCGCCGGCAGATTGAATTATGCGCGGTTCGTCCGCATGAAGCACCAATGGACCCGCGAGTGCCGCGCGCACATCCTTCTGCATCGCGTCGAGCAAAGGCGTCAGCCACGTTTTTGCAACGACCACATCATTGTTGAGCACGAGCGCAAATTCCGCGTTCTGTTCCAGCGCCGCGCGGATGCCGATGTTGTTGCCTTCGGCATAACCCGCGTTATCCGAATTGCAAATGAGCGTGACGTTGGGAAATTCGCGCGGCAGCATTTTAAGCGTGTTGTCGGTGGAGCCATTGTCAACAACTATCACGTTCGAGTCACACGCGTCACTCGCGTAAATGGACGCGAGACATTCGCGCGTGTCTTGCCAGCGATTGTATGTCAGTACGACAATGGTGACCGCGTGCGCCGCGCTCATCGGCTTGTTTCCTTTGTTCGCGCGGCGAGCACGCGTTCGTACATGGCGAAAACAGCTTGCATGTCTTGCTCCAGCGTCCGGGTGGCAGGGATGTTTTGTGCGAGGGATAAAAGCAAACCCGGTTCGTCCACCACGCGCTGCATCACGCGCGCTAAATCGGTGGCGCTGCCGCGTTCAAATAACAAGCCGTCTTGATTTTCGCGTACCACTTCGGAGATGCCGCCAACGCGCGTGCCAATCACGGGACGCCGTGCGGCGAACGCTTCGAAAATTACGCGCGGCACATTTTCGTACCACATGGACGGAATCACGACCACATCCAACGCATTCAACAGTTCGAGCGCGCGACGATGCTCATACGCGCCGTGAAAAATAATTTCAGGACAATTCGCGGCGAGCGCGCGCAATTGATTCGCATACGCAGAATCGGCATTCAATTTTCCGTGAATGTGTAAATAAATCTGCTTGTCGGCGGACGCGTTTTGTTTGAGTCGCAAAAATGCGCGCAGCAAAACGTCAACCCCTTTGATGGGCGTCACCTGTCCCAAATAGCCAAAGTGGATTTCATTCGGACGCGCATCGCGCGGCGTGAACGAATCAAAATCGCCAAGGTCAAAACCATCAATTTGCGCTATCGGAATATCCGCGACGAAACCGTTGCGGCGGTGCATTTCGACCACAAAATGAGTCAAGGGCAGCAGCGCGTCTACCTGATTCAACGCGTTCATCAAACGGACGCGTCTTGCTTGAATCTGCGTCAGCCGCGTGGGCAACGCAAAGGGCGCGCCGAGAGCGGGGTGTTCTGCTGCCGCGTGCCAAAACGCGCGCGTAAGGTTTGGCACGCGTGCATCGAGCGCGCGCCACACGCGGCGTTCATCATACAAACACCGCGCACATTCGGACGGTTCCGGTCCATCGCACAGTGAACCATCGCCGCGCAACAATTGAATCGTGGGGCAGAGAAACCAAAAATCGGTGAGCGTAACGACGGTTGGAATGTTGTGAGCGCGCGCCGCATCGAGTGACGGCACGCCCATCAAGTAACCGCTGATGAGATGAAGCACATCGGGCTGCCATTCCGCCACAAGCATTTCCAATTGGGTACGCAGTTCCGGCGCATCGTACCACAAACTCAAGTCAGCATTCCGTTCCAGCGTGAGGTCCAAACGGCGTACGCGCACAGTGCCCTCCATCTCATCCCGAAAGTGGATTAAAGTTTCGGAGCCGCGCGTTACGTTTTCGATGCACACCACCAAGACTTGAATGCCGCGCCGGGTGAGCCAACGTGCCATGCGCTGTGCCAACAATTCCGCACCGCCGACGCGACGCGGCGGATAGTGATGCACGGCGAGCAGGATTTTTTTTACACGGCGCGTTGCTGTTTCCATCGTGCAATTAGCGGTGGGAGCGCTTGGTGTACCACTCCTGAATCGTCCTGTCGTACATCTCGAGATTGCGCTGCGTTACGACGCGCAAGTCAAATTCCTGCACCGCCCGCGCGCGTCCCGCAAGACCCCAAGCGCGTGCCCGATTGAGGTCACTGAGAGTCTGGTGCAAGGCATCCGCGAGGGCGGCGGCGTTTGATGGCTCAAAGAGCAAACCCGTTTCGCCGGGCTTGACCATTTCAGCGAGTCCCGTACGCTCGGGAACAATCACGGGGCGCGCCGCAGCCATTGCCTCCACTGCAACAATGCCTTGCGCGTCCCAGCTGGAAGGAAAGACGCAGCACGTACTCGCTTGATAATTTTCCAAGCGTGCCTCATCGGAAACAAAGCCGGTGAATTCAATACGCTCGGCAATGCCAAGTTCCGCCGCGCGCTTTTCCAGTTGGGCGCGATACGAGCTGCCATTGACGATTACATCTTTGCCTACAATCCGAGCGCGTGCGGTGGGATGCAACTCGAAAACGCGCGGCAGCGCTTCAATCAAAAGCATCACCCCTTTGCGCGGTTCAACGCGTCCGACAAACAAAATCAATGGGGGTGTGTCTGTGCGTAGAGGAATCGCGTCATAACGCGTGGTGTCCACGCTGTTGTGAATCACTTGAATTTTTTCGCGGGGAATGTGATACTCGGCGGCGGCTTCGTCAGCGACTTGGCTGCCAACCGAAACCAAACGGTCCGCGCGTCGCGTCCACACTTGATCCGTTTTGTGCACGAGACGCCAGTCGAAATTGCGACGAATCTGGTTTGCCGGAGTAATGAGGAACAGTGGACCATGCACACGAATGACGATGGGCACCTGACGCACGAACGAGTAAAGCAATCCTTCCGACCAAATTTCGGGCGCCTCGATAATCTGAATTTGATGCGCTCGAACCAGCCGACGGATTTCTCCTGTGATGCCGACCATATATTCCCATTGGTGCTTGGTCCAGGGCAGCGTTTGATGCCACAGTCGTCGGAGCAGTGGAACCTCAAATTTCCAACGGCGCAGGCGATGCACCATCACACCGTCTTGTTCATAAGAATAGCTGGTTTGTGGAGGGACCACGCTGGATAAGACGTGAACGGTGTGCCCGAGTTGCGCCAGGGCGTGCGCGTGTGTACGACTGAAAACGCCAACCCCGCCCGCGCCCGTTTCGGGTGGAAATTCTTGGGAAAGAATAAGAATATTCACGCGGACTGTGCCCTGTCTTTTTGACGCCGCGTTTTCCATTGCTCAAGCATTGGCGCGGGCACAATTGTCTTTGCCCCAAGTGACCAAGTTTGGACGCGCGTTGCCAGATGTGGATTGGATTGGATTGCCATTCTCAGAAAGCGGCGCGCGGCGCTCATTTCGCGGCGAGCAAAATGCAAGCGCGCCAATGTAATGTATGCGTTTGCGTACGCGCTGGCGCGGCGCGATTGTAACGCCGCATCCTGCGCGAAACATGTTGCCAGCGCGCGCTCAACATAGTCGCGTCCTTGTGCGAGGTCAAGCCGCTCCGCCGTCCCTTTGTAACCGTCGGGTTGCATGGCGCAAATGATTTGATAAAAAGTTGCCACATCGTCAAGCAAAGAGGGAAACGCGCTCACCGCGCGCGCAAAGAATTCCGCCGCGCGTTCGCTTTGCCCAGCTCCGAAATATTTGACCGCGTTGCTGTAATCCAAGCGCGCGAACGCTTCTGTCCGAGCGTCCGCGAACGAGGCGCCGAGTACGGCAAACGTTTTTGACAGCAAGTTGCGCGCGCTCGATTCGACGCGTTCGAGCGCGTTGGTGGAATTTTGGTCGTGCAGGCGATACAGCAACAACGGCTCCGGCACAACATCAAATTCGACTCGCTTTAACGACAGGCGAAGCCACATGTCCCAATCTTCAACCGGAACGAGCAAAGGGTCAAAGTCGCCAACGTTTTCCAAACACGCGCGTCGAACGAGCGCGGCGCTGGTTGGGAAAAAACATCCGCGAAAAAAATCGGTGAGCACTGCGCCGCGCGCTTGCGGCAGATGCGGTGCTTCGGGCAATGGTTCATCCCGCGCGTCAATGAACGACCAGCCGCAGTACACAACGCCAAAGTGGGACTCGAAGGCGCGCAATGTGTGCGCGAGAAAATCCGGCTGCCACACATCGTCGTCGTCCAAAAACGCGACGAATTCGCCGCGCGCATGACGGATGCCGGTATTGCGCGCGATGGCGCGCTCTTGTTTTTCTTGCTGCACCAATTGAATCCGCGCGTCACCCAAACCGCGCACGCGCGCGGCAGTATCGTCGGTCGAGCCATCATCCACGACAATGATTTCGAAATCGGCGAAGGTTTGGCGCAAGACACTTGCAAGCGTGCAAAGGAGAAAGGTTGCGCGGTTGTGGGTGGGGATGATTACGCTAACGCTGGGCACTTGGTTTCATCAATGACTTGGCGGTGATTGACCACACACCGCGATTCGCCAGCGCAGCCGGAATGCGGCGCGCCCCGGCAACGACATGGCGTGCGACGTGCGCGTAATCGCCGTGCGCGTAATCGTCAAATGCTTTCGCCAAATAATACTCGCCCAGCGCGCGCTCGCGCACAGACTCGATGGCTCGCCATATCTGCGCGCGTGCCGGAACAGGTGGGATTTGTTCGAGCAGCCAGACAAAGAGTTTTTCGGGCGACTCGGAGCTGCGCGCGAGCAACAGCGCATTCACGATAATATTCGCGGCGCGCGCCGCCAAGGTTTCGATGTCGCCAAAGGGAAGTGTGTTGTACGTAAACGACTCGTGTATGTAACGCGCTCCCTCTTCCCGCGCGCCGCCGCACGCCACTTCCAAGCCGGCTTGAAAATAAAGATGCGCGCGGGTTGCCGCCGCGAGGTGGTAAGGAACGCGCGGGTCGGATTTCAAATATGCTTCAATCACATCTAGCATCTCACGCCAAAAAAAGACGCGCTGGTTCGAGTATTTCGAAGTCGTGTGGATGCGATATTTCGCCCACGCCTGCGGGACGTGTTGAAATTTCATGCCCGCGCGCAGCATCCGCAGCCACAAATCATAGTCCATCAGGTAATGCAGCTCCGGATTCAACAAACCGACGGCATCCAGCGCGCGGCGGCGAAAAAAAACGCACTCTTGCGGCAAACTCTCGGCGATTTGTGTGTCAAGCGAAAATTCGCGCGAGGGCACAATTTCTTGTACGCGGCTTTGAGCATCAATCACAATGCGGTCGCCATAAACGACATCCACGTCCGGATGCGCGTCAAAAAATTCGACCACTTGGCGCACTACACCCGGCATATACACATCGTCCGAATTCAGGTACGCCACAATGTCACCTGTGATTTTTTGCCAACCCTTGTTAATCGCATCCGCTTGCCCGGCGTCGCGTTCGCTCACCCAATATGCCAAACGCGACGCGTAGCGACGGATGATGTTCACACTGTCATCACTCGAACCGCCATCAATGATGATGTATTCCAGCGGCGCGTAATCTTGATGCAAGACGGATTGAATGGTCTCTGCCAAGAATTGCGCTTGATTGTAAGAAGGCGTAACGATGCTTACGGTTGCGGACATTTAGTGATTCGAACTCCGACGCTCGTTGGACATGTACTCAAAAAAATTTTCGGGCACAAGCTCTTTCAATTTGCAAGTACAGCAAATTTCAAATTTGCGATGCAAGACCGACGCGGTTTTTTTCGGTTGGCGAAATATTGTTGTGCCAAATAATTTTGTTGTCCATCTTTCGGCTGCTTAAACAAACCAGATACTGTCATCCGTGCCAAGACGATAGCTCAGGTTTCGAGGGCGCTCACCGATGGGGTGCGCGGGAATACCGGCGACAATGACATAGGGCTCGACGGGCTTGGTCACAACGGCTCCTGCCGCGACTACAGCTCCTTCACCAATCGTTACTCCGGGAAGAATGATAGCCCTTGCGCTCAGCCACGCATAGTCCTCGACCACTATAGCGGCTACCTTGACATCAAAGACAGGACTTTGCGGGTTATGCTGCATTGTCCAGAGCATCACTTCGGACGAAAGATTGACACACTTGCCAATTTCGAGTCCGCCGCGCCCATCGAGAACACAATTGTGTCCGATGGATGAATTTGCACCGATGCGAATTCTGGAAGGGCTTCGGATTTCGGTCCCCATGTAAATTACACTTGTTGGGTCAATCAACAGTCCAAAACATTTTCGCAGAATGACATGGCGCACGTTTTGGGATGGCACCTGCATCAAGTAGCGCAGCGCCAAAAATTCCAATCCGCCTTTGAACTGCTTGGCTTTTTTCCGCAGGGTTGCCACTGCCGCACGGCAAGCGCGCGCAATCGTTTTGACCCACGTGTATTTACCCAGTGTCGCCCGCGCCTGTTGCATAGACAATCCATTGCGTCAGCCAAAAAGCAAGCGGCGTCCTGCTCACGATAGACTGTGGACGAATTCCTGCAAGACCGCGCTCAACGTGCGTGGTTGACGCGCGTCCCAGCGTGCGTACTCGTCCGCCGAAACGGTTGGGGTGTGTTTTATGATGTTTTGCATTTCCGCACACCATTCGTTCCAATCATCGCCCACCGGACGCGCCCCCGGCGTCGCATCTTGCGCGAAAGTGGCATGATGCGAAACGATGACGGGAATCCCCGCGCACGCGAATTCGGATAAACGCGTGAGCGCGCCGAAACCACGCCGCTGTGGAATTAACATTGCTTGTGCGCGCAACAAAAGGTCTTGCAGCTCGGCATGTTCCAACCAACCGCGCAGTTCGACACTTGGCACCCTTTCCCCATTTGCCAACAATTTGTCCGTTCCATTTCCACCCACCACCACGCGCGCACCGCTCGGAAGTCCACAGCGTCGGACTTGGTCCAGAAACCAAACGAACGCTTCGCGCGTCGTTTCGTGCTCGGCGCTTCCCAGCATGACAAACAAGCCCGGCTCTTGCTTGACCTGCGCGCGCTCGGCGCGCAGCTGTAGGTGTTGCGCGCGAATTTCGCCGACGGGCAGATAGGGATAATAGTGCGATGGAATGCCGAAAGCGTTCACAACAGCTGTTTCGACTTGGGAAATCATCAAGCGCGCGTCACATTTCGCCAACACGCGGATTTCGTTTGCAAAGTCTATGGCTGCCGTGTTGAGCGACGCCGGTTTTGCGAGCGGCATCAAATCAAATGCTTCCAAATTTTGCGGACAACAAAGGGTGGGAATGTTGCGGCGCGCGTTCAGCGGAATCAAATCGGCAAAGGTTGTGTGTTCGAGCACGCACGCGATAGGATGCGTTTGGTCCAAGATTCGTTCATAGCGCGCGCGAAACTCGGCGCTGCTGCAACTGCGCGTTGTATAGTCGGTGTTCGCGAGGAGCTTGAGTGGATTCTCGGCATAGCTTCCCAACGCCTTGGGAACGCGCGCGACATTGCGACGGATGGATTTGCTGATACGGTGGAACGGACGCAAGTACAGGGATGGATTCTTGAGTTGTGAACGATTGCGCTCCACTTTGGCGCCGAGACGCGCCGCAAGGGGTTTGTCGCTTGGCGCGCGCTTGTATTCTTTCCACCACTGGAGCCATACTTTGACGAGCGTGACGTTGCCTTGTCCGACCACCGCTTCCAATTCGTTAAAAATTTGGTAGGTGCGATGGACGCCGCCGTGACCGACCGGAAGCGGGTCAAAGTGCGTGACAAAAATGATTTGCATAAGAACGCGGAATGAGTTTACCCAGCACGTAGAGATTTGGCAGAGCGTGTTGAAAAACGCAAGCTAATTGCTCATGCCGCGCAATTTGCCGCCATACTCGCGCACGCGGCGACGCGTGCCGCCATAGATACGTCGCACCAACGCGTGCAACCGCCAATAGCGCGAACGCACAACCGGACCCAACTGTTCTGCCGCGTATGCCCAATACAGTCCCCAAGACTTGGGAGAGTAGAGGGGCGCATATCTTGCCATGATTTTGCGATTGTCAATTTCAAATAGTTCTTTGTTCGCATAGCTGACGCCGGTTTTGGACTGGGTATGAAAGCGATAGGTTGCCAGCACCGCGTCAAGACAAATGAATTTTTCGCGCTGTGCGACGCGGAGAAACCATTCGGCGTCGAATGAATAGTAAAGGGTCTCGTCCAAGCCACCATAGCGCGCGACCAATTCGCGAGCAAAGAACGCGCTCGGCTGGGGCAGGGGCCAACCTTTCCACAATTTCAACCGTTCCAATCCGGGCGCTAACGGCTTGCCCTGATAAATCTGAATCGGTTCCCCATTTTGGTTGGTAAACATCGCCGAGCCATAGACCAATTTCACATCGGGCGCTTGCGCGAAATGGGGAATCACCGTCGCAAGCGCGCCGGGCATGTACACATCATCGGAATTCAGCCAGCCCCAAATCTCTCCGGTGCATTTGCCCCATGCTTTGTTTAATGCGTTCGCGTGTCCCTTGTCTTTTTCGCTGACCCAATAGGCGAGCCATTTTTCATATTTGCGAATAATCTCGACGCTGCCGTCGGTGCTGCCGCCGTCAATGATGATGTATTCTAAATTCGGATACCCTTGCAGCAACACCGAACGAATTGTTTCTTCCAGATATTGCGCCTGACGAAAAGAGGGCGTGACGATGGAGACCTTGAGCCATGCCGCGCCGTTGGGCATCGTCGGCGGCAACGGCGGACTGCCTTCTGTCCATGGGAATCCCGCACGTCCCGCCGGTGGTGGCGGCAAATCGTTAACATCAATTATCACGTCTGTACACCCGTCAGTTAAATAATTGGCACCCAGTACTCGAAAACTTTTTCCGTTGCCGATTCGATGCCGACCATGCGCGCGCGGTCTCCAATAAACCGCCTCACGTAAGGAATACGCCGCAAACCTTTCCGCAACAAGAGAGACAGCCGCGATGGGCTGCCTTTGTAACCATGTCGCCGCAAAACAGATTCTGCTTGACGCGTATAGCGCGCGGCGTCACGCGCCGTCTTTTGTTCTGTATGAAAACGCATTCCGCCGAGCGGTGCGGTCAAAGTTGCCAGCTCGGTAAATTGCCAAAAACGCGCCCACAAATCGAAATCCGCGGCATAATCCAGCTCAACGTCCAAATGGCTCCCGATACGTTCCCACAAACTGCGTCGCCAAAATGTAGACTCTTGCTGAATAAAGGAATGATAATAGTGGTTAAGATTCAAGTTGCGTCCGGCGTAAAATGACCGTTTCGAAAAACCATTCGCCGTCGCAGCTGTGTTACCAATCCCCGTGCGCGTCCAACTCATTAAATAGTTGCTGGTCAACCATTCGATGTGCGGCATTTGCTGGAACACGAGTGCCACCGCACGACATGCCCACGGAAAGAGCATATCGTCGGAATTGAGCCATGCCATGATGTCGCCCGTCGCGTGCGCGAACCCTTTGTTAATCGCATCGTACTGTCCGCTGTCGGGTTCGCTCACCCAATACGTCAAACGGTCTGCATATTTTTGGATAATGTCAACCGAACCATCCGTACTGCCGCCATCAATGACAATGTACTCGACATTGGAATAATCCTGATTCAAGACCGACAGGATGGTTGCTTCGAGATAGCGGGCTTGATTGAACGAGGGTGTAACGATGGAAATTTTCAATGAATTTGTGCCTACGACAAAAAGATATATTTACGCGTCGGTGCGTTGTCACGCTTGTCAGACCCGCGCCGGTTGATTCGGAGCCAAAGAAAAAGATGTCCAGCGTTGCGCGCTTTTCTCCAACTCTTCTGGCGTGTAAAAATGTTTCGCATAGCGCGATTCGTGCCACGGCGTGAGCCATTCCGGCGTCACACGAAGAATAGCAAGAAACTCGCGGTACAATTCGCCGTACTCTTTCTGCTCGCCGGTATTGGCTTTCAACAATTCAAAGTTGGGAATCTTCAGAAATTCATATAACGCGGGCGCCGCACAACGCTCCAAGTCCTCCAAGCGCATCAATAGGACGCGGCAGCGTTCGTTTTCATAAAAGCTGTACCCACGAGACTTGGGGAATTCGGTTGCGAATACATCAATTCCAAACAGCGCCCGGAGTTCGCGGTCAAACCACTCGTTCGGAATGTTGTCAAAGTAGTGGTTAACAAAATATTCGACGAGTTCGCGCGCTGTCAAGTCATTCTGCGCCCGTCGTTCGTGATAGCCGGGAAAGGTTGCTCCCATATTATGAAAAAAAGCCGAAATCCCGCGCGGCAGTGGCGCGCGTACCAAACAAATAATGTTCCACTTTTGATTTGGACGTTCCTCAATGTGTCGCCGAATCCGACGGTCGCGCGCTAAAGTTTCCAGCGCAACGGTGTCAATGGGGTTGGCTTGCAAAAGCCACTGTTCGCGTATATCAAGGCGATTTAGAGAGACCGTTTGGTCAACCGGCACATCCAAATCCAGTGCCACCAACGATTTGTAGACAGAAGTGGACCCAACCTTGCCCATTTGATAAACCAAGATTGGCTCATGGATTCCGTACTTTTTATTGCGACGACGATATTTATAGGCAAGGCGCAGATGCTCACGATTGGGCGGATGCGCCAAGTAATACAAGCGCCCATTCCAATATATCCATTGCGCTGCCCATTTCGCAAGACTCGCAGCGCCTTCGTTGGCGACGCGATTTTTCAGCTTGTTCCAGCGCCCTTGCGTTTCAACGTTTGACAAAGTACTCATAGAGTATTTGCTAGAGTTTTACACCCACCGCTCGACACTTTTCGCCAACTCTTGTCTTGTGTAAAAATGCTGCGCGTATTGACAATCGTGCCAGAGTGCCAGCCGTTCCGGTGACAGTCGCAGCGTGTGGAGAAAATCGCGATAGAGCTCGGCGTATTTTTTTTGCTCACCAACATTTTCAGTCTTGAGCTGAAAATTGGGAATGCCAAGGAACTCGCGCATGGCATCGCTTACGCAGCGATTCAAATCCTCCAGACGGATGACCAACAATCGGATATTGTCCTTGATGTAAATTTGATAGCCGCGCGCTTTGGGAAATTCAGTCGCATATACGTCAATTCCAAACAAGTCTTTTACCTGCGCGTCAAACCATTCATTTGGGACGCGGTCATAATAAGTGTTGACAAAATAGTCAACCAGTTCACGCGCCGTCAATTTGTTGTACGCGTTGACTTGGCGAAACGATGGAAAGGTTGCTTCCAAATTTTGAAAGAAACCGGAAATACCGCGCGGAACGGGCGCGCGCACCATGCTTATTAGATTCCAAGCTTTGTGCGGGTTGCGTTCCATTTCGCTCCTAAGCTGTTTCCCCAGCGCGAACATGCGGAACCCGTCAGAATTTTCCGGCATGGCTTGGCTCATCCATTGTTCTTTCTGCTCCAGATGGTTCAGGAAATGGATTTTGTATACAGGGACATCCAAATCCATTGCCAGCAGAGAGCGATAGAGTGAACTCGAACCGACCTTGCCCATCTGATAAACGATAAGCGGGTCTTGAATGCCGAATTTTTTCGCGCGCCGGTTGTATTTGTATGCGGTGCGGAGTTCGGGCAAGCCGGGAATGCGATACAGTTGAGCGTTCCAATACAGACTATTTACTGCCCAACGCGGGACGGCGCCAAACCCCTCGCGCGCAACACGGCTTTGTAGCTTGCTCCACTTTCCTTGCGATGTCATATTCAACGAAATGTCCGTTGCGAGTCAAGATGGCGTTCTGATTGCTGTGCTCGCATTTCTGATTTGCTCGCCGCTGAAAATCAAGCTTGCCTTACGCATCCTAAAGCCATTGACGCACACTCTCGGCTAGTTCTTGAACAGTGTAAAAATGCTGCGCGTACTGGGTGCTGTGCATTTTCTGAACATACTCCGGCGGCAAGCGCAAGAGCTGCCGAAACTCACGATACAAGTCCGCGTATTTTTTTTCGTCGCCGATATTTTTATTAACAAGTTGAAAATCGGCAATCCCCAGAAATTCGTGCATCGCCTCTGCTGCGCACGACCTTAAATCCTCCATTCGAATAACAACTAGGCGAATGTTGTCTTGTTCATAAATCTGATAGCCGCGCGCTTTCGGAAATTCGCTGGCATAAACGTCAATCCCAAATACAGCTTTGATTTGGGTGTCAAACCATTGTTGGGGCAGAATGTCATAGTACTGATTCACAAAAAAGTCTGCAATCTCGCGCGCGGTCAGCTGATTCTCTGCTACGCGTTGACGGTAGGATGGGAAAGCGGCATCCAAATTCTGAAAGAAACTGGAAATTGCGCGCGGAATCGGTGCGCGCACCAGACTGATTAGATTCCACCGCCGTCCGGGTGCGCTGTCTAACTCGCGGCGGATGCTTCGCGCAAGTCCGAACAGCTTGGGCGCGGCAGTATTATTCGGCATCGTACTCCGCATCCATTGCTCGTAATGGTCAATGTGGTTTAAAAAATGAATCTGGTGAATGGGAACATCCAAGTCCAGTCTCAGCAAAGAATAATAAATTGAGCTCGAACCGACCTTGCCCATTTGGTACACGAGAACGGGGTCCTGTATACCGAATTTTTTTGTGCGGCGATTGTATTTGTACTTGGCGCGCAATTCATGCAATCTTGGAATTTGGTAAAGACCACCCTTCCAATAAACCCAATCCATTGCCCAGTTGGGAAGTGTACTGACGCCGTCTCGCCTAAGCCGATTCACAATTTTGGCGAAACGTCGTGAGCTGACTGACACTGCATGATTTGCCATTCTTTTTTCCGAATGATGGATGCGCGCAACAAGATATGCCCGAGGTCTAGCGAGTCAAGAGCACAAGACACTTGTCTCTTGAGCCATTCTGTTCATGTCCATCTTTGGACGCTTGCATTCAATTCTTCCTGCGTATAAAAATGTTGCGCGTACTGGGTATCGTGCATTTGCCGAACATATTCTGGCGGCATTCGCAACACGCGTTGAAAGTCTTGATAGGCACCGGCATATTTTTTTTCTTCAGCCAGATTTTTGTTCATCACTTGAAAACTGGCGAGACCAAGAAATGCGCGCATTGCCTCCACAGCGCACCGATTCAAATCTTCCGCTCGAATCACAAGTAAACGGATATTCTTTTGTTCATAAATCTGAAAGCCGCGTGCTTTGGGAAATTCGCTCGCATAGACATCAATTCCAAACAGGGCTTGAACCTGTTGTTCAAACCAAAAATCGGGCATACGGTCGCGATACTCTTCGGCAAAGTAATTGGCAATTTCTCGGATGGTCAATTCACCGCGTGCGAGCCGCTCTTGAAATGCGGGAAAGTAATGCTCCAGTTTCATGAAATAGCCCGAAATGGCGCGTGGGATGGGCAGGCGAACCAGACTAATGAGATTCCACTTTTGACGTGGGGCATCCTGCATTTGGGCGCGTAATTCTCGCGCAATGCGAATCATCTGGCGTCCCCCGTGCTCGGGACGATACAGGCGCGCGAGTTCCTCTTCATGCGCTTCAAGGTCATTCAAAAAGTGCAGATGATAAACAGGCACATCCAAGTCCAGCGCCCGAAGCGAATTATAGACGGAAGTGGATGCAACTTTGCCCATTTGATAAACAATGATGGGCGCGTGGATGCCGTATTTTTTGAATGGGCTATTGTACTTGAGCGCGAGGCGCCATTGTTCCAGTGTTGTGGGAGTGACGGCGCGATAAAGTCTCCCGTTCCAGTACAGCCATTCCGCGCCCCAGCGCGCCAAGCCCTTGACGCCTTCGCGCCGGGCGCGCCGGGTCAATTTGTTCCAGCGTTGATTTGGCGAAACAAGAGTGCTTTTGGTCATTACGTTTGCCCGGTCTGGGATAGTAACATAGTTTGGCGATACACCAAAAGTAATTCCGGGATGACCCGTTCCCAGTGATAACGCTGCACGCGCACGCGTCCACGCGCCACAAGGGTTGCGCGCCAAGTCGCGTCGTTCATTACCCGATAGATTGCGTCCGTCATTTCGTTCACGTCGAGCGGATTGAAAAGCAACGCGCTGTCTTGCACACATTCGGGAATCGCGGTTGCATCCGCGGCGGCGATTGGACATTCACACGCCATTGCTTCAATCAACGGAATTCCGAACCCCTCAAACAGCGAAGGAAACACCAACATTGTCGCCGCGCTGAAAATCGCGGCACTGTCCGCGCGCGGGAAAAAGCCCAAATCAATTACAAGGTCGGCGACACCTTCTTGCTCGGCGAGTGAAAGCGCATCCAACTGTTCGCCGCGCAAGCGTCCCGACAAAACCAACTTGGGCGCTTGTCCGTAGCGTTCGCGGTACAGGCGCAGACTCTGAAACAACCGCTGATGATTTTTATGCCGCCACGGATTCGCGGGATAGAAAATAAATTCTTGCGGCAGATTGTATTTGGCACGCACGCGTTCAATTTCGTGCGGCGGAACGCGCTGAAAGGACCGAGAGATGCCGACGGGCACGACACTCATTTTGGAATTTAGCACACCGTAAGTTTCATTTAGCGTGTGCTTGGTGTATTCCGACGGGGCAATGATATGGCGCGCTTTGGCGATTGCTGCCCGGAAATGAGTAGTGCGTCCCAACCTTTCGGCAGGCGTGAAAAATTCGGGGAAATATTCGTGCTGCAAGTCAAAAAAGGTGAGTAGTGCGGGCGTCCCCAAACACAGCGGGCTGATTGCAGTGCGCGGAAAATGGACCAAGTTTAAACGTAAGCGGTCTATTTGGTACGCGCGATATTCTTCAACAGTGTCGGGAATTTGCGGCGGCTCCATCCGTAAGCGCCGAAGGATACGGCGTTGCCAGATTTCGCGGCGCGTGGGCGGCAGTGCGTGGTCGCGCACGATGATAAAGCGAACATTGCGCGACCATTTTCTATCCAACCATGCTTCACGCGCGCGGCTCTCGGCGCGCTTGCCTTTTTCACGCAAGAGCACAAAGTACTGGTTGGTGTGTTCGTGCTCGTCGAGCGCTTCGACGAGCGTGCGCGTGTATACATCGAGTCCCCCTGCGCTGCCAAGCGCGGTATCACCCACGCCGATACCAATCTTTAGACCCATGCTTGCAATGCCATATGCGGGTGCGCGCTCACGCGGTGCGCCCGCGCCGACTGAATTCCAACTCGGCTGCACGCACGTTCTCGAATAAATCCCGGTCTTGCTCCACAAAAACTGCCAAATCCATATAACGCAAACCGCGACGCCCCGAAAAATAGATATGCAGCTCTTGCCAGCGCAAAGCGTCATCCACGCGGAGCGACAGCATCAAATCGCCCGCATTATCATAAATCAACGCGTCGCGATAGCCCGCCGCATGCAAAACCGGAAAGAGACTCAATCCATCGTCGCCGAACGCGGCAAGCTCATCGGGCATATACTCAAAGAAAACAACGGGCTGGACCGCTTCGAGATAAGCCCGCGCCCCGCGCAGCACTTGACCATCATAGCCGTCAGTATCAATCTTTAGAATTTTCGCTTGAGCAAATGCGGGATACTGCGCCAGAATATCGGTGAGAGTTCGCATTTGCAGGTCTGTTGTCGATGAGGAAGGCACCAGCTGTGCGGTTGTCGCGTTATGCTTGATTTCCAGCGGAGCCGTTTCCGTTGTGACGCCGACGTACGCTTGCACCGCTTGCACATCCGCGAACTGCTGTAGATTTTTTTGCAGAATCGAAAAGAATTGCTCATCCCCTTCAACGCACAAAATCGGAAAGTGCGCCTCTGCGCGCAAAAAAGCAACCGTGTCGCCGACATTCGCGCCTACATCAATCAATGTCAGCGCAGAGTATTTTGCCTTGACATGTTTGGCGATGCGCGGCAGATTGGCGTTGTACTGCGGATTGTGCTTGAGAAAGAGCGGCAGTCTGTTTCCGCTTGGAAGTAGCAGCCGCGCGTTCGCGATGACATGCTCCTCCAAACCGTTCGGGGGCGATGTCACCGCCTCGTTCGGTCGCGTCGCAGTGTCATTTGAGCGCAAGCCGCGCGCGCGCCGCATCAACTTGCCCGCGCGGCGTTTCAACCCGGGCAATACGCGAAAAGTGTTCATAATTCAGTCGAAATGTTCCGCGCTGTTTTCGGCGGGATAAATAAACTCGCTGCCGTTGAGGATCCCATCGCAGACAATGTCCAATCCCTCGCTCTTGCCCGGACGCAGCTCGTCAAGAGCCGCTATATTGAGGCGGTACGGTGGCGCGCCGGTCAGTGGCTCAAACATGCCAAGTGGAATCATGCGGCGAAAGAAAAAGTGATACGCGTATTTCCGCGCGCGCTGCGTCGTCGAGGCGTCCAGACGCGCGGGCAGCGGCAGTTTGTCCAACAAACGAAAATACTCGTCCGCGCTGCTTGCGTCCAGTGTCAATCCTTTGTTGCGTACCCATGCTTCCCCCGCGACGATTACGGGCAGTCCCAAACTCGCGAGCTCCACCCCCGTCTTGGTGCCGTAAATCAAAATTGCGTTGCAGGGCAGCATCGCCGCATACGTGCTGGTCTGGCTCTCTGGGGGAATAACAAACACATTGGCTGGCAGCTGCGGAAACGCTTTTTCAATTTCTGCCAGCAGCGGCTGACGCGATGGAATCGTACCGCGAATTTCAGCAGGGTGAATCCGAATCAGTAACTGCAATTCTGGGCGCGTTGCAAAGTAACGGAGAGTGCTCAAGGTCCACTCCAACATGTTCGCGAACGCGTTGGCGCGATAGTGCAGCTGCGCGTCCCACATCACGTTGCTCAACATCCCAATTGTCGGACGACTGAAATCAATTCCGAGCTGCGCCGCAATCGCTGACAATTCCTCTTGCGGTTTTTCATGAAACCAAATCCAATCGCGTGTGCCTTGCCAACGGCTCTTGAGATAATCCAGCGTGTCCTTTTCGAGAGTCGCATTCCATCCGATATCTTCCCAATTCGAGGTGGGCTCCGCCAAGAGCGCATGATGGTACGTCTCGTCGTGGGTAAAGATAAAACGCTGCTTGCGATAGCCCGGCGCCCAATTGACAACATGCACTCCTTCTTGCCGCGCCACTTGACCCAGAATGCCTTGCGGCACGTACAAGCCGTGATGAAATACGGAATGTTCAAAGCGCCGCGCCTGCTGTAACTTTTTCACTGCCGCCGTGGTGAGCAGCGCTGCGTGAAAATAACGCCGCAGAATCGGTTCCGCCAATTCCTCGTCGCCCAAGTCGCCGCGCGCAAAATAGCGCAGGGCGCCCGCGTACGCGTGCTCCCCAATCGCCAAACCGTCGTCGGTGAATTGGGGAATCGCGTCGAGCGGAATTTTTTCGGCGCACGCGTCGGCTTGACGCCGTTCCGCCGCGCTCACATTGTCGCCCAGACGATGAATACGCAGCCCCAACGCGCGATACAAAGCATCGCCTGCGCCAAAGCACGCGGGGCACAGCTTGCGCTGAGGTCCGTGCGCGGCGATGGCTTCCGCGCGCAGATTTGAAATCATCGCTTGTTGGCAGCCAGAGAGCGCGTGGTCGCACAAGAGAATTTCCACGTTCGCACCGCGCAGCGTCAGCGCAACCGCCAAAAGACTTTCGACCAGAGTGCCTGCCGCGTATCCGCCGACCGTGGTGCCGACGAGTACACGCGGACCCGTTCGCGCTCGCGCGCGAGCGGCGCGCCACGCTGCCGCGTCACGCCGTAAAACGGGCTGCCAATCGAACGGAGGCGCAACGCGTCCGCGCGCCGAATTCGGCGCGCGGACGGGAAGCAGCGCTTTCAACTTTTGTTCGACGCGTTTCAGCATCAGTTGACCTTTCCCTGCTTGACTCGCTGCAAAATGCGCGCGGCAAGGGACGCGCCGTCGAGTTGATGAAAATGCAACGCCTGTTGCGGCGTGCCGCACGCAGGATACCCTTCGACACCGAATTTTGTGAGGCGCCTGTCATTCCAGAGCATACTCTCCAGTAATGCGCTCTGCAATTGGTCGCCCAACCCTCCGATAGGCGAGTGGTCATCCAAAACAAAAATATAGTTCATGTCAGACACGGTGCGTGCGAGCCACGCGCGGTCAAAGCGATTTAACCACGGCATGTTCACCACGCGCAAAGCGAACCCGCGTTCGCCCAAAAGCTCGGACGCCAGCAGTGCCTCGTGAAGCATGACGGGGCCATACGCAAAGAGAACGGCATCTGTTCCCGCCGCCAATTCGACCCCACAGCCGACTTGCAATTCATACTTTGCAGGCAATTGCAGCTTGCGCGGCGAAGGACCAATCACCAGGCGCAGCGCACAGTTTTCTTGCGCGCGTTCAACACAATATTCTACAAACAATTTGGTTTCCACCGCATTGCACGGTTGGACAATCGTCATGTTGGGCAGCGCGGCGAGCAGTGAAATGTCGCGAATACTTTGGTGCGATTTGCCGGGACCTGCAGGAATCAGACCCGCGTAATGCAAGCCGTAAAGGATTTTGGTCTGTTCGCCCGCGTTGTTGTAGATTTGTTCATTCGCGCGCGCGGCGAGAAAACTGGCAAACGAATTGACGACGGGCAACATGCCCAGACGCGCCAACCCCCCCGCCATCGAAACCATATCCTGCTCGGCAATCCCATTTTCGATGAACCGTTCGCGGAACGCTTGCTCAAAGCCGCGCAGGCGACAGTCCGAAGCGAGGTCGGCATCCAGAACGACGAGTTCGGGATGCTTGGCACCGAGTTCGACCAGCGCTTGTCCGTAGGCGACAGCGACGTACTCATCCGACACGCCGCTCCGAATCTTTTCGGCGGCAGCTTGACTCACGGGTTCGCCCAACAGCATAATGGGTTTGCTGCTTTCGCTCGGTTCGGGCGGGACGAGTTTGAGCAAGAGCGGTGCGAGGTCGAACGCATCGAGCGCGGAATTGATTTTTTCGATGAGTTCATCGTACGCGCGTTGGAACGTTTCATCATTCGGCGCGCCCGCGTGAAACGGATACAAGCCGTTCGCGTCTTGCAACGCGCGCGGGTGTTCCATAAACGAAACACCTTTGCCTTTTACTGTATCGGCGATGATGATTTTAGGTTGTCCTTCGCGGTCGCGCAGCTGGGTCAGAGTTTCCGCGAACGCGCGGACATTGTGTCCGTCAATGCGCGCCACGCGCCAGCCGAACGCGCGAAATTTATTTTCTAAATCCCCGAGGTCAATGATTTCCGAAACGAGTTTGTCGGATTGAACCTTGTTATGGTCTACGATGACAATCAAATTGCCCAGCTGCTGCTGAACCGCCGTCTGCAGCGCTTCGAAATTTTGCCCCTCTTGCAGTTCCCCATCGCCAGTCATAACAAACACGCGTCCGTCGCTGCCGCGCCAGCGTTTCGCCCACGCCATCCCTTTGCCTTTTGAAATGCCCATGCCCAGCGAACCCGAATTTGCTTCCACCCCGGGGACGCCAACGTCGGGATGCCCATCTAGTCCGCCGAAACGACGTAAGCGAATGTAGCGGTCGTAGGGAATGACGCCGAGTGCGTACAAGACCGCATAGAGCCCGGGCACATCATGTCCTTTGGATGAAAAATAAATATCGCGATTTGAACTATCCCAGCCGAGCGCGCGGAGATTCATTTCTTCATAGTAAAGCCACGTAACAATGTCCATCGCGCTAAAACTCGAGCCGAGATGCCCAGAACCCGCGCGCTTGACCATTGCCAACGCATTGGCGCGCGCCATGTTCGCGAGCAGCGGCACGCGTTGAAAGCGGTCAAGGGCGGCGGACTCGACGCGTGTAAATTCGATTTGAGGAATAAGGTAAATGTCGGGCATACAGATTAATTTCCCATTGAGAGACAAGCAGATTTTATCTAGCGCACACGCCAACCGTTCAGCGACCGCTTCCAAGTTCTCGCGCGGTTTTTCAGTTGATACTGAAACAACGCCAGATTGATATTTGGCACGCGCGCGGCAACCTGCTGCTCAAATAAATCTTGAGCAAACGCATATAACTCATAGTCGAGTTGATTGCACTGGCGCAGCAGCGCGAGTGTTTCGGAATCAATTTCATGTAAAGATGGGCGATTGGTTCCGACGTTTTGGTTGTGAGACAGCGGAATTCGCCATCCATACGTGCGCTGCAGCAGCAGCAATGTCTTGCCAAATTTTTCGGTCAAGCCGACGACGGAATAATGCCTTTTCAAATTCGTTTTCGCATTTTCCAAAACTTGGCGCGTGACTTGTCCATACGGAATATCTTCGCCGCAGTTCAAGCCGCCGCCCAAAAAGCGCGTTTGTTCATTGTCTGTCCCTACGGCTGAAATTTCGCGCTCGACGTATTCGCGCAGCCCAATGTTTCCTTCTACCAATAGTTTGTGTTTGGAGTGTTGGTGATGGCGGCGGATAAAATAATAGTACGAGATGGCGCGTTCTACTGGGTCGCGCAGCAGCGTAAAATAGGTGGCGGGCTGCCCCAGATAATCATGAACCCCAAAGCCGATATGTCCTTGAACTGCTCGCAATCTTTGTTTTTGAATTTCAGACAGACCCACAAAAGTTTGCAAAGACTCATCCGTGTAAGCGAAAATTGTAAAAACTTGTTCCGGCGGATATTGAAACTGCACAATCTGCCGCACCGTCATGCCCGCGACTTTGGGAATGTGCGTAAAAATAATTGTCTGGTATGCAGCGGGCGGATTCATGAGTCTACACGCTCCCCGTGCCGCGTAATTTTCGGCAGCACTGCGAGCCCGCGCTGCACGAGCGTTTCGGCATACCACCAATCTTGTTCTTGGTTCACGTCCAACCCTTCGTAGCCATCTGTAAAAAAAGGCATCACCGTGTTTCCCGCGATGGTACGTTCCTCCAGTACGACGCGCGTCCATGCAATCTCCAAACTCGCGTTTTGCACATACACTTCGGGCAGCGCTTGGTATTGGCTGCTGTGCCACGGCTGCTCGGTCGGCGACAAGGGGAGCAGCGGCATCATGCGCTTGCCGCGCACAACCCACATCTTGCCTGGATGCTGTTTTGCTTTTTCCACCGCGCGCAGTGAGTCCACACCGCGTTCACTCAAAAATTCGCGCCACGCGCGCTGAATGGTTTCGGGTTGTCGAAATGGACTTGTCGGACGTAGGATGCTAAAGCAGTCGAAATGCTGTCCCTGTTCTTTCAATCGTTTCAGTGTGAATTCAACCCACTCGATGTCGGGTGAGACATCGCCCGCCAATTCGGGGGGGCGCAAAAACGGCACCTGTGCGCCGTACTGCTGGGCGAGCGCGGCATATTCGTCGGAATCGGTGGAGACGATGACCGCCTGAAAAATTCCGCTGTCACGCGCGGCGCAAATCGTGTACGCGAGCAAAGGATGTCCTGCCAACGCGCGAATGTTTTTGTGAGGCACGCGTTTTGACCCCGAACGCGCGGGAATCAATGCCACAACGGACGGCTGCGCCATTGCGCTCACCCGCCGCCTTTCCACTTGCACGCGCGGCGCGCATAGAGAAATCCCAAACTTGTCGTCACGACGAATCTCGTATTCCGCTCCTGTTCAAGGATGCCAAAGTGGCTGCACGTCGCTGTGGAAAAAAGGTTTGTGCTGCTCGGACAACTGTATCGCCTCCTCTTGCGCCTGTATCAGTTTTGAATCCGCCGTCGTGATGCGATAGAGAACAAGGTCATTCGTCGCGGCAATTGGTTCGCCCAATCCTTTGGGACCAAAGTAATCCACATCCTTTGCGACGACGGCATAATCGGGCAGCTCGCCAGATGTCGGGAGCCAAAAATTTCGCGGCGTCAAACTATTGTCTACCACAATACCGCTTTGAAAATGCGCAGGATAGGCGCTGAATACCAACATGCAATAATACGCAAAGGGCCAATCGTTCTCGCGCGGAATGTTGACAAGCAAATGCTGCGGCGAACGCGCATCCAGTTCACGCGTAATTGCAGCAAGGTCGTACTCATGCCGTTTGCTCACACTCGCGTTCCTAAAATTCGCATTCGGGTTCAAAGCATAGGGCAGATAAAAGGTCATCGCAATCTGGCTGACGAGCCAAAGCGAGACGCCCAGCGTGATTGCGCGCTGCCACCAGCCGGTGAGCGGCGCGTTGAGAATGAGCAGCACGCCGAGCACAAAATAGGGATAGGTGTAACTAAACAGCCGACCGCTGAGCAGAACGTTGCTGCGCCAAATAAACCAAAGCGCCAAGAGGATACCGCTCGCGCACAACATAAAGACAATCCGCGACGGCGCCTTGGATGCGGAGCGCAAGTGCATCCACGCGGAAACGCCAAACGCGATGGTCAAAAATAATCCAAACGCCTGCAAAAGCCATGACACCGGGCGGCTGAGAAAATTTACGGAACGGGGCAAGTTATCGCCGACGCCGAGCCCCCAAAAGGCAGCAAATTTACCTTGGCGAATGACATTCGCAACAGGGCTGGGATTTGCAATTCCGTTGTTCTGGTTCAACACCAAATACGCGACGTTATAAATGTAGAAATCGAGTTGACCCGTCACCAACAACACGAGCAGGATACCCGCGAGTGTTGCCGCGTGATAGAGCGCAGGGCGTAGAGTGCGCTGTTGCAGCGCCGTGTATCCATAGTAGAGCACGAACGCGACGACGATTACGGCGACGTACGGAAAATAAAACGTGACGATGGCAGCGCCCGCAATAACGAGCAATAGCCGCATTCTGGAAAACAGCTGTGTCGGCTCTTGCTCCAAACGCATCCACGCCAACACAAACAAAAACAAAAGCGGCATCGCGCTGATTTCATAGCCCGCGTCCGACTCGAGCGTGAACCACATCCAGAACCCGAGAACGATTGCCGCCGCACCCAGAAATTTAATGCGCGCGGGCAAGCGCAGCTGGTCTTGCATGACCAACAATAGAGGCACGCTCGTCATGATTGCCAATATATGATGCGCCAAAAAAAGACGGTACACGGGCTCGTTCGAAATCGAAGCGAGCCACGCCAGGAACGCAGGTTTGTTCAAAGCGAGAGGCAGCACCACCATGCGCGCGGTAAATAGTGACGTCGGAGAAACGCGCGCGAGCGCTTGCAGCCCCTCTAGGTTTTGCTGCGAGTATTCCGCGCCGTGCAGTAGAGTTGTCCACGGAACTTGCTGCAAGGACGACGCAAGCGACATGTACAAAAGCGAGTCGCTTGGATTGGAACGAAAAATCGCGTACTGGATTCCGCGCAAGACCAACGGCGCAAGCAAGCCGAGAGCGCACAACAAAACAAAAACAACCACAAACGTCGCGCGTTTTTTGTCCAGTTCTGACAACTGCTTCCTGTACAGGTCGAACACACGAACAGTTATCAGGATGCTGCCCGCACTCAAAACAAACAGCAGTCCCTCTGCCCAATTCTCGACCGGCGCGACAAAACGAGCGAGTGGAAATACGAGCAATCCCACAATCGCTGTGCCAAGCGCGGGAGCCATGCCGAACGCGTACGCCAAGCCCACCGGGCGCCCTCGCAAAAACCACAGCGCGGGTCCGAGTCCAATCAGCGTGAGAAGCAAAAAAAAGACGATGGTCAAAAGAGATTCAAGCAGCATTTTCTCTGAACAGATGCACGCCCACTAGAGCGAATTTGGGTCGAGTTGGAAATAGACATCTTTCAAATTCGAATAAATGTCCAACGCTTCGGTGCCTGGTTCGCGCGAACCGTTGCCCGACTGCTTGACGCCGCCAAACGGCATGTGGGGTTCACTGCCGTACGTTCCCGCGTTTACCGTAACGACACCGACTTGGACTTTTTGGACAAACTGCATCGCGCGATGTACATTCCGCGTATGAATGCTGGCGGTCAGTCCGTACGGCGAATCGTTCGCGAGCGTCAACGCCTCTTGAAAATTTTTGACGCGATATAAACACGTGATGGGTCCAAATAATTCTGTCGTCGAAATTTCCGCGCGCGCGTCCACGTTGTCGAGAATTGTCGGTGACATGTAAAAGCCGTCACGATGCGCGTCGTCCCGGAGCCGCGCGCCGCCGCACAAAATACGCGCGCCATGTTCGCGCGCACGCGCAACAGTGTCTTCCATACAATCCAATTGGGTCGCGTTAATCACCGGTCCAAAATCATCGTCGTCGCTCGGACCCACGCGCAAGGTGTTTGCGCGCGTGATGAGCATTTCACAAAACTTGTCATACACCGCGTCGAACACGATGACACGCGTGGCAGACGCGCAGCGCTGTCCCGCATTGCTGAATGCGGAAAGCACGACCCACTTGGCGGCGTTTTCCAAATCCGCGTCATCGCAAACGACGAGCGCGTTCTTGCCGCCAAGTTCGAGCGACACGCGCGCAAGACGTTCGCCCGCCGTGCGCGCAATGAATTTGCCAACCACGGTCGAACCCGTGAAACTGATGACATCCACGTTCGGATGCGCGACGAGCGGCGCGCCCGCCTCTTCGCCGTAACCGTGAACGATATTTAGCACTCCGGGCGGCAAACCTGCTTCGTGCGCGAGTTTGCCGAAATACCACGAGGTCGCGGGCGTGTCTTCTGCCGCTTTCAAAATCGCCGCGTTGCCGCAAACAAGCGCGGGATACACTTTCCATGCCGTGTTCGCGATGGGCGTATTCGCCGCAATAATGAGACCCGCAATGCCCAACGGCTGGCGTACGGTCATTGCGTACCGGTTCGGCGCGCCGCTCGTCGTCGTTCGACCATACAAGCGCTGTCCTTCGCTCGCATAAAAAATTCCGAGTTCAATCGCGCCGTCCGTTTCGCCCAACGCGAGTTTGTATGACTTGCCCGTCTCCAATGCCACGATGCGCGCCATCGTTTCGCGATTTTGTTTCAGCGCCATCGTGACATCGTGGAGCATCATGCCGCGCCGCACAGGTGGAACATCCGCCCACGCGCGGTGTGCGCGCTGTGCAGCGGTCACCGCGTCGTCAATATCTGCGGCGCGCGAGCGCGCGACGCGTGTCAGTACATGTCCATCATGTGGATTTATTTTTTCAAATTGTTGGTTGGCGCGTGCGGTCACTTGCGCGCCGTCAATCCAATTGGGGATGAATTCGGGAATGAGATTTTCCATCAATGAATTTACCATGCCGTAAAACCGCCATCCATCACAAGATTGGAACCAGTCATGTACGACGATGCATCCGAGATTAAAAAAATTACCGCGCCGTTGTATTCATCTTCGCGCGCCATTCGCCCGAGCGGGACCTTTGCGGTATAGTTTTTCAAAAATTCCGCGTCTTGCGAATTGAATACGCCCGCGAAGGTCAAGGTGTTCACGCGCACATTCTGCGGCGCCCAATACGTCGCGAGATAGCGCGTCAAATTCAAGAGCGCGGATTTGGAAACCGAATAAGCGACGGGCTTGAAAAAGGTTGTGCCGTCGCGGCGGCGGTATTCGTACAACCGCTGATCTGGTGAGACCAAACCGTAGATGGAACAGATATTGATGATTGAACCGCGCCCCGCTTCCGTCATGGCGCCACCAAAAACTTGGCAACAGTGAAAGACGCCTTTGACATTTACATCCATCACTTTGTCCCACGACGCGTCGGGATAGGATTCAAACGGACCATTCTCGGACGCAGGCGCATCGGGTGGTGAATCCAACGCCGCATTGTTCACAAGCCCAAATGGAGTACTCCAATGTGCGGTAATCTCGTCGAGCGCGTGTTGTACGGACTCGCGCTGCGTAACGTCTGTGTTCACAAAAAACAAATTCTCATTGCCCGCGTGTTCACCAAAGCGTCCGGCTACGCGCGAAGGATTGGGGATAAGGTCGAGGACGGCGACGCGTGCGCCGCGCTCCACCAGCGCCAATGTGAATTGGCGTCCGAGCTGTCCCAGTCCCCCTGTGACGACGACGACGCGCTCGCGCACGTCAAACAAATCCCGCGCGTTCATGAAAAACGTTTTCCCGACTTGAGGATTTCGACAAACATATCGCAAACCTCGCGCACGGCGCCGTACCCGCCGCGCGTTTTCGTTTGGTAGCGCGCCAACGGAATTACGTCGGGATGCGCGTCTTGTACGACGATAGGGAAACCGACCGCGCGCAGACAGTCCGCATCATTCACGTCATTTCCCACATACGCGCACTGCGCGAGCGGCACGTCCATTTCCGCCGCGATGTTTTGCAGCGCGCGCAATTTGTCATCGACGCCGTGAACACAGCGCACGCGCAATTTTTCTGCGCGTGCGCGTACGACCGGGTTCACTTCGGTTGACAGAATCAGGGGCGTCAAGCCCACGCGCTCTAATGCCCGCAGTCCGATGCCGTCGCCGCGATAACAGCGCACGACTTCGCGTCCGTCTTGAAACACATACACCGCGTTGTCGGTAAAAACACCGTCGAAATCAAAAACGACGAGTCGAATGCCGCGCGCCAATTGTGCCAGCTCATCGGAAAACAAAGAATTCACCCGCCGATAAGAATTTGCACAATGACGCGGTGCCCCGATTTTATCAGCGCGCCGCGATGGACACCCGCATTGTTGTCAAAGAAAATCAAGTTGCCTTCCGCCGAAGTAAAGTGCCGCTCATTAGCGAGCAGTGCGTTCATTTGAGTAGGGTCGGTTAAATCGTTTCCAAACTCTGACTTGTGTTGGAAGAACGAGGGAAGCGCCCAAAATTGTGCGCGCGTTTCGGGGTCGCAGCGGTCGAGGCGCGAAAGGTCGTTGGCTTTGCGTGTCGCGTATTCTATCGCGCTCGTTGTAAAGCGATTGCTGCCCATCACAAAGCTAAACGGTCCGGTATCTGGAGTCACCTCCGTGTAATAGAGCAGGCAT
>JAKOPZ010000103.1 GCA_029778615.1 Chloroflexota bacterium | reverse complement strand
TAAGGGGAATTACTTGAAAGAAACATCTACAAGCCATGTCACCGTTTGAGGAAAGATAATAATGATTGCCATGACAATGATTTGCAAGACAATGAATGGAAGCGCGCCGCGATGAATTTCAATGGTCGGCACCTCTTTGGGCGCTACACTCTGCATATAAAAAAGCGAAAAGCCAACGGGCGGCGTAATGAATCCCACCTGAAGGTTGACCCCAAAGACGACTCCCAACCACACCAAATCAATTCCGAACGCAGTCGCCGCCGGAATCAACAACGGAATGGCGATAAACGCAATCTCGATAAATTCGAGAAACATTCCCATCACGAACAGTACAATATTTGAAATAATCAGGTACCCGATTTTGCCGCCCGGCAAATTGACCAACCAGCTCGTCACCAATTCACTTCCACCTAATCCCGTAAAGACCAAACTAAACACCGTCGCGCAAAACAGAATCATCAAAACTAACGTCGTCGTCCGCAAGGTTGAATACGCCGCATCCCACATCATCTTCCAACCAAAACGACGGTTGAGAACGGTGAGCAGAACGGCGCCGACTGCACCGACCGCGCCCGCTTCCGACGGCGTGGCGAGTCCGAAAAAGATGCTGCCCAAAACAGCAAAAATCAAAAGGACAGGCGGAAGCAGCGCGAGCAGCGAACGTTTCAACAATGCCATGCCGCGCAAAGTACGCGCTTCCGGGGGCAGCGCGGGCGCTTTTTCGGGGCTGACGAGTCCCACAAAAATTACGTACAACGCATACGAGCCCGCAAGGAGCAGCCCGGGAATTACCGCACCGAGAAAGAGGTCTCCCACCGACACGCCAATTTGGCTGCTTAACACAATCAACACAAGACTCGGCGGAATCACTTGCGCCAACGTTCCGGCAGAAATAATGACTCCCGTCGCCAAGCGTTTGTCATAGCCATACTTGAGCATCGTGGGCAGCGAAATCAAACCCATCGCGATAATGGTCGCCGCCACCACGCCGGTTGTCGCTGCCAAGAGTGTGCCGACAATCACGACTGCCAACGCAATTCCGCCCCGGACCGGTCCAAACAAAACGCCTACCGTTTCGAGCAAATCTTCCGCCAGCCCTGACTTTTCCAACACTGCGCCGAGAAAAATGAAATACGGAATTGCCAGCAGTGTTGTGTCGGACATGGTACCGAACCAACGATTCGGCAGCAACAGCAAAAGCGTTTGATTGAACGCACCGACGGATAAACCGATTGCGCCAAAGATGAGCGCCGTGCCTGCAAATCCGAACGCGACCGGATAGCCCGACATCAAGACGAAAAAGAACGCGACGAACATTGCAATTGCCAGCCATTCAAATGTCATTTTCGGCACACCTCGTGTCGAGCAAGTTGGCATACGCGCTTGCGGTCATTCTTCAATTGCCGCCCGATTCGAATCAAGTTGTTTGCCATCTCATTCGGGCGTCGGATAACCAACAAGAATCGCAATCGCTTTGATTGTCTGTGCAATGCCCTGCAAGAGCAGCAAGAAAAACGCGACCAGAATCATGGACTTGATGGGTGCGCGCGGCAAGCCGTCAGGGTCCGGCGAAACTTCCCAAGTTCCAAAGGAGCCATCCGGCAAACGCCCCCACGAAGACATTACAGGATTGAAGGTCGCATACAGTCCGACAAGACAAAATGGGATAAGAAAAAAGAGATTCCCGATGAGGTCAACAATCGCGCGCGCGCGCGGAGGCCAATTCACATAAAAAATATCAATGCGGACGTTGACGTTATGCTTGAGAATATATGGGAATCCGAAAAAAAAGAGGAGTGAATAAATGTACCATTGAAGTTCGATCCACACGTTCGACGTAAGCCGCGTGCCCACGAATCTGCCCACGTAACGCGCGGCGACATTGTAAAAACCGACCACGACGACGAGAAACACGAGCAGCGCCGAAAGTTTTCCGGCATACTCGCTCAAAGCGTCAATCCAATCCGCAACACGCAAAAGGAATCTCATCCATTCGGCTCCTTGGAAAGTTGCATTCGCCGCACGCCACGCAGTGCCACCGCGCGATAGAGGAAGGGTTCAGAGGGATGGGGGGAGTATAAACGATAGCGAACAGATTTTCAAGAGCTTGCACCGGATTTCGCAAGGCAACTGCAAAGTCGCGCCAATTGTCATTTCGAGCGGATGCGAGAAATCTCAACCTTTCGTGACAAACGAGATTTCTCACAGAGTTTACCCCGAAGGATTGAGGGGTTCGAAATGACATATCCTTGTCAAGGGACTTTGCAGTCGCCTTACCGGATTTCGTGTGCAAAGGCACGCGTTTTGCAATCATTCCAAAAAAGCTTGACATCGAACGCGTGTTCGCTTATAATGCGAACACGCGTGCTAAAGCGCGATTATGGAAACGAGTCGGGAGGAATGTATGGCACTGTCCGAACGTCAACAACAGATTTACAGCTATATCCAACGCTTTACCAGCGACAAAGGACGCCCGCCCACCATCCGCGAAATCGGACAAGCGGTCAACATTTCGTCCACGTCCGTTGTAAATTACAACTTGAACATTCTCGAAAAAGCGGGGCTGATTTCGCGCGAAAAAGAAGTTTCGCGCGGTTTGCGCTTGATGGGAAACGGCAAGCCCATTGCCGACCCGCGCTTTGTTCAAATTCCTCTGCTCGGACGAATCGTCGCCGGTAAACCCATCGAAATTCCCGAAGCGGGGACCAGCGCGTTTGAAGCCGACCATGAAAGCGTTACGCTGACGCGCGACCTATTGGGCGGAAGCGACAGTGAAAATTTGTACGCCCTGCACGTCAAAGGCGATTCGATGATTGACGCGTCCATTCACGATGGCGATATTGTGGTAATGAAACATCAGGAAACAGCGCGCAACGGCGACCTTGTCGCGGCGTGGATTAAAGACAAACAACAGACAACGCTCAAACGCTTTTTCCGCGAAAAAGGCATCATCAAGCTCGTTCCCGCCAACCCCAGTTACAAAACCATCGAAGTCGAACCGCGCAACATTGCCATTCAGGGCAAAGTCGTTCTTGTCATCCGCCAACTCGGCGCGGCGGCGTAAAAAGCTTATCAAGCAACGGCGCGAATCTATTCCCGCAGCATTTCAGCGAAAATAGATTCGCGCCGTTTTGTTTTCAGTTCCCCAAAAACCGCTGTGACGCCAAAACCTAAAGCACTTGTGCAGGTTGTTGTTTTATCCAAGTGTAAAAACGAAAAGCCACGCGCGTAGAGAATTTCCAGAACGCTACTTTTCACCGCACCCGTCTAAAGAGGGTGCGGTTTATTTTTTAAGGTCGCGCCTCTTGACTTGAGAACAAGTGTTCGGTATAATCAGAACAAGTGTTCTGACTTTTTATCAACGCGCCCGCGCCGGAGATTACCACAGTGGAGCTGTGGGAAACGGAGTTTCCAATGAATCGGCAAAAACTGCATCATCAAGCGGACAAAATTGAGTATGTTCTTGCCACACACAAAGCGCCCGCGCGCGTGACCGGAGGGCGCGTTACACCCCGCACCGTCCAATTTCACGTTTCCCCTTCCCCCACCACCAAAGTTTCCAAAGTCGAAAATCTCGCCGAAGAGATTGCGCTCGCACTGAATGCTTCCTCCGCGCGTGTTTCGCGCGCCAACGGACAAATCAACATCGAGATTCCGCGCGAGGATGTGCAGCCCTTACAATTCCTTGACCTTTGCGCTCAAGTACAAAAAGACGCGGCAATGGCGCAAGCGCTCGCGGTCGCGGGCACCACGCTTTTGGGCATAGCAGTAGACGGCATGCCAATTCTATTGCGCGTCTCCGCGCCCGACGTGGCGCATGTACTCATCGCCGGTACAACCGGTTCAGGCAAATCGGAAGCGGCGCGCACCATGTTGGCATCGCTAATGCTCTTTCAACGGACGCGCGATGTACAGGTCATTATTGTTGACCCCAAAGCCAGCGAGTACCGACAATTTGAACATCTACCGCACCTTTTATGTCCGATTATTAGAAATGTAGAGGACGCGGTTGCGAATTTGGAATGGTTGGTCGAAGAAATGACGCGCCGTCAAGACCAAATGATTGTGCGCCCGCGCATCGTGTTGGTCATTGACGAGCTCGCGGACTTGTTGATGCAAGGGGGGGGTGAGGTCGAGGGCTATTTGACGCGGTTGGTGCAGCGCGGACGCAGCGCCGGAATTTCGGTCATTGCCTGCACACAAAAACCCACCGCTTCCATTCTCGGCGGGTTGGTCAAGGCGAATTTTCCCGTGCGGCTCGTTGGCAAAGTGACGAGCGCGAATGAAGCATTGGTCGCGTCGGGCGTCGCGCAAAGCGGCGCAGAAAAATTAATGGGGCGCGGCGATTTTCTTTTGATTGCGAACGGGGAAAAAATTCGCGTGCAAATGGCACAGCTTGCGCCGAACGATTATGACGCGTTTCGCGCGCGGATTCTCGGCACACCGCCCACGCGCAATCTCCCGCGCTCCAGCCCTTCCACAAATTTCGTCCAAGCGATGTTTGAACGCGTGCGCTGAAAAAAACCGCAAAGGTCTGCGACCTCTGCGGTTTTTTAATTCGTGGTCAAGTCCACCACCAACATGTCCAATGCCAGCGTCGCTTCGAGCCGACTGGTCTTGAGTCCGACATCCGTCTCAAGCAGCTTGAACAAAATTGTTTCCAGTTGTTCCACCGTATAGTTGCGCGCCTGTTCTGACATTTTTTTTGTCACGAACGGATGCAGCCCCAATTGTTTTTGAATCGCGTCCGCGCCCATGCCGCGTGTGGCTAAATCGCGCACTTGGAGCATGATGCGGTACTGGCGCGCAATCATCGTCAATAAATAAAATTCGTTCGCGTTGTGGCGCAGCTGTTCGTGCAAGAGTTCGAGCGCGCGCTGCGTTTTACGCTGACCCAACGCGTCCACCAATTCAAAAATGCTCTGTTCTTGCGCGGGCGCAACCATCGCGCGCACATCTTCGCGGCGAATCGTTTCCCCATTTCGGTACAGAATCAATTTTTCAATTTCGCTGTCGAGTGCGCGCAGGTCGGCGCCGATAAACAACGCCAAATCGTTCGCCGCCGAAAAATCAATCGTGCCGCCTTTTTTCTCTACGTGGTCAATCACCCAATCTGGCAGCGCATCCGCCGCCGGCGCAGAGAATAACTGCACCTGTGCGAGTTTCTTGTTTTTTTCCGCGAATTTCAAGAGCGCATTGTTTGCAGCGAGTTTTTTGTTTTCGATAAAGACCAGGCGCGTTGTCGGCGGCAGGTCGGGCAAGTAATCGAGCAGCTGCTGTTTTAGTTCCGGATTCGCTTCTTCTTCTGCTTCGCTGCCGTCCTCACTCGTCTTGCGGCGCGGGTCGAAACGCGCAAGCAAGCCCTCCACAATAACCAAGCGTTTGTCCGACAAAAATGGAATCGCGTCTGTATGATGGCGCAGCTCGCCAAACGACAACGCGCGCCCTTCCAACTGCGTCGTGTTCAATTCCGCGAACTGCGGGTCACCCATTTCCGCGCGCAATTGCCTCAGCGCGGCGGCGCGCTCAAAATCATCCTCGCCGTGAAAAATGTAAATCAACTCGATGCACAATGCCAAATGCACAATGCACTAGTCCGCATCCGTGCTTGATTGTGCATTGTGCATTGTGCATTACTCATTCACCTTACGCATGTCATTTCGAACCCCTCAATCCTTCGGGGTAAACTCTGTGAGAAATCTCGGTTTTTTCCACCGAGATTTCTCGCAAGACCCCTCGAAATGACAATTCTGCGTAACATGAGTTACTCATTCCATTCAATATCCACATGCCAAAATTCCACACCCGCGAAATTTTTGCGCTTGACGCCTGCAAATTCGGCGGCGAAAACGTTTGGCGAAGTGGTTACATATTTCTGCAATTGCAGACCGAGCGGCTGTGCTGCAAATGCCGCGAGCGTCGTGGCGATAATGGCATCGGGCAATTTCGACACACGCGGGCGATTGCCCAAAACGATAAACGCCGCGAGCGCGGTCAATGTGCCGAGCGTAACCAGCTGCGTGCCGCAGCGCGGATGCACCGCCAAATCACCTTGCCCATTTTTCATGCGCGCTAACGCCGCTTGCGCCGCGTCCGCCAACTGTTCGGGTCTCACATCGCCGATGATGGAAAATCCGCCGCCATCGGCGCGCCCCACGAGCGAAAGATTTGGATTCGATTCCGACAGGACATGGACGGTCGCATGTTCGATACCGTGATTGCGCCGCACCTTTTCAAGAAAATTCATGTTTCACCTCGTGTAACCCAAATTTGAAATTTGCGCCAATGCAGACAAATTCCAAATTTGTCATACAGATTATACAACACCGCGATATACATCCATCGTTTCCCGCGCCGCGCGTTCCCACGAAAAGTTTTTCGCCTGTTCGAGTCCGCGCGCGTGCAATTCATTCCAACGCGTTTCATTGCTCAGTAGTTCGCGCAGCGCGTTACTCCAACCCTGCGCGTCATGCGCGTCCAACAAAAATCCCGCGTCGCCAACTACTTCGGGGAGCGATGCAGAATTGGAAACGATGACCGGCGTGCCGCATGCCATCGCTTCGAGCGGAGGCAGACCAAATCCTTCATAGCGCGACGGATACAAAAACACGCGCGCCGCTGCATACAACGCAGGTTTGTCCTCTTCCGCAACGAAACCGATGAAATGCGTTCGATTCAACACGCCAAATTTTTCCGCGAGCATTTGGGGGTCAGGGAAAAATTCGCTGTCAGCATCCGGCAATTTTCCTGCCAGTACCAAGCTCGCGTCTCCGGTCCCCAATCCTGCAAACGTCTCGACCACGCGCATCACATTTTTGCGGACATCAAAGCCGCCCAAGTACAAGACAAAATTCTCGGGCAACTTGTATTTGGCGCGCACGCGCGCGATTTCAGCGCGCGGCGGCGGCTCAAAACGCGCATGCACCCCAAGGTGAACGACGTGAATCTTTCTGCGCGGAATTTCGAGCTCTGTTTCAATATCGCGCGCGCTGGCAAACGAATCAGCAATGATGACGTCGGCGCGCCGCGCGGCAAGCGAAGCGAGCCGCGTATAGAGGCGCACCCGCGCCCCGCCGCGATACGCCGGCAGAACGCGCGGAATCAAATCGTGAATCGTAACAATGGTGGGATGCGTGGGGAACAGCGGCGAGCCAAAATGCGGGACATGCGCGAGATCGAACTTGGTCGCTGCGCGCGGAAAGATGATTTGTTCAAATTCAAGTTTTGCCGGGTTTTCGCGCGCAAAACGCGTTGGCTGAATTTCAACGCGTGCAGGCGCAGTGGAATCTGCGCGCGGGGCGAGAAAAATAAATTCGTCGTGAGGGAATTGAGCGCGCAGCGCGTTAACGAGTTCGCGCAGATATTGTCCCGTGCCGGTCGCGGGATACGCGAGAAACAGTCCGTTCAGAGCGACGCGCATTCATTGTACGAGACCTGACGAGTTTTTCAAGGCAATGTTTGACGCATCGCAAACGCCCCCATTCGGCGCGGAGGGTTTGAAAATCTGTCAGGTCTGAATATCAACGCGCGCGCAGTGATTCCACCGTGAGCTGTAAACCTTCGTCCAAGCCGACATTCGCTTCCCAACCCAGCTCGCGCCCCGCCTTGCTCGCGTCAAGATAAATTTTATACACCTCGCCCGGTTTGTCAGCCACATGTTTGGCGGGCGCGCTGAAACCGGTGGCGCGCTGCAATTTTTCGTAAATGGTGTTGATGTCGGTGCCCACGCCCGAACCGATGTTGTAAATTTGGTTATCGCCTTTGTCGAGCGACATGACGTTGGCGCGCGCTACATCGCCGACGAAACAAAAATCGCGTTCTTTGTCGCCTTTGCCAAAAATGGTCGGCGTTTCGCCATTCAACATCTTGTACGTGAAAATCGCAATCACGCCCGCTTCACCAAACGGATTTTGGCGCGGACCGTACACATTCGGATAACGCAGGACAGTATATTTCAAACCGTAATTGTAATTGTACAAAAACAAATAGTGTTCGACGTGATGTTTGCTCGCGCCGTACGGGTCGAGCGGATTCACCGGGTGGTCCTCTTTTACCGGCAGGTATTGCGGCTCGCCGTACGTCGCGCCGCCCGTGCCCGCGTAAATGATTTTTTGTGCGCCGACGCGGCGCGCATTTTCCAGAATGTTGAGCGAACCGATAATGTTTACTTCGGCGTACAGCTGCGGTTTTTGGAGCGACTCTCGTACATCCGCTTTTGCCGCCTGATGCGAAATAATTTCGGGTTTGAATTCATCAAAGATTTTTGTCACCGCGTCAGTATCGCGAATGTCGGCGCGATACAATTTCGCACTGGGCGAGACATTTTTTTCTTTGCCGGTCGAAAGGTCATCCAACGCCGCGACCTCGTGTCCGTAAGCTAACAACGCATCCACGATGTTGGACCCGATAAATCCTGCGCCGCCCGTTACCAAAACTCTCATTCGTTGCTCCTTTAGAAAAATGGAACGCTAGGGTGAGGAACGCTACGGTGGGGAACGCTACGGTGGGGAACGCTACGGCGAGCGTTCCCTACACGTTGGCGTTCCCTACACGTTGGCGTTC
>JAKOPZ010000102.1 GCA_029778615.1 Chloroflexota bacterium | reverse complement strand
GTAGCAATCATTTCCAACACTTGACCGATTTGGAGCGCGTCAATCGCTTTTTTGGTTTTGATGATTGGCATCGGACACGAGAGTCCACTGCAATCGAGAACTTGGTCTGCTTTAATGTCCATTCCATTCCTCCGTATCGTCGAAAAAAATAATGCCTGTCCCGCATCAAACGAGACAGGCATTCATCACCTGCGGATTGAAAATACATTGCGCGCGCAGCATCGCGCACGCGAAAAATTTCGGCGCGTCTTTAATTTGTCATCGGCGCGCCGAACGTACTCATGGCGGCAATCTGTTTGAGACGCGCGAGCAAATTCGCGCGTTCGCCGCCGATTTGTTCAAAGGTATGCGCCACGCGTTCCAGCCAGCGTCCGATTTCGGAACGCTTGCGTGCATCGAGACGCGGGAGCGCGCGCGCGGCGTCGCGCAATTCATTTTCGGCAATGCCGTGTGTTGCCGCGAGCGCGTGGACTCGGTTCGTTTCCTCGCGCGCGTTCGGTTCGTCCGCGTAAAATTGTCCGGCGACGAGGGTTGCCGTGAGCGCGCCTTCGGTTTCGATGCGCGCACGCGCGTATTGCAAGCCCGCGTGACATTCCACAAAATGGGGTTGCGGCGTCTTTTGCTGCGCGAGTTTGCGCCACGACGCAATGCACGCGGCGCGTCCCGATTCACTCGCCAACATCAATTGACAAAAGCCGCACGGGTTGCTGATTTCGGTGAGCGGTTCGCCGTCGGGCGCGGTCGTGACGACGCCAATGCCCATCACTTCGGCGAACACATCTTGAATCGGCTGCAAACAGTGAATTGGCAGAATATCTATCGCGGTCTGAACGTTCGTGGTGGGTTTGCCTTGTATGAGCAATTCAATGGCGCTGCGCGGAAAACGCCACTGTTGTCCGACCTTGACGCCTTTCAAACGCCCATCGTCGAGCATTCGATAAATCGTCGTGCGGTCAACCTTGAGCAAATCCTGGAGCTGTCGCGCGGTCAAGAGTTCATCCATTATTGTTGCATGTGCTATGGCAACCTGTTGCAAACTATTGCAAATTCATTCTCGGCATGGCGTGTTCGGATACCGTGTGCGCTTTGGTCAAAATTTGGTGGAAATCGTTGCGCGAGCGGAGACGTGACAGGTTTCGGCGATGTAACCATCGCAAAAACCTGTCACGTCTAAATACTATCCTACTGTTTGGGTAATTCTTTGACAATGACATCTTGATTGGCTTGCAATTCTTCCGACAGCACCTTGTCCTCTGTCAAGAATAATTTTGCGTTGCCGTGACATGCCGTGCAATTTGCATTCTGCGCCGTTTTGCGTTGAATGTTGTGCGGCGTCGCGGGCTGCCAACTCGGCACCGTGTTCGGTTTCAGTTCGATGCCGAATCCTTTGAACAAGTCCGCGTTCGTCGGAATGTGCCGCACCAAAACGTACTCGTACGGATTATCGGCGGTCTGGTTCGGATTGCGTCCGATTTTGAAATCCATCCACGAGGGGTCGAGTGTGCGCCATGCCAGTCCTTTTTCGTCTTGCCCCACATGGCAGTTTGTACAATTTTTGTACTCGCCCGCCGCGTGACATACATAGCAAGACACCTTGTCGCCGTGCAAAACATGTTGAGATTGCGTGGCAAGTTTGTCCGGCGTATGACAATCGGTGCATTTCGTGGCGACGTTTTCGTGCATATTGGCGCGCGCTTGCCCGTCACCGTGAAACGATTGCGTGTCGTGACACTCGATGCAAGGCATCCCTTCTTTTACCCAATGCACGTCGCCTTGAATCCCATCGTACTTGCCGAGATATTCATCGCCGACGCGTGCGCCGTGACACGCCGCGCACGTGTTGGTCTGCGAACCGATTTTCTTGAACGTGTGTCCCGCCAACAAACCACCGCCCGCGTACGCGGGACGACTGATGTGACATTGCGCGCAGGTCGCGTGGCACGTCGCGCAGCTCGCGTTGAACGCGTGCTGCATGTCCGCGCTTTCAGGATTCGCGCCCGCGTTTTTCAGATACGTCCAATACCCTGCCTGTCCAAAATGCAGACTCGTCGCAAAATTCTTGACCTGTTCTTGGTGACACGTCGCGCACACTGTGCCGGAATCCTGCGTCGGGTCCTTGACGATATTTTTGTGCGCCGCGTCTTTGTCCGTTGCCGCGCCATCGCCGCCGTGACAGGCGATGCAGCCAATTTTGCCGTGAACGGAATCAACGAATGTTTCATCGCTGATAAAAACTTTTTCCCACGCTTCCAGCGCGGGTAATTCGGCGCCTCAGCCCTCACCGGACGTTGCTTCCGATTTCGCGGTTTTATCCACCGCGAGCTCTTGCAATTTCGCCTGCGCGGTGTGACACGCCACACAGTTTTCGGAAGATTGATTTGCGATGGGGCTTGACGTCACTGTGGGTTCAGTCGTGGACGTTGCAGCTGGCGCGAGCGTCGCGGTCTCGCTTGGTAATTTCGTCGGGACTGCCGTGTCAGTGGGCGCAAGGGTTGGCGCGGTTGTCGGCACAGTCGTCGGCGCGAGAACCACTTGCGTTGGAGCAAGCGTCGCGATTGCGGCAGGCGCAACGGTAGGCGCCGCACCTCCACCACACGCGGCGAATACGACGATGCTCGCCAGCAGTGCAAACCATTTCAATAAACGAATCATTACTCCCTCAAACACGCGAGAGCGCGCACGACATTCGGCGCGCTCTCGCCACAAACCTTCGCGTTAACGCGCGGCAGCGCGCCGCAAGCCAAGCCCTACCAACACGAGCGCGAGACCACCCACGAACCATGCAGTCCAATCGGGCAGCATCGTCCCCGCTGTCGGAACAGTCTGCGGCACAACGGCAGCAATCGTCTCGACCGCGTAATCTTTGGACATGCTCGCATTGAACGGCGCAGTGCTCACACCCTGCACCATGTTCCAGCCGGGCATACCGAACGACAGATTGAACGCTTTATAGCCAAGCACATTCAAGACCGAGACGGCTTGACTGGACGTTTGACCGGTATAGCAATTGAGCACAATCTGTTTGTCGGCGGGAAGTTGAGCAAGCGTTTCCGTCGTAAACAGTTTCGCGACGGGGATGTTGACCGAACCGGGGATATGTCCCAATGCATAGTCTTCTGCTTTGCGTACGTCAACAATCACCGGGTCGTTCGCCGTGTCGCCATCATGCAGTATTTCATACAACGCATCGGCTTTGATGTTTTTCGTACCGGCGGTGAAATATCCTTCGGCGGCGTTCTGGAGAATCGCGGCGGCATCCGCGCCTTGCGCTTTGATGACCGGCGCGTCAAAGGTTCCGCTCAAGGTTGCCGGTTCGGTGCTGACGTCATAGCCCTTGGACATGCTCGCATTGAACGGCGCGGTGCTGACGCCCTCGACCATTTTCCAAGCCGGCATTCCGTACATGAGATTGAATGCTTTAAAGCCGAGCATATTCAATTGAGAAACTGCCTGGCTGGAAGTTTGACCCGTATAGCAATTCACGACGATTTGGCGGTCTTTGGGGAGCGACGCCAAGGTTTCGGTGGTAAATAATTTCGCGACCGGAATGTTCAGTGCACCCGGAATATGCCCCAACGCAAAGTCTTCCGGTTTGCGAACATCAATGAGCATTGGGTCATTCGTCGCGTCACCGTCGTGCAAAATTTCATACAGCGCATCCGCTTTGATATTTTTCGTGCCCGCCGTAAAGTACGTTTCCGCCAGACCGCGAATCGCTTCGAAATTTGGCGCGGGCGCGGCGCTCACCAGTCCGCCGCCCAACACGCTGAATACAAGCGCCAAAGCCATCGCGATAAAGAGAATTCGTTTCGACATTTCACTTGCCTCCCTGCAGAGTAGATTTGTTTTGGAAACCAAACATTGCGTTGAACGCTTTCGATTGCGCACATGAAAAATGCCCGAACGGAACGGGACACGCAGTCTCGTCTGTTCGGGCATTCGTCACCCGGAAACCGATGCGGGAGAAAATAGCAGACCTCTCGGCTCGCGCAAGAAAAAGTTTGTTGCTATTGCATTCTATTGCAATCTATAGTTTGCGATATACAAATGGATTTTCGCGGCGTCAAGTTCGCATCGCGTTCTGGGGCGGTCAATCTTTGGTACAAATTTTTCCCGCGCCTTGTGATTCCGCGCACACAGGCGCGCCGCGCGTTGGACATTTGTCAGGGAGCTGCCAAGACAAATGTCCCGTTTTTTTCACAAGTTCACCACTTGTCATCCAATTTTGACCCAATTTTGACCGCCAACTCTTACGTTCATGGTGGGACGATGCTTACTCTTACGCGATGCCGCAGCGTCTCAAGACAATATTGCAAGAGCCACACCCTACACAAGTGGTTTCTGCCAGCGGAGATGAACCATGAACGTTCGCACTCTTTTTTTCGCGTTCGGCGCGCTCGCCCTCATAACCCTCGCCGCGCCTGCGTTTGCGATGGCGCAAACTCCTGAACGCATCACCAATCTCGATATTTCAGTTTGGCCCGAATTTGATGACCCGCGCGTGCTCGTGCAGTACGACGGCAATCTCGCCGCGCAAAACGATTATCCGCGCGAGATTTCGTTTTACATCCCCACCAGCGCAGTCTTGACCGCGACGGCGTATCAAGATGAATCGCAGCAGTTTCTCAACACCGACCCCGCCACCGTGACCGACGCAGGCAACGGACTCAAGCGCGTCACGTTCAAGGTGCCCAAGCCGCATTTTCATTTGGAATATTACGATGATGCCATCAAGGGTACGCCGGACAAATCGCTCGCGTTTGCGTACACCGCGCTCTCGCCCGCCGACTCGGTGCAGATTCAAGTGCAGCAGCCGCTGAAAGCGGACAATTTCAAAATCGCGCCCGCCGCCGCGTTGATTTCGGAAGGGATGCACGACTTTAAATATCATATTTTCAACTATACAAGCATCGCCGCCGACCAAGAGCTCAAACTGCAAATCAATTACACCAAAGCGGACCCGAAACCTTCGCTCCAAAATGTGGTGCCGCCCGAAACCGCGCCGCAGACCAATGCTGCTGACAATGCCGTCGCGCCCGACCCGCAGCAAACGTATTTGCTCGTCGGCGCGGGTGTAATTCTCGCGTTGGGTCTGCTCGCGTTGGGCATGTGGTACATGCGCCGCCAGCCGCGTCTCGCCTTTGCGGGGATGAGCGCAGGGACCGGCAAACGCGCGCAGCACGCCGTTGGTTTTTGCGGACAATGCGGCAGCGCCCTGCACGCGGGCGATAATTTTTGCCCCAAGTGCGGCGCGAAAAAACGGAATTGATGCAACGTTTGATTCGATTGTAGGACCCGCTACTGACATGGCGATTTCAAATCTCGCGCGCGAATCGAACCAGACGCCTCGCACCGAGCGGCGTTTGTCCGAACGCGTGTTGACGTTACAGCAAGTATTGCCGTTCGCACTGCTTGCCCTTGTCATGTTTTATCAAGTGACGCGCCACTTGATTTTTCCGTCGAGCGACCATCCCGCGCTGTTCGCGGTTGAATTTTTGGTGTTTGGCATCGGCGCGCCCGCGATGTTGTGGTTGACGCTGAATTGGATTGGGCAAGAAATTCGCGCGCGCGAAAACGCCGAAGACCAGGCAGACACACGCACACGCATGCTCCTCGAAATGCAGCACCGCATCAAAAATAATTTGCAGACGGTTGCGGACTTGTTATCGCTGGAGCTCGCGCGTCCCACCACACACCCCGACGCGGCGCAAAGTCTGCGCGATTCCATGACGCGCATCAAAACGATTGCCGCCGCGCACGAATTGTTGACCGCCGACCAGGTGGGCACAACCGATATTCTTGAGCTCGCGCAGCGCGTCGCGGAAAACGCGCGCCTCGCGCAAATTCGTCCAGAGCAAGAGATTGAGCTTCGCGTCAGCGGCGAATCCGTGCGCTTGCATTCCAAAGCCGCCACCGCGTTCGCGCTCGTCGTCAACGAATTGGTCAGCAACACGCTCGAACACGGTTTCGCGGAACACGCGCACGGCGAAATTGAGATTGGCATCGCCACGGACGACCAACGCGCTTTTGTGGTAATTCAAGACAGCGGCGCGGGACTGCGCGAAGGATTTGATGCCAAACGCGATGCGGGGCTGGGCTTGCGCATCGTGCGGACCTTGATTGAAAAAGATTTGCGCGGGACCTTTACGCTCGACAGTGTGAGTTTGCCCGACATGTCGGTGAACGGCGCGCGCGCAGAGTTTTCATTTCCAATTTAAAAAGACCCGACAGATTTTCGACTGGCAAAACCTGTCAGGTCTCAACGAACTATGAAACCATTACGTATCGTTATCGCCGATGATGAAAGCTTGCATTTGATGAGCTTGCGCGCGCAGCTGGAGACGTTGGGACATCGCGTCGTAGGCGAAGCCGAAGACGGCGAGACCACCTTAAAGCTTTTGCGCGATTTGCATCCCGACCTCGCGATTCTTGACATTAAAATGCCGGAACCGGACGGCATTCAAGTGGCAGAAACGCTGATGCAAGAACAACCCCTGCCCATTATTCTGCTCACCGCGTACAGCGAAGGTTCACTTGCGGAACGCGCCGCGAACGCACACGTCGCCGCGTACTTGATGAAACCGGTTTCGTCGCAAGACCTCATGCCCGCGCTCGCGCTTGCCATGTCGCGCTTTAACGAGTTTCAGAATCTCAACAAAGAAGTGACAGATTTGCGCGACGCGTTGGAAACGCGCAAAGTCATCGAGCGCGCCAAAGGAATCTTGATGCGCCGCTTGAATTTGAGCGAAGAGGAAGCGTTTCGCCGTATGCAGCGCCGCAGTCAAAATGAAAACAAAAAGATGAGTGAAATCGCGAATGCCGTCATTATGGCGGACGGAATGCTGTAAAAATAAAAAAACCGCGTCGCGTGACGCGGATTTTTTTTATGGACCCTGATGACAGCGTTTGCACATGGTATTGTCGTACTTGTCCTCTTTATGAAACGCGGGCATCGGCGGACCTACGTTGCCGAATTCGTGACACGTCAGGCACTGGGTGCGCCCCGTGTGCGTTTCGGGAATGCGTTTCGCGTTTTTCAAAATCGTCGGCGAGGGTTTTGCTTGTGACTTGGACACGGTACGCGTCGCCTGCGGCTTTAGGGTTGGCGTGAATGGAAGCGGCGCATCCGAAATTCCGGTTTGCGAATCGGGCGGCAGAGTTTGGGGCGAGGAAGCGTTGTTGCCGCAAGCGTTCAAAACAGTGAGCCCAAGAAGGATGATTCCAAAAAAAATTACGCGGCGTGTCAAACTCATTTCTTGTTTTTCCCCGAACCCTTGGGATTCTCCCCGTCTTTTTTGCCAAAGATTGCAGCCACCAGGTCGCCCGCCACAATCGCAAGCACCAGCGCGAGCGCAACCGAAAGCCAATCTCCGCTCAATAGCGCATAACCCCATCCCGCAAGCACCACGAGAAAAAATGCGACAACAGGCGGATTGATTTTGTATGCTAGCATAAATCACCTCACAACAAAAATGCCCCGGGCGGCGCGTACAAGACGCGTCCGCTCAGGGCATCATCACCTCGATTGTTGCGCGCTGCCTGATTTACCTCACAGCGCGTTGTTCTGGCACAGCGTTAACTAACTTGTCGCGCAAGCTGTTCTGTGGCGAGAGACTTATTAATTCACCTTACGCATGTCATTTCGAACCCCTCAATCCTTCGGGGTAAACTCTGTGAGAAATCTCAGTTTTTTCCACCGAGATTTCTCGCCAGACCGCTCGAAATGACAATTCTGCGTAACATGAGTTATTAACCGATTTCGCACACACATACTCGAGCGCTTGGTTAACGCTGTACCGGTTCACTCTGCGCGTACCATTTCAAATCAAATTCATCACTGCGCGGGTTTGTGGCAGTCCCCGCAATTCGCGTCCAAATAATCCGCGTGATTGTCCGGAAACTTGGGCGCGCCCGCAAGCCCATCGCGATGACATGCCGCGCACGCGCTCGTCGCGTGGTCGGGCGGAATTTTTGGAATCGCGCTCTGCGTTGGCGGCTGCGATGACTGCGTGCCTTGTTCCCCTGCTTTTGCCGGCTGATGGCAGGTCGTGCATTGACCGTTGGTGTAATTTTGGTCTTTGTGCGATTGCGGGACTTGCGGGAAACTCGCCGCGCCGCTCGCATGACACCCTAAACATTCCGCGCGTCCGGCAAGTTCGTGTGGAATGCCCGGCGGCTTGCCCGCTTCCGGATTGTAACCTTCGGGAGGAATGGTCGGCACGTGACAGGCGAGACACAAATCGTTAGTGCGCCCTTCGTGGTCAGCAGGCATTGGACGCACCGGGCTTTTCAGACCATGACAGATTTGGCAATCGGGACTGCCGCCGATGGGATGCGGAATTTGCGCGGGCGGCGAGTTCGGGTCGGTCGGTTGCTTTACCGGCGGTTGAATAATTTGGGCGAGCGCGGGCGCATCAAAACCCGCGTACGTCCACTTGGTGCCGTGACACGCGCTGTTGGAACAAAACGATGTATTGTCATTGCCGCCGGCGTTGCGCGTATCGTGACAGTCCTGACACGACGCGTCAAACTTGGTGCGATGCTCAATGAGCCACGTCGTCGTTTTGTGCGAATCCGGTTCGTTCACGCGTTCCAACGAAATCGCGGGCGCGGACTGTCCTTCGGTATAGACAACGGGAATGGAATGACAGAGGTTACATTCGAGCCGAATCGCTTCTTTGCGGTCTTGGGTGAAATGTTTGCCATCGTGACAACGAAAACAGCCGGGCCAATCTTTGTGCCCCAAATTGTCGGGATGCGTTGTCCAATCCAATCCCTGGTCGGGGAAATGCAGCTTGGGGTACCATTCTTTCAACATCGCCACCGCATTTTGAACGGTGGCAGTATTTTGTTGATAATACGCGGGGTAATTCTGTTGATAGTACGCTTCCACACGGTTGATGGCTTGATTCGCCAATTCCAGCGAAGAGCCGAAGGGACTGGCGAGTACTTCGACGCCTTTGGCTTTGATGCCCGGAATCGTCGGGTCAATCTGCTTGGTCTCGAGCAAATTGTCCATCGCTTCGGCGGGCGTCAAAAAGGTGTGCGAAACGCGGTTGTGACAATCAATACAGTCCATCGTCCGCTTGGGCAGACGGGCGAGCTCATCGGGCGTGACCGGATTTTCGATGTCGGTATAGACGGTCTTGGTCCCGTCCGCGTTGGTGATTTCGATGTATGGAATGTTTTGCTGCAAGTCGTCGGTGTAATAAAACTCGAGCGGGTTTTCGATGTGCCAATGAATGCCGCGTCCCAAGCCCACGCGCGCACTGCCGCCGCCGGTCTTGATGACAAGCGAGGTATCAATCGGCACCGACGAGTCGGTTTCGGGATAATCGCTCTTTTTGACGACCTTGTCCCACGAAAATTTTTCGGGCCAATGACATTTTTCGCACGATTCCCGCGCGGGCTGTAGTCCTTTGGCGTGAAGTGGGTATTCGTACTGCTGGGTCACGTACGCCCAAACGAATTGCGCGTCCACCGCTTTGCGCGTAATTTGTACGCCGAACGAGGTGCGCCCGATATGACATTCCACACATGCCACCCGCGCGTGCGGCGAACGCAGGTACGATTCGTAATGCGGCGGCATGGTGTGGCAGGTGGTGCCGCAAAAGTATGCCGAGTTGGTATAGTCCCACGCATACAGTCCGCCGAGGAATAAAAGAAAGAGCACAACCACGGCGCCGAGGGATAAAAGCCATGTGCGTGGCTTGATGCGCCGTATCCACTGCCAGACCCGTTTCAAACGCCCCATGTGATGCCTCCGAAAATAGTGTGCAAGAAACTGCGCGCGCAGTATTTCTCGCAGTACGCGGCATCACGTACGAGAATGGGCATTCATCACCCGCATCAAGAAACTACCAAGTCCAAGTCAAAATTCAGTCGCGATTCAGTACCAGCCCTTTCACTGTCATTGCCTATTGCGGTTTATGACAGTCCAAACACATTGAATCCAATCTGCCTTCGTGGTCGGGCGGATTCTTGGGCGCGCCGCCAACGCCGGTCGCGTGACACACTTGACACACGGTGCGTCCGGCATGGTCGGCGGGGAGCGCCACCGCGTTCTGCGCGCCGCTCGCGGTGGGTGATTGCGCGGGAGCGGGCGTAAAGGTTGGCTTGCCCGGTTCGAGGGTTGCCGTCGCGGGCAGTGGCGTAGCGGTTGGCGGAACGCGCGTTGCCGTTGGCGTAAAGGTGCGCGGCACAAACACCTGCTGCTGCGCGGACACCGGCGGGACGGTGCTGATGGCGGTAGTTTCTGCCGTGACAAAAAGATAAACGGCGAACAACATCAGCGCGCTGGCGATAATGGCGAACGGCAAAAAACGGCGGCGGCGGCGTTGTTGAATTTCGATTGGCGCGGCATAACTCGCTTTGTTTTGTTCGAGCAATTCCAGTTCCAGCGCGTGTTCCTCTTGCATCTCGTGCCGCGACATTTTTCCGGTGAACATGGACTTGTTGAATGTTTTGATGTGAACGTTGTAAATGTGCCACACCAGAATCGCGAGCACGGCAAGAATCGCTTCGCCGCCGTGCGCGGCTTTGGCGACGGGAATCCATTCGCCGGGCAAAAACTTGGTGCTCAAAATCGGATTCCACAAAATAAATCCGGTGAGCGCCATAATCGCCGTGCCCCACACGAGCGCCCAATATTCAAATTTTTCACCCCACGCATAGCGGTCATATTTTGGCGCGTCCTTGCGCAGCCCCAAGTTATAGAAAAATTGATTGAACGCGTCGAACGCATCTTGCAAGCGCGGAAAAATTGTCCAGCGCGCGCGTTCCACATAGATTTTGTACCCAATCATCACAAACTCGGCGATGGATACAAGCACCAAAACAATCGCCGCGTAATGATGAATGAGGCGCGCGTTCTCAATCGTGCCCATCCACGCAATCATGGTTTCCGCCCAACCTTCGCCCGCGAATTTTTGCGGGAGTCCGGTGATGGCGAGCAGAGTGAATGAAAGAATCAACAACAGATGCTGCGCGCGCTGGACGCTGCTAAAGCGTCGGTATTCTTGAACGGTTTCTTTTTGGGGTGTCGAAACGGTAGTTGCCATAATCGCCTCGTTCGATGCGAGTCCTCTATTATCAGACTTGGTCTGAGGACTTGTCCGCCATCGTTTTTGCTTTGCCAAATCTCCGCCGCACGCGCTGGAACACATCACTCGCAATGTAAATCAACAAGGCACCAATGGTCAGCGGAATAATGACCCAATAAAACAGATTCACGTAATACACGAGCGGATATTTTTCGGGACTCGCTTCGTAATGACTCATCCACGCGGCGGTAAAAGATGCGGTCGTCGCGTCAGGATGACAACGGCGGCATGTCTTGAGCAGATTCTCTTGCGTCGAAACGGTTGAGGCGGGGTCGCTCGTGCTTTTGATGTCATGCACGCCGTGACAATCATAGCAAACAGGTTTGTTCGTCGGCTGGTCGGGATGCTGTTTCGCAAAGAGTTCCACCGTCGTGCCGTGAAAGTCCGCAATGTACGTATTCAGCACATTCGTGGAAATGCCGTACTTGGACATCATCGCCGCGTCGGTGTGACATTTCGCGCAGAGCTGGGGCGAATTCAAACGAAAGCGCGCGGTGGTCGGGTCGCCAATGCCGTGAACGCCGTGACAATCAATGCACGTCGGCACGTCGGGATTGTTGTCATTGAACAATGCTTCGCCGTGTACGCTCTTGATGTATTGGTCGCTGATGGTGCTGTGACACTGCGCGCACGTTTGCGGAATACGCGTGCGCGGCGTTGCGGGGTCGGTGACCGCGTGCGCGGTATGACAGTCGGTGCACACCGCCGCGTTGCGATTGCCGCCTGCGAGCGCAACCTGATGCATGCTGTCGAGCGTTTTCCGATAATTGTCGGGATGACAACCTTCACAGGTGCGATAATTTTGCAAGGTCACATCGCGCCGGTCAAGATAATTCGCGGGCGGATGCGGGTACCCTTGAATGTCCGTGTGACACTGGACACATTGCACATTCAGCGTGCCGTGAATCGAAGCGTGAAATACATCGGAATCAACAAAGAGTGAAAGCGGTTCGCCGCTGGCAAGCGTCATTGAGAGTTCGGGATTCGAGTGGCACTGCAAACACGATTGGTTGTCTGTCGGACCTTGAGCGAAACTGACCGAGACCACACACAGCGACGCGGCAAGCGCCAACGCCAACGCAATGCCGACAAACAGCGGGCGAATGCGAATGCCGTACTGCGCCGCGCGCCGCGTCGGAAAAATGTTTGACCCATTCATAGTCAAAACGCCTCCAAACCGATGCCGTGTCGAAGGTGTGCATTCATTCGTGCGTGCGCGCACAAACGACACATGTCAACCATACATGGTGAGGATAGAGAGAATGGGTTCCATTCCCATTCCAAGTTGGTCAAAATTCAGTTTGATTGCGCCACTCATTTTGGACAGGGCAAACGAGTCGCAGTATGCAGCGTTCAGACGTGACAGGTTTCGGCGGTGGAATTCACCGCATAAACCTGTCACGTTTTGAATGAGGCGCGCGCGTGCCCTTGGTGCGCCCCCGCGCAAGAAAATTTGTGTTTCAAAAAAAGGAACAAAATTGGAACCAAATTTTGACCCGCTCTCCCTAGAATGGCATTGTTTCATTCCAAACCGGAATGTAGAGGACCATCCCGATTTCCTGAGGTGATGATTGCCTTCGGTGCAGCAAGACGCGCCGAAGGCATTTTGCTTTGGGCAGGCAGGAGAAACGGAGCAGGTATGTTGAACCCAACTCGAGTCTCCCAAGGACTTTACAATTGGATTGAAGACCGCGTTCCGATTCAAGCTTGGATTGCGGCGCTGCTGCATGTCACCATTCCGCGCAGCGCGCACACGTACTATCTCGGCGGCATCACACTCTTTTGTTTCACCGTCCAGGCAACGACCGGCATCTTGCTGGCATTGTATTATCAACCGACCCCCGAAACGGCATACAACAGCATCTTGGTCATCATGAACCAGTTGAACTTTGGCTGGCTGATTCGCAGTGTCCACGCCTGGAGCGCGAATCTGATGATTGTGTTTTGTATCCTGCACCTTTTGCGAGTGGTGGTGCAAGGCGCGTATAAAAAACCGCGCGAACTTACGTGGATGGTCGGAATGGGTTTGCTGTTTGTGACGCTGGGGTTTGGTTTCACCGGTTATCTGTTGCCGTGGGACCAGCGCGCGTTTTGGGCGACGACGGTGGGCACGGAAATTGCGGGGGCAGTGCCGTTCGTCGGAGATTTCGTCCGTGAATTTTTGCGCGGCGGCGCGGATGTGAGTGCGGCAACGCTGACGCGTTTCTTTGGTGTGCATGTGCTGGTGCTGCCCGTTGTCCTCGCGGGCTTGCTCTTGGTCCATATCATCTTGATTCATGAGCAAGGGCTGGCAGACCCGGAAAGGGGCGATGAGGCATGAGCCGCGAACTCGAGTCCCGCGCACCGCGTGAAAAAAATTTGCTCCCGTTTTGGCCCCATTACGTCTTGAGCGAATTTATCGCGTGGTACATCATTCTCGGTATCTTGATTATCTTGGCAGCGTTGTTCCCCGCCGGATTGGAAGAACCTGCCAACGCCCTTCAAACGCCCGAACATGTCAAACCGGAATGGTATTTTCTCGCGGTCTATCAATTCCTCAAGGTCGCTTCGGTATTCAGTTTTCTAAGTTCCGAAGCGCCGCGCTTGATTGGAATTCTTTTGCCCGCATTCGGCATGGCGCTGCTGTTCTTTTTGCCGTTTCTGGATCGCGCACCCAAACGCCCCGCGCGTTATCGTCCACTCTTGCTCTTGCTCACCGTGACCACACTTGGCGTCATCATCGCGCTTACGATTTGGGGACAGTACAGCTGAGGGCAGACCTATGAACAAACTCTGGTTTCGTGTGGTCCTCATTTTGATAGTGGTTGCTGCCGCCAGCTTGGTCTTGGCACGCGTGCCCGTTAACGCGCGTCCGCCGGGGCAGCCACCCATTCCACATAACGTCGAAGGGCGCGAAACATTGTGCGTCGCGTGCCATTCGGCAGGCATCGCGGGCGCGCCCAAATATCCTCCGGACCATGAAGGACGCACGAATGAACAATGTCTGTTTTGCCACAAGCCCGCGATAAACGGAACCGGTACCCCCGCCGCGACGACTCCGGGTTCGGAAACGCCATCCGTATCCAGTACCGTGAGCGCGACCGAAACATTTTCCGAAACGGTTACAGCGACGACCGTCGCAACGATAACGATTCAAGCGACAGAGGTTGGAACCGCAACGCCTCCGCCGACCGCCGCCGCAACAGCGTCCCCGGAACCGTCCAGCGAACCCGCACAGCCGACGGCAGAATCCACAACAACTACTCCGCGCATTCCGCATCCGCTGGAGGGACGCGATGATTGTCTCGCGTGTCATGGTACGGGCGCGGCAGGCGCGCCGCGCGTCCCCGCGTCACACGCGGGACGCACCAGCGATACCTGTCGGCTGTGTCATCAACCTGCGGCTTCGACCCAAGCCGAAGCGCCGCAGATTTTGCCCACGCAGATTCCGCATCCTACCGTGCTGCCAAATCAAGATTCGTGTGTGACTTGTCATACAAACTTGGACGCAAAATTGGCGGGACCTGTCCAAGAGTGGGAGAGCAGTATTCATTCGCAGCGCGGTGTCACTTGCGCCGACTGTCATGGCGGCGACGCGAACGCGACGGATAAAGCAGCAGCGCACGCGGCGAGCGCGAATTTTATCGGCACACCAAAGACTGTGGACATTCCCGCACTGTGCGCCGGTTGTCACGCGCGCGTGGATTTGATGCGGCAGTACGATTTGCCAACCGACCAGTGGGCGAAATATCAACAGAGCATTCACGGCAAGAAACTCGCGCAAGGCGACACGAACGTTGCCACCTGTTTTGTCTGTCACGACGGACATGCGACGAAACAAGTAACCGACCCGTCCGCACACGTCTATCCGCTAAACGTTCCCGCGCTGTGCGGCAGCTGTCACTCGAATATTGAACTGATAAAGCCGTACAACATTCCGACCAATCAATACGAGTTGTACGTCAAGAGTGTCCACGGCATTGCATTGTTGGAGAAACAAGACCTGCGCGCGCCGAGCTGCGCGACCTGTCATGGCACACATGGCGCGGCGCCTCCGGGCTTTGAAGAGGTAGCCAATGTTTGCGGCGGCTGTCACACTGCCACGCAGGACTATTATCTCAAGAGCATTCACGCAAGCGATACGCCCGGCACGCCCAAATGTGTCACCTGTCATGGACGCTATGATGTCGAAACGCCAACCGATGCAATGTTTCACGGTGACGGCGCGCGGCAATGCGGCAGCTGTCACACTCCCACGTCGCCGCAGAATGCTGCGGTGCAAGAAATCGCAGAGAACATTGAAGCCAGTGCCCAAGCCGTTGACCAAGCCGAAAAAGCAATCAACGAAGCGGCGGGCAGCGCGCTCATTGTGGCGCCGGAGCAAATCAAGCTTGCCGACGCCAAGACGAATCTGATTACCGCGCGCGCCGCACAGCACACTTTGAATCTGGACACCATCAAACAACGCACCGATGCGGCGACCAAGAAAGCGAACGAGGTCACCGCCGACGCTCAAAAAGCAATTGCGGACAGTATTTTCCGTCGTGAGATTATGGTGATTGGCTTGGTCATTATGGCAATGGCAATCTTTGCCCTATGGCTGATTCGCCGCGAGTTATACAAACAGCTGCCGCCCAAGTGAGCGCGCACTTTGTACGCGAGGGAGTGTCTAATGACTGAATTGACCGGAACACCGATTACGCGCCGCAAGTCCATTCAACTGCTGCTTGGTTTTTCAATTGTCGCGACCATCAGCGGCATTGTTGCGCCAATCATCGCGTACCTCATTCCGCGCGAAAATGCCGCCGCGTATGGCGGTCCGAGCGTGGTGGGAGCCGCCGCAGATTTTCCGCTCAACAGCAGCAAGATTGTTTCAGTGAATGACAAACCGATTATCATTGTCAATACCAAAGCCGGCGGGCTCAAGGCGTTCTCGGCGATTTGCACACATCTCGGCTGCGTGGTCGCGTGGAATGAACGTAAAAGTATTATTCACTGTCCTTGCCATGATGGATTTTTCAACGCCGTCACGGGCGCGGTAATTTCGGGACCGCCGCCACTGCCGTTGACACAATACGAATTGGTGGTCAGAGATGGTCAAGTCCTTGTGGGCAAACAACTGCCCGGACGAAGCGCGTAAGACACCAACCCGACTCGTCCTTTATGACAAGCCGGGCTGTCATTTGTGCGAAATTGCATACGAGCTGGTTTGTGGAGTGGTACAAGCGGAAGAGTGCGTAATCGAAAAAATTGACATCACCCAAGACCCGCAATTGTACGCCCGGTATCGTGACAAGATTCCGGTGCTCGTCGTCAACAGTCGGATAACGCTGTTTGCTCCCATTCGGACCGCCGAGGTGCGCGAAGCGTTGTCAGAACAGCCAAGTTGTTGAACAACAACAACAACAACAAACCTAATGTGCAACACTTTTGTCATTTCGAGCGGAGCGAGAAATCTCGCAAGGCGCGAATGAGATTTCTCGCAAAACTTGTCCCGAAGCATTGAGGGAACGGCTCGAAATGACATTTGTCCCGCGAAAGAGTTGCACATTGAGTCAACAAGTAAATCCATGCGCTTGTCATCCGGCAAAAGAATCTGTAACGCGAATCGAACAATATTTGTTACCTTTCGTAACCCAATTTTGACCAATATTTTTTATAGTGACCGTGTTCGCATCTGAAGAGGGATGCGCCCAGTCCAGCTGCCCCATGTTGGGGTTCATGCGCTGTGTCAAACGGCACAGCGCGGCGAGGTTTGCCATAACGCACTCTAGCGAGCTGCGTTGACTTTAACCGCGGAAAGGGGTGAACGATTTCGCTCTTTGTCATCGGCAAAGAGTTTTGAGCGGTCTCGAACAATTCATCATCAATTTGGAGGCAAACCCAATGTTCAATTGGAAACTCTTGGCGATTCCACTCCTTGTAATTGGAGTAATCGTCGCGGTGTTAGCCGTAACACCAATCAGTACAACTTTTACCGCGCAGGCGGCTCCGCCGGCGCAAGAACCAACACCTGCTCCGATTAACGCCACAGTCCGAATCGTTCCGGTCACCATGAATCCGAATGACCCGAACGCTATTACCGGCACAATCAAAATCATCACCGACACCAAAGTCGGCGAGTCGAACGCGGTGATTGCCATGGGCGCCAGCGGCTTGCCCAACGTGCCGATTAATGTGCCTGTGCGCGTCGAGTGCAAACCCGACAATATCGAATATACGGGACCCATGACTCCTACGTGGGCTCTGTACAAGTCACCGGATTCAAAAGCCGCGCTCAAAGACCCCAAAGCGAATTTGACCGAATTCACACCCGATATTCCGGGCGCGTACGCGGTTTCCTGTTCGCTGCCGGGCGGCGGTCAAGCCGGTGGCATCCATCTCTATGCCGGCGCATATATCGGCAACAATGCCGAGACTTGCAAGACGTGTCATCCCAAGCAAGTGGAAGATTGGCTCAAGACCGGTCATGCCAACGCGCTCAAGTACAACATTGACAACACGTTGACTCCCGACGCGAACACCCATTTCACGGAACGCTGCGCGGCATGTCACGTTACGGGTTATTATGTCCCACCGGTCGGCGCGGATTCAAACGGTTTCAAAGATGCCGCGACCAAAGCCAATTGGCAGTTCCCGACTTGGGAGCAAATCAACGCGGCAGGCAAAGGCGGCAAGAGCAACTTTGATGCAATGCCCGCCGATGTCAAAGCGATGGCAGCTATCGGCTGCGAACAATGTCACGGTCCCGCCGCGGACCATGTAAACAAGGGCTTGCCTATCATGGCAAAGAGCCAGAGTGAAGGGACATGCAATGTGTGCCACAACTCGAGCAGCCGCCATGACAAAGGCGAACAACTCAAGAACGCCGCGCATTCGGATGCGAACGCTCCCGCGTTCAATGAACCCATTGGTCCAACGCGTCAGGCATGTGTGCGCTGCCATTCCGGTGAGGGTTACGCTTCCTTCTTGGAAAACCCAACCAACCAAGCGGCATGGGTCAACGAAAAACAAACTATCGTTTGTGCGACCTGCCACGACCCGCACGACGCAACCAATCCGTTCCAACTCCGCATCATGAGCAAACCGATTGCGCTGCCCTTTGAACTCACCAAAGATGTCGGTCTCTCGGCAACGTGTTTCGAATGTCATAATTCGCGCACCGACCCGGCAGACGCCATCAAGAGTTCGTTCCCACACTATAACAGTATCGCCGAGTTCATCAGCGATACCGGTGGTGTGACCTATGGACAAACTCTACAGAACTCGCCGCACGGCGCGCTCGTAGGCATCTCGCCGATTCCGAATCCGGCTGCCAAAGACAACCCGGATGCCGCCAAGTTCCTGTTCAGCGCGGTGGGCGATGACAAGGGCAACATCCCCGGTCCGTGTGTGACGTGTCACATGACTGCACCGATTACGGACCCCAAAGACCCGTACTATGAAAAGGTCGGCGGACATTCGTTCAATACCGTCAGTCTTGACCGCAAGTTCCAATACACCGCTGCATGTCAAGCGTGTCATCAAGGTTTGGATACATTCGACTTTAAAGCCAAAGCCGACTATGACGGCAACGGCAAAGTCGAAGGCGTGCAGACCGAAGTCAAGGGCTTGTTGGACGTGTTGTGGAAAGCATTGGAAGCCAAAGGTCTCAAGAAAGTGGACACCGGCTATCCGTATGCCACCCTGCCCAAAGGCGCGGATGGTCAGACCGACGATAAAATTGACAATGCCTGGTACAATTTCCGCACCGTCTATGGCGTGATGTGGGGAACGGAAACAGGCAATGGCAATGAAGGCAAAGCCCAAGCCATTCACAACTTTAAACGCGCGGTGGAACTCTTGCAGCTCTCGTACAAAGACCTCACAGGCAATGACGTGCCCGGCGCGACCATTATGAAATAGATTTTTTGGAATACGGGTTGACGCGTTGTCCGTTCGACGCGTCAATTCCTCAAGGGAACAAGCAAAACGGATTCGTGCATTCCAAAAATGTGCGAGTCCGTTTTCTTTTTTTTTTCTGACCGCCTTGCAAAATTGCTCCGCGCAAATCAATTGGCGACCTTCGCGCTCGCAAAGGATTTGGAGCGAAAGCATTTCTGCGCGGTGCGGGGGACAAACCAGCCGGGATGTGCGGGACATTTGTCCCTAATTTCACAACCTCCCTCGATTTTGACCGCATTTGGACACAATTCAGACCGGCGATTTCTATGCTCCAAGCGAACGGAATCGTTGCGAACGGCATCGTTCGCCGCACCGGACACAGCGTCCGGCATACCCCGTAAGGAAGGAACGCATATGGAAAGCATTCTGCAGAACCCGCCCGTAAAATCCTCCACGCGTGCACGCAGCATTTCTTGGAAATTTATTATCGGCGCCGTTGTCTTGCTCGGCGTCATTATCTTTGTCATGTACAACAGCTTTCAATCCAACACCGTCTATTACTATACCATCCCCGAATTGAACGCACAGCGCGCGCAGCTCGCGGGACAAACGATTCGCGTCAACGGCGCGTTGGACAAGTCGAGCATTCAGAACGACCAAAAAAATCTCGTGCTCCAATTCAACATCGTCGAAGACAATCTCGTCTTGCCGGTGGTCTATCACGGCGTCGCGCCCGACACGATGGGCACGGGCGAAAGTGTTGTCGCCGAAGGCAAGCTCGACGGCAACGGCGTTTTCCAAGCCAATTCCATTCTCGTGAAATGTCCTTCCAAATATGAAGAAAGTCAAGTTCAATAGAGACTAGAGATTAAAGATTGGAGATTGGGAACCATACAATCTCCAGTCTCCAGTCTCTAATCTCTTGTATTTCTGGAGCCGACGATGGCACTCGCACAAATCGCTGAAGTAGGCAATTTAACGCTCGCGCTCGGGCTGGCGGTTTCAGTCTATGTGATTGTTGCCGCTTTGTTTTCTCAATTCAAACAGCGCGGTGAATTTTTTGCCAGCGCGAAACATGGCATTTATGTCGTCGCCGCGTTAGCGACGCTCGCGGTGGCAATTCTCGAATGGGCGCTCATCACCCATCAGTTTCGTTTTGAATACGTCGCCAATCATGTCAGCAGTGACCAACCGCTGCTCTACACCATTTCGGCGTTGTGGGGCGGACAAGAAGGGTCACTTTTATTTTGGGTGTGGTTGCTCTCGTTGTTTGGCGCGGCAGTCCTCATTCAACACCTCGGACAACGCAACCATTTGATTCCGTGGGTCATCGCCTTTATCGCGTTCACCGAAGCGTTCTTTTTCTCGCTCCTCATTTTCATCTCTGGTCCATTCGTTCTCCTCGCGCAAACGCCCGTCGAAGGCATCGGTCTCAATCCACTGCTCCAAGACCCCGGCATGTTTATTCATCCCGTCACGCAGTATTTGGGATATGTCGGATTCACCGTGCCGTTCGCGTTCGCGCTCGCCGCGCTCGTCAGCGGCGATTTGGGCTATGACTGGATTCGCACGACGCGACGCTGGGCGTTGTTCGCGTGGCTGTTCCTTTCGCTCGGACTTTTATTTGGAATGCGCTGGGCGTATGTGGAACTCGGCTGGGGCGGTTATTGGGGTTGGGACCCGGTGGAAAACGCCGCGCTGATTCCTTGGCTCACGGGCACCGCGTATTTGCACAGCGTAATGATTCAAGAAAAACGCGGGATGCTCAAAGTGTGGAATCTCGTGTTGATTATGCTCACGTTCCTGCTTTCGATTTTGGGAACGTTCATTACGCGCAGCGGCGTCATTCAATCGGTGCACGCGTTCGGCGTGAGTTCGATGGGTCCGTTGTTTCTTGCGTACATCGCGGCAGTGCTGCTCGTGTTCGCGTATTTGCTCTATCTGCGTCTCGACAAACTGCAAGAAGAAAATCGTCTCGACTCGCTCTGGTCGCGCGAGGCAACGTTCCTCTTGAACAATCTGATTTTTCTCGGCGCGGCAGTGGCAACCTTGTGGGGCACGATTTTCCCGATGATTAGCGAAATCGTCGTGGGCAAACAAATCACCGTCGCCGCGCCGTTCTTTAATCAAGTGAACGGTCCGATTTTTCTCGCGCTCGTTTTGTTGATGGGCGTTTGCACGCTCATCGGCTGGCGGCGCGCGTCCCCACAGCATCTCGTCCGCAATTTCCTTCCGCCGTTCGCAGTCTCGATTGTGACCGCCGTGGTTTTGTTCGTCGGCGGACTGTACGATGTGTACGGCTTGATTGCGTTCGCCGCGTCCGCATTCGTATTGACGACCGTATTTTTGGAATTCTTTCGCGGCACGCGCGCGCGAATGCGCATGTATAAAGAAAACGTCGCGGTCGCGCATGTGCAGCTCGTCAATAAAAATCGCCGCCGCTATGGTGGTTACATCGTTCACATTGGCGTCATGCTCGCGGTCATCGGCATCGTGGGCTCGAGCTTTTTCCAATCCTCCCTGCAGCAGAATCTCGCGCCGGGAGAAGAAGCGACGCTCGGACCGTACACGATTCAATTTCAAAAATTGCTCATGACGCGCGAAAGCAACGCCCAGGTCATCGGCGCGGATTTAATCGTTTTTGAAAATGGCAAACAGATTGACACCATGCGTCCGCAAAAAGCGTACTATCCCGCCGCCGACCAAATGACCACCGAAGTCGCGGTGCGTACCACCGCGCGCGATGATTTGTATTTGATTCTCGCGGGTTGGAACGACGACGGCAGCGCGACATTAAAAGTGATTATCAATCCGCTCGTCGTGTGGTTATGGATAGGTTTCATCGTATTCATCATCGGCACACTGGTCACCATGCTGCCCGACCCGCGCGAAGCCAAAGCGCGCGCACGCGTACGCGCGGAAAGAGTTCTCGTGAGTGCATAGTGCAATCGCGCAATCGTGCGACAGTGAGATAGTTATGTCGTTTCATTTCAACTATCGCACTACCAAACTATTGCACTATCGCACTAACAATTATGGAAATCTTTATCATTCTCTCTCTCGTCGTCGTCGTCATTTTGCTCGTGGGTTATCCGTTGGTAAACCCGCTGAAATATCAAGAAGCGCACGGCACGCGCCCGCTCGCGCGCGACGACAATGATTTATACGGCAAACGCGAAATTGTGTTTGAAGCGCTGCGCGATTTGCAATTTGAATTTGCGACGGGCAAACTCGCGGCGAGCGATTACGCGCAAATGAAAGCAACATACGAGCTCCAAGCCGCGCAAATCCTGCAGCAGATTGACGCGCTGCAACCGAACAAGAGCAAGAACGCCCAAGCCGTGCGCGCCTGCCCGCGCTGTCACACAAACATGAGCGCGCAAGATAAATTCTGCACCAAATGTGGAGCCAAGCTATGAATTCGACTTTAGCGTACTCGCACGGTCATTCGGAAGAAACAGTTGAAACTTCCGCAACCTATTGGCACATTCTTGACGATAGTGTTTCCAACAAAATTTCGCGCGTGCTGCTTCCCGTGACGCTCGTCACCATTGCCGTCGCGTTATACATGGCGCTGTTTTACGCGCCGCGTGAAGCGACGATGGGCGACGCGCAGCGCATTTTCTATTTTCATGTGCCGAGCGCGTGGATTGGATTTTTGTCGTTCTTTGTCGTGTTCGTCGCGAGCATTTTGTTTTTGTTGAAACGTGACCGCAAGTGGGACGCCCTCGCGCTGTCTGCTGCCGAAATTGGCGTCGTGTTTACGACGCTCGTGCTGCTCACGGGACCGTTGTGGGCAAAAGCCGCGTGGGGTACGTATTGGGTGTGGGACGCGCGCTTGACGACGACGCTGGTGTTATGGCTCGTGTATGTTGGTTACCTGATGCTGCGTTCGAGCGTGGACGAAACGAAACGCGCGCAAATGTCCGCCGTGCTTGGCATCATCGGTTTTCTCGACGTGCCCATCATTTATCTTTCGGTGACGTGGTGGCGCACGATGCATCCCACTTTGGTCGTCAGCGATGCGGGCGGACTGGACCCCGCGATGCGCGTCACGTTGTTCGTCGCGCTGTTTTCGTTCACCCTGTTATTTGCGTGGATGCTTTTGATGCGCGTGCGTTTGGAACAAAAACGAAATCAATTGGCGCGCCAGCGCGCCGCCCAAGAGGTGTGAGATGGTGAATTTGATTTTGGCGTATGCGGTGATTGCGATTCTATTGACCGCGTACATTGCAAATGTGATAAGGCAAACGCGCCAGCTCAATCGCGCGCTGCAAGAAGAGTAAGGCAAATTTCAAATTTGCCCTACGACTCTGTCCGCTCATGGAAAATCCTTTTCGCTTCTTTCTCGCGTGCATCGCCGTCACGTTCTTTTTGCTCACGCTCGGCGCATCGTCCCCCGCGTTCGCGCAAGAGCCGACGCCGAATGTGGATGACCAAGTATTACGCATTTCCAAAAATCTGTACTGTCCCGTTTGCACGGGCGTGCCGCTCGACGTATGCGAAACGCAAGCGTGCGCGCAGTGGCGCGCGTTGATTCGCGAAAAATTGTTGGCGGGCGAAAACGAGGAACAAATTCGTCAGTACTTTATCGCCCAGTACGGCGAACGCGTGCTCGGCGCGCCGCCGCCCGAAGGATTTAATTTGAGCGCGTATATTTTGCCGGTGCTCGCGCTGCTCATCGGCGGAGTGATTATTTTTTGGACGACGCGCACATGGCTCAAGCGTCCTGTGAGTACGAATACGCCCGCCACCGTGCCGCACATCGCGCCCGAATACGCCGAACGCATTGCGCGCGAATTACAAGCGAGGGAATGAAATGAGAACAGTAGCCAGTAGTCAGTCGTCAGTAGTCAGTAATGAATCGTCTTCATCCGTCATCCGTCGTCCGTCGTCCGTCGTCTTTCTTTTCATTCTGCTCATCGCCTTCGCGCTGTTGGGTTTGTTTGCGTATGGGTGGATTCAGCGTCAAGCGCCGCCGCTCGAGGCGGGACGCGCACCGCAGTTTGAATTGAAAACGTTTCAAGGGGAAACGATTCGGCTCGCGGATTTGCGCGGCAAAGTAGTGGTCGTCAATTTTTGGGCGTCGTGGTGTATTCCGTGCCGCGACGAAGCGCCCGCGTTAGAGGCGATGTGGCAAAAATATAAAGACCAAGGCGTTGTGATTCTCGGCGTGGACTATGTGGACACCGAACCCGAAGCAAAGAAATTTATTCAAGAATTCGCGCAAACGTATCCGAACGGTCCCGACCTCCGCACCCAAATCTCGACGCAATACAAAATTACCGGCGTGCCCGAAACGTACTTTATCACGCGCGAAGGACAAGTGTTGAGCGGCACCGATGCGAACGGACGCGCGTACGGAAATTGGATTGGACCCATTAGCGCGAGCGCGCTGGAAGGAAGAATCTTGAAATTGTTGGAAAAATAAAAAACGCGAATCATCATAGTAACGCTTTCAATCGTTCCGCGCGCATCGCCACATAGAACGACAGGGCAATCGCATTTGAAAAACTTTTTTGGGGCGGGTGCTGAATTATGCGAATTTTCGTTTGATTCGCGCGGTTTCCGCAATTGGAACTTGCCGTCTGAAAAAAAGTGGCGATGCCAACATCGCACAAATCGCGCGGCGATTGCGAATGCGGAGCATTTTCTCTTTTTTTAGCCGTGAAATTCTATTTCATGCCGGCCGCGCGATTCCACATGCGATTGCCCTAATAGAACGATTGAAATCGTTACTACACATTTCGTTACTACCCGTTTGTATCTACCTGAATCAACCCCTTGCGAATCGCGTATTTCACCAATTCGGTGCGACTGTGCAAACCGAGTTTCGCTAAAATGTTGGCGCGATGCCGCTCCACCGTTTTGACGCTGATGACAAGTTCATCGGCAACTTCTTGATTCCCCTTGCCGTCCGCAATCAATTTCAATACTTGACGCTCGCGTTCCGTCAAACCGTCGAACGCGGCTTTGTCGTCGCCTTGCTCGACATGCGTCAAATAATCTTTCACCAAACTTTTTGCCAGCGAAGGATACAAATAGACGCCCCCCGCGTGCACCACACGAATCGCATTGACCAATTCTGTGGGCGCCGCTTTTTTTGGAACGTATCCTGACGCGCCCGCGTTCAGCATTTCAAAAAAATATTCATCGCTCTCGTGCATCGTCAACGCGAGAATTGTCACCTGCGGCAATTCTTTTTTAATCGCGCGCGTGGCGTCGTAACCCGGCAGGTCGGGCAAACTCACGTCCATCAAAATCACATCCGGTTTCAATTCCCCCGCGCGGCGAATCGCGTCGCCCCCGTTTTCACACTCGCCCACAATTTCCATGTCCGCTTGCGATTCCAACAACATCCGCAAACCCGCGCGCACAATTTCGTGGTCATCCACCAATAACAGCCGCATACGCAGACGTTTCCTTTCCCACAGCGCTTGACAAACCAATCGTCGGGTCCCGCTGCGGAATGTGCGCCACCAGACGCGTGCCTTTGCCCGGCGCCGATTGAATGTCCAGCGTGCCGCCGACGAGCATCACGCGTTCTTGCATTCCCAACAAACCCCACGCGCGGCGCGGCGCTTGCGTCTTGATGATAGCTTCCGGAGAAAAGCCAACGCCGTCATCTTGAATTTCCAGCATCACGTCCGACTGGGTAAACCGGAGCGTGATGCTCACATGCGTTGCGCGCGAATGCCGCGCCGCATTATTCAACGCCTCTTGCGCCAGCCGATACAAAATCGTTTCCACTTGCGCGCGCAAACGCCGGCGCGGTTCCGACGCGTTCACCTCGACGCGCATGCCACTGCGCGCGGCAATGTGTTCTGCCATATCGCGTAACGCGGGAACGAGACCCAAATCGTCCAACTGCGCGGGACGCAAGTCCGCAATCATCGCGCGCAAATCATCCACTGCGCTCGCGCTCATGCGTTCCAGTTCTGCCAAACGTTTTTCCGCCAGCGCAGGATTGGACTGCATCATCGCTTCCACCGAATGAATGCCCATCGCGAGACCCGCGAGCGTTTGCCCGGTTTGGTCGTGCAAATCGCGCGCGAGCCGTTTGCGTTCTTCTTCCTGTGCGGCGACCACGCGCTCCAATAGTTCGCCGCGCAGCGCTTCTTTTTCTTGGACGCGTTCATACAACCGCGCATTCTCGACCGCAATCACCAACTGCCGCGCCAATGTCTGCAAGACCGCGAGATTGGAGAACGCGCCCGCATGAACGAGTCCAATCGCGCCAATGGGCTCATCCCCCGACAGGAGCGGCAGTGCCATCACCGCAACTTGGGCATTGGCAGGTTCGTACACGAGTTCGCGCGTTTCGTACGCGCGCTGTGCGAGCGCGCGCGCGCGTTCCGGCGCGTCGGACGGGAGCATCGCCTCCGAACGCTGCTGCGTCGCGCGAGCGACGAGCGCGTGTTCGTCCGCATCGTACAAATAAATCGTTCCGCCAATCACCGGCTCGACGAGCGTCACGATTTTTTCAATCGCTTCGTTGAGCAGCACATTCAAATCGAGCGACGTGCCGAGAATGCGGCACGTTTCAAACAAGACGGTCAATTCGCGCGCGGCTTGGGCTTGCGCGTCGAAACGCGCGTGATTGAGTCTTTCGATGCGCCGCGCGTATTCGGTTTCAAACACGCGCAAGACGCGCACGATGAAAAATGCGGCGAGCGCGCCGACGAGCGCGCGAAAGAGCTGCACGGGAATACCGGTGTAATTTTGAAAGGTGGCGGTGTTGAGCAGCGAGGCAGGAAAAAATTCGGCGGGCGGCACCACAAATTGAAACGCGGCATACCACGCGAACGCCAGCGCCGCGCCGATGAGATCGCGGCTAAAGGGCGCATATCCTTCCCGCACAAACGCGCGGCGCTGCACAAACATTGCCGCGCTCGCCAACGCCGCGCCCGTAACGCCGAGCATATAGCGCGCGAGAATATCGGCAAAGCGCCAGAACAACAATTCGTTCCCATCAAAATAACGCACGCGATACGCGACCAGCCCTATCAAATACAGCGCGCCAAGAATCAAGGTGAGATGCCGCAGGGGCGCAAATTTGTCGTCAAGCAAACGCATGAGCCGCAAAGCAAATTCGGTGAGCAGGACGAACGACGCGGCGAGAAGCAAGATGCTGACCGCTTCAATCACTTGCGTTGCCGTACCGGCATCGCTGGTCATCAGCAAAATCATTTCCAGCCATTCGTGAATGCCGTGAGTCAAACCGAACGCGGCGAGAAACGGCAGCGCCCGCGTCAACGCCAATTGACTGTTGCGTCCGCTTTCGAGCGCCACAACCACGCCGGTCACAAAAAATGCCAAGCCATACAAGCCGTAAATCAACGGCAAGTTGGATTGGCAAAATTCAGGAAATCCTCCGGTCATGAACGCCACTCCCGTGCGCGATTTTTTCCGCACCGCGAGTGTAGCGCGTTCGGGGTTCGCGCCCAGTCGTAATTCAGTCCCAAACGCGTTTGGTGCGCGGCGGCGCCGCTTTGTTAAAACTGCTCGCCTTTTTCAATAAAAAAAAGTCGCACATCGTCTCTCTGCTTTCGGCAAAGGCGACGACATGCGACCTGCGAACGGAGGCAGAGTTCGCAAGCGACGCTCGCGGCAACAACGCCGGGCGTCCGATTCGGTCTCTACTTGACGGTAAGCGTTTGAGGTGTGAGCTCGCGGTGTGCTGGCGGCAAAATCGGGAACAGTTTCACCGCAATCACATACGCCGTTACACCTGCGGCAACCAACGCCAACGTGACAACCCATTCGCCCAACGACGGAATGTAAACACTGCCGAACTGCATTGTATAGTCATAAAAGCCGAACACTGCCACATTCATGCGGTTGAGCAGGATGCCGCCGAGCACCATCAACGCGCCGCGAAAGCGCAGTCGCCCATTCTCACGTCCGCGCGTGGTGCTGAACAGTACGAGCGGGACTGCGATGCCGACGAGCAATTCAATCCACACGAGCACACTCCCGAAACTCAATGTGAACAACCGCTCCAGCTGTCCGCGCCAAAGCAAATCACCGACCTTGAGCACGAGATAGATGCTCAACACCACCGCGCCGGCTCGGGCAAGACCCGCAAGCAAATCACCTTCGCCTTTCAGTCCAAAGGCGCGCGCGGCGAGACTGCCTTCCACAATCACCATGCTCAGACCGACAATAACCGCCGAGACGAAAAAGAGCACCGGCAGCAGCGGCGTGTACCAGAACGCGCTCAACTTGGTCGCAAAAATCAGATACAGCGAGCCGAGCGAGGATTGATGCAGTGTGGAAAGCACAACGCCGAGAATGACGAGCGGGATGACAATTTTGTGCAAGAGCTTTTGCGCCCAACCGATTTTGAAACGTTCCCATACGGCGGGACTGAATTCGAGCAGCAGCACTGTCGTGTACAACATCACACACCACGCCACTTCAAACATAACGGAATGCGGATTCCACATGACGATGGGATGCCAAATGTTGTACCAGCGTCCGAGGTCCATCAACAGCGCGACGACGACCAAACCGTAACCGATGAGCGCGGTCAACACCGCCGGGCGAACCAACGGGCGATACCGTTCGAGGCGAAAGACGTACACGGTTGCCGCGAGCACAAACCCACCGGCGGCGAGTGCGACACCGGTCATCACATCAAAGCCAATCCACAAGCCCCACGGCACGGTATCGCTGAGCGCGGTCACGGTCCCCAAGCCCCAGAACACGCGCGCAATGACAAAACCTGCCGCCGCAATCCACAACATCAACACGGTAAAGACCGCGAGGATTTGGCGCGCCGACAATTCGGGAATTTGAATGCTCGGCAGTTCGCGCACGCGCAGCACAAATTCTCCAAAGCGTTCGCGCACGGGCACGCGTCCCGGTTCGGGCACGGGCAGCGGCGCAAAAAATTTCCACAACAGCCAGCCGATGCCGAACATGAACGCGAGCGGCAGCACCAAACGCAGCACAATAAATGCGAGTAACGTTAACACCTCGCCGATGAATAGAGAAAATTGTTCAAACATAGCAACCTCCGGAATGAGGGATGACCTACGAGCGATGAGGTATGAGTAACATCACCACGTTCAATACTCAATGCTCAATGCTCGTTACTTGTACCCTTTCGATTTCGCCACCACGCCACGCCGCCCATCAACAAACCGACGCCTACCGCAACCGCCGGAATTTTTTCCATCACTTGCCAGGTCAAATCGGGCAGCGCGGTCTTGGGCAGACTCGCGTTCAAACCGAGTTTCTCGAACGGCACATTTGCCAAATACAAAACCGATGTGCCACCCACTTCACTCAATCCATAAATGTACGGCACGTACTGGTCCGGACTTGAGGCGACACGCGCTTGTGCTTCCGCGACCAATTCTTTGCGCGTCCCAAATTTCAGCGTGCCGGTCGGACATGCTTCCACGCACGCGGGCAATTTTCCTTCCGCGAGGCGGTCGGCGCACATATTGCATTTGCGTATGCGCGGATTGGGCGAGTCCCATTCAAATTTGGGAACATTGAACGGACACGCCGCCATGCAGTAGCGACATCCCATGCACTTGTCCGCGTCATAGACAACCGGACCCTGTGGAGTTTTTACAATCGCCGCGACAGGACACACCGACGCGCACGCGGGTTCGAGACAGTGCATACATTGACGCTTGATGCTTGAAAAAACCGGCGCGTCCTCCGTTCCGCCCGTCTGGAAAAATTCAACATGCGTGAACGCGGTGGCGGACAATTGCGCGGGATACGTTTCGTGCGCGGGAATTTTTTCCGGCAGCGCGGGCAAATTATTTTTGGCTTGACAGGCGATTTGGCATTGACGACAGCCAATACATTTTGTCGTGTCCACTAAAATTCCCATTTGATTCGCCGCGGCGTCATCACCCAAAAATTCCGCCAGCGCGGTTTGGTCAAAAATTGCCAGCGTGCTCAATGCCAGGGCGCTGCTGCCCGACCATTTCAAAAAATCACGCCGCGTGATATTGGTGCCATTGTTCATCTCACCTAACCTCCAATGCGTCGCCCGCGCGCAGGGTCGTGTTGACTGCATAGCGCGGGCAATTGAAACACGCGTCCGTCACACCGCCGCCTTGGCTTTGCACCGCCAACCAGCACGGCAAATCAGGATGCGCGGCGGCGGCAAATTTCGCCTGCGCGGTGTGCGCGTTATGGCGAATGTCCCAACAGTACGGTTCGCCCATGCGGGCGCGCTGTTCGCGCAAATCTGTTTCTACCATGCGACGCCGTATCCACCTGCCGACCAAAAAAATCGTCAGCAAGGGCACGGCGACGCGCAAAACAAGCATGTACGTCAGAACGAACGCATCGCGCAGGACCGCCAAAGTTTCGCTTGACATGTGCGTCTCACTTGACTTGGGAATGAATCGGCTGTTCCACTTGGCGGCGTTCTTTATCTTTTGCCGCTTCCAACTCGGCAATTTCTTTGGCATCCCATTCGGCGAGCTTGCGCTCCAGCCACCAGCCCATGAACAACGTTACGATAATGGGCACGCCAATTCGCAAAACAAACATGTAGCCGATGACTATTGCATCGCGTACAAAAGCGATAATTTCTTCAAACATGGCTTGTGCCTCCTCGAACAGTCCAACCCCTTTTTTCACTTGAACTATACGCCTTGCGCGCATACACAATCAATCCGCAAGACCCTGTATTTGGCGCGTGGGGTGTTTCCCGCACGCTTTGCTTTATTGCGTAGGCGGTTCACTGCCACTGGCGTGTGCGGGTGTAGTGTGAGGTATTGAGCCGTGAGGGAAAAAAACTTGCGCGTCCAAAACAAAAAAAACGCGCAAGGATTTTTTCCTTGCGCGTTTCTTTGTGTTCGAGTGACTTGTTATTCAACCACAATGTTAAATTGCATTCCCGGATGCCATGTGCAAATGACGGTGTACGTTCCCGGCTGATTCGGCGCACTCCACACGATGGATGTGGTTTGATTCGGAGCCAGTACCGTGTTGGCGAGCTTGCCCTGCACGCTCACTACATTGTGCGCAAAGCGGTCTTGATTCGCAATCGAGAACTTGACGGTCTCGCCCGCCTTGACGGTGACTTGGGTCGGGCTGTATTGAAAATTGCTCACGGTCATTTGAATCTCGCGGTCAATTTTTTGTGACGACGGCACCGGTGTCGCAATGACGTTTGGCGCATTGTTCCAGCCGCCCATCATGCCGCCATATCCGTTGCCATACGCGTTGCCCATCATCCCGCCGCGCATCATGCCGCCGAAATTGTTGCGCCCGTTCCAATTGCCCATCATGCCGCGATTGTTGGGCGCAAACATCGTCGCGCCGCCAAAGACATGCCTGTCTGCCAACGTGCCAAATTGAGTTGCGCCAAGGTCTTGGGTCAATTGCTGACGCATCCATTCGGTCATTTGTTGCGCGTTGGTCTGTGAATAATTTTGTGTCATCCACGCATGTCTTTGTGTTACGGGTTCCATCAATGCGTCGAGCAGCGCTTGTTCGCTCACATCTTTTGCTGCCGCAATGTCGAGCCAGCTCTTGCCCGCCTGACGTTCCGCGAGCAACGCGCTCGTGTCGCTTTTGAGCAATTGCGTGACCGCTTGATTATCGTGCATTGCATTCCAATTGCCGCCCTGCCCGGGACCTTGCGCGAAAGCGGTGGTCCAGAACCATCCGCCGACCGCGAGTCCGAGCATCAAGAACACGGTGATGCCGATACCGACGAGGAATTTTGTTCGAGTTTTCATTTTCAACACCTTTCTGAGAAATAGACTTTATCAGGAATAAGATTTTTGACAGGATTAACACGATGAACATGATTTTATAAACTTGATTCTGGATTGAATCCTGTACATCCTGTTAATCCTGTCTATTTCCGATAGAGTCTATTGGATTTCAATCCGTTACTTTTCTATGCTCACCATACGCGAAAGGTGTGAAGGACGTGTGAAGGAGCGATGCGATTCGAACGAACGCTGTTACACATACGCGATGCGGAAGGCGAACCATTTGGCGTTCTTGCGTTGATGCCGGCGCGTTGTGGTACAATGCGTTACGAAACGATGAACGACGAAACCAATTTGTTGTATCAACACTTACAGAGCGCAGACCCGCGCGTGCGCGAAGAAGCAACCTCGCGCCTGTGGCAAGAATATTTTGGCGCGGCAGGACCCGAAGCAGAAATTCGTTTACTGCAAGCGGAACAAGCCGTCGAGAGCGGCATGTACGACACGGCAGAAATTTGGTTGAACGATTTGATTTTGGATTTTCCAAATTTCGCGGAAGCGTGGAATCGCCGCGCGACGTTGTACTATCTCGTCAAAAATTACATCGCCTCGCTTGCCGATTGCGAGGCGGCAACGCGGCTCGAACCGCAGCATTTCGGCGCATGGCACGGCATGGGTCTGAATTATCTCGCGTTGGGCAAGTACGATGCCGCCGCGCGCGCATTCAAACGCGCGTTGGAAATTCAGCCGTTCGCGCAAGTGAATCAAGAATTGCTCGCCCAGTGTTTGACAAAATTGAATTGAATGTTTGCGCGGCACAATGCGCGAAACCCGCGCGGACGCGCCTGCCGCCGCGCGCCGACATGGAATGGTATGCGTCTGTATCTCATTCGTCACGGACAATCCGTAAACAATTTGTTGTGGACTGAAACCGGTGCGGATAAAGGTCGCTCGGTTGACCCCGAGCTCACACCGGTAGGATACGCACAGGCAGAACGCGTCGCCGAATTTTTGCGGGATGAATTGGACGCGCGCTTGCCGCTCAACGGTTTGTATAAAGATGCGGCGCGCCCGCTGCTGCTGTACACCAGTTTGATGACCCGCGCGGTGCAAACGGGACAGTTGATTGCGCGCGCGTTGAATGTGCCTTTGGTCGCGTTGAGCGACGCGCATGAAACGGGCGGACTCTATTTAAAGGATGAAGTGTCAGGCGAACGACGCGGGATAGAGGGACCGAACCGCGCGCACTTTGAAAAACATTTTCCCGAATTGACTCTGCCCGCGCACTTGAACGAACGCGGCTGGTGGGACCGTCCGTTTGAGGACGATACTGTGCGTCCCGAACGGGCGCGCCGCGTTTGGGAGGATTTGATGACGCGACACGGTGACTCGGAGGATGTCATTGGTCTCATCACGCATGGCGGTTTCTATAATCACTTGCTTGCAAGTTTGCTGCAAATTCCCGATTCGGAAAAAACATGGTTCACCCTCAACAACTGCGCGCTATCGAGAATTGACGTAGGCGAGTTCGGCGTTGCGGTGGTGTATCTCAATCGCTTTGATTTTTTGCCGCCTATGCTCATCACATAAAGAAAAACTCAATGTGCAACTCTTTCGCGGGACAAATGTCATTTCGAGCCGTTCCCTCAATGCTTCGGGACAAGTTTTGCGAGAAATCTCATTCGCGCCTTGCGAGATTTCTCGCTCCGCTCGAAATGACAAAAGTGTTGCACATTAGGTAAAGAAAAATATCTTGACGGCAAAATCGTTTTCAATGTCTGCGCTCTGCGCGACACAAACGAAAACTCCTCAAACTGTTTCACAGTTTGAGGAGTTTTGCTTTCAGGGGCGCACCGGGGTTCCCCTTACTCGGTGGTTGACTTGGTTTTTTGTTTCTGCTTCTCTTTCGGCTGCTTGACGACGATGCTCGACCATTCACTCGCACTGCACTTGCCCGCCGCATTGCACGCTTGCACGCGCCAGTAATATGTCCGTCCCGGCTGCAACTTTTTGATGCTCGTCTGCGTTGTCGTCAAATCTTTTTTGCTCGCGATAGATTCGCCATCCGACGCATCGCCGCGCAGCTGCCACTTGTAACTCGCCGCGCATTCGACCGGATTCCACGTGAAGGTCACTTTGCCTTTCTTTACTTTTTTCCCATCTTCCGGTCCCGCCAACGTCGGCACGTTCGGTTTGCCGCTGCACGCGCCGGCGGTCGTCGTTACGCTTACGGGCTCGGTGAATTCGTTCTCGCCATTCGGACGGACAATTTCGAGACGGTAGAAATATTTCTTTTCCGTCGCGACTCCCGTATCCGTAAATGTGTACACGTTGCCTGTAATTTCTCCAACGGACTCTGACGCGACGAGTTCGGTGTTCACCTGCGTTTGTTCCGAATTCTTGCGTTCGCTGCGCAGGACATTAAACCCGAGGATGTTGCTCTCGTTCAAGGTTTCCCACTCGATTGTGATACTGCCATCGTCATTCGCTTGGGCAGTCAGTTGACCAAGGTCAATGGATGTGGGCGAACCGGGTGCAAAGCCAAAGTAAATGGTCGGCTGCGATGTCGTTCCATTCGAATTGGTAAAGGTCGAACCTGCCGTATTGCTTGTACCGGTCGCGCCGAGTGTGAACGTACTCGTGGTAATCGTACTGGAGCCGGGATCGGTGCCAACGCCATTGTCGTCTGTTTGGACGCCGTTGCCGGTGTTGGTCGGATTCGTCGTAGTGGAAACGTCCGCGCTGCTCTTGAGCGTGCCGAGAACATTCTGCCCCGACGGAATCGAGATGGTATAGTCCGAACCGGGTTGGAGCGGTCGGTTGTTGCCATTGCCGTTTGAATCGGTCTGCTGCGTAAAGCTGTAATCGCCGCTCGAGTTGGTGAACGCAACCGCTACCAACACGCCGTTCTTGTACAGTTCGACGCGCACGCTGTTGAGACCGCCTTCGCTGCCGTCCAACATGCCGTTATTGGATGTGCCGCCGCCCGCGCCATTGTCCAACCACACTTTGCCGCTTGCGGTGAGACGATAGAAACCAAAGTCCAGTGTGAGATTGCCGTTGTTGCCATCGCCGTCGTTGGTCGGTTCGCCGCCGAGCGTGACGCTGACCGCGCCGCTGTTGTTGCCGGCGGCGTTTTGGGTCACCACATAGCCGCCGCTTTGTCCGAGCGTGCCAATGACGCGTCCGTGGTCGGCGTTGTTGGTGTCGCTGTTCGCGCTAACCGTGCTGCTGCTGTTCAGATAACTCGCCAGTGCGCCGCCGCTTGTAAAGTTCGTGTCAGGCAGTACGACAAAGTAATGTGTGCTGATGGTTGCTTCGATGGATGGCGTGAGCAGTGTAAAGTTATAGGTACCGTCATTGCCGCTCGCGTTCGCCGTCGTCGTCGTGGCGACGAGCGTGTCGGTGGCGGAATCAAAAGTGCCGTTGCCGTTCGTGTCGCGATACAAACGCACGGTCACGCCGTTGATGCCCGCTTCGCCCGCGTCCAACGTGCCGTTGTTGTTTGTGTCATACCAGATGCGGTCGCCGAGATTCACGGGCGCGGTGTAGCCAAAGTCGTAACTCGCAATCGTGGATTCATTGTTGGCGGTCGCGTTTTGGCTGACCGTTGTTACACCTTTGAGCGCGGTGGCGCTGACGCCTGCCGGATTGTCCGCGTCTGTTTTGTCATTCGCGCCCTGGTCAATGTTTGTTTTGACGAGATTTGCGAGCGCACCCGTATTGTCTGCCGTCACAACCGAAATCGAGAACGTAGGTCCGCTGCCGCCGGTTGTGTTGTAATTTTCATCCTGCAAAAGATTGCCGAAACTGTACCAACCGGTTTGTGTGCCGTTGGTATTCGGGTCATCGCCCGTCGTCGTATAGAGCGTTGTCGTCGTTCCGTTTGGATACGTGATGGTCAATTGAACGACGACGCCGTTGATGCCGACTTCGCCGCTATCTTGAATACCGTTCGCGTTCGCGTCGTTAAAGACATAGTTGCCGAGCGCGGCGAATTTGGGATAGTAACCAAAATCGGCGGTGAGATTGTCGGGCGAGCCGGGCGAGATGGAAACGCCATACGGGTCGGTTTGGCTGTTGTTATCGCTGCCTGCCGTTCCGAGCGAGTGCCAATAGCCGGCGAGAATGCCTTTGTTGTCGGTCACATCCACAACGTAATATGCGCTGCCGCTGCCATCATTCGTTGGGAGTCCGCTGAACGAGTATGCGCCGTTCGCGTCGGTGGTGGTTGTGCCGAGTTTCGGTTCGCCCGGGTCAATTTTGCCGTTGCGATTCGTGTCAAAGTAAATGTCGAGCGTGACGCCGCTGATGCCCGTTTCGTCGTCTTCGGTGCCGCCCACGCCATCCGCGCCATTCGCTTGATACACGCCGTTCGCGTTCAAGTCCTTCCACACCAAGTTGCCGACGGTGCCTGTGCCGCGATAGCCAAAGTCTTGCAGAAGATTTGACGGAGCAGCATTGGTCAACGTGACGGTCGAAGTGCTGTCTGTCGTTGGATTCGTTGCATCATAGGTTTGCGTCAAACCCCCGGGCAGGGTTGTGGTATCCACTTTGACAGTGTAAGCAATTCCACCTGCACTCGTCGGCAAGTTCGGGAACAAGTAATATCCGTCTGCACCGGTGAGTGTGGTCGCGACGAGTCCGCCGCTGGAATCATACAAATTCACGCGCACGCCGGGGATACCCAATTCACCGGAATCCTGAGCAGCATTGTTATTGATGTCCAACCACACGCGGTCGCCAATGACGCCGCTGTTCGTGGGCGAAGTCAAGACCGCGCTCGAAGTGCGCTGTCCGCTGCCATCGCCGGTGTAGCCAAAGTCCTGGTCGGTCGCGTCGTTCGTGCCATACGGTGTGCCGCCGGTTGTGCCAAGATTTGTGACGGCGCTGATGCCGAGTCCAGTGACCACACCACTGGAAGGCGCGCTGCTACCATCTTTGTCATACGTCGCGCGCAAGCCGTCCAACACGCGGTTGGTATCATTCACCCACACGAGATAATCGTCACTACCGCTGCCGTCGGTCAATTGCAAACCACGGAAGCGATATGCGCCTTTGGCATCCACATTTCCATCGCCATCCACATCTTGGGTTCCGTCCGAAGTGAATTGCGTCGCAATAATGGGTTCGCCGCTGTCCCACACGCCGTTGCCATTCGTATCACGAATGAGCGAGACCGAGACGCCGCCGATGCCTTCTTCACTGTCGGCGGTGCCGGACGCGCCATGCGTTTCGGCAGACCCGGAACCCGCGCCATCGGCGTCCACATTCGGACCGACGCCATCGGCATCGCGGTCAAACCACACAAAGTTGCCGATGCTGCCAAGCACCGCGCCATTGGGTTGATAGCCAAAGTCCGCGTTGAGGAAAACATCGCCGGGTCCGAGAACAACGGGCGTGGTGGTTTTATTGTCGTTATTGGTGCCGGTGGTGCCCCAATGTTCGGGGTCGCCGGTTTGATTGTATTGCCCTGCCGTGAGAATGGCGTGACTCGCGCCGCTGTCACTCGTTACTTGGACAACATACGCGCCGGGCGGCAAACCGTCAAACATATAGTTGCCGTTAGAATCGGTGGTACGCGTTGGCGTATAACCGCCAACGTTATATACATCGTCATACACACCATCGTTTTGCGCGGCATAGTAAAGCGTGACGGTTGCGCCGCGCACGCCGACTTCGAACGGGTCTTGATAGCCGTTGCCGTTAATGTCAATCCACACGCGGTCGCCCAGTGCGGCAGTCGCGTTCACTGCGCCGCCCGTTGTGACATCGCTCGTCGGATTCCAGTTGTAGCCAAAGTCGGCGGTGAGATTTTCTTGTCCCGCGCTCAAGGTGACAGCATACCCGTTCCCGCTGCTTTGATTCTGATTAAACAAATCCGCGCCGTTGTTGGGATATGTTGTTGTTTGCGAAAGACCTGTCGGCACGCTGCCGCTCAAGACCTGCACAAAGTAACTGCCCGCCGGAAGGTCTTTGAACAAATAGTTTCCGTTGGCGTCGGTGTAGGTGGTCGCAATGACGGTGCCGCCACTGTTTTTCAGTTGAACAGTGATGTTCGGCAGTCCGTCTTCGCCTTCATCCTGATAGCCGTTCGAGTCTTCGTCGAGCCACACGCGATTGCCGATGGCGCCGAGTGGGGTGAAACCAAAGTCGCTCGTGTGATTATTTGCTCCCGCGCCGCCGGTGGTCAAGGAGATTTCATAGTTGCTGCTCGACAGCGTGGCATCCGAATCGCGCGCGTCCGCGTTGGCACCGGAATCGCCTGCGCCGCTGTCACTTGCATTCGCAGTTGTGAGATTCAATCCACTCAATAAAGCGGCATTGTTACCGACTGTAGGATTGATGCGAACCACATACGCGGTGTTCCGCAAAATTCCGTTGCTGCTGTCGTTCACTTGCCCAATGTTGTCACTCGTATTCGAGTCGTTGGTACCCGGTGTGCTGGTGAAATAATATTCGCCTTTGGAGTTGGTAACGGCAGTTCCAACGACATTTCCCCCGCGTAACAATTGAACCGTTACGCCGGCGACTGCCATTTCATTCGGGTCTTGTATTCCATCTCCATCATCGTCGCGCCAAACGCGGTTGCCAAGTTCTAACGGCGCGACATTCAACTGCTCAATATCACCCAAGCCATTTGCTTTTGACGTGTTGCCGCCGGAAACGGGCCATGCCTGATAGGACCGCAAAGCAGTCCCGCGGGTAGAATTGCCGCTCGAAGTGTTTGTGTCAAACCAGCGGACACCCTGTTGATAATTCGCATTTTCCCGAACCGGGTCAAAAACGGTTGAAACGACTTCGGTCGTAGAACGACGAACGGCTAGCCCTCCTGAAGCTACCTCAAAGTGCGTGACAGTGCCGCCAAAATATGCATAATCATCGTAGTAATATTCTCCAACGCTGTTTGGTCCGTCGTTCGTTAGACCGCTCTGGGGACCCGTATCGTTGTCAATGGTGCATCCCGAAAAACCCTCAACAATATATGAGCTTCCGGATCTGCAGGCATGAATCAAATCTCCGCCTGCATTTGCCGAGTAGAGTTGCTGGCTGCCGCTCGTATCGTCTGCCGGGTTGGTGCTGTAATTCAAAAAGCCGGACTGCATCCCAAAACGGTCCAGCATTCCTATCACCATATCCCCGCTATCCGTGAACTCAATATCGCCAATCAAAGCTTGCGGGCGTGACGCTTCCCAATTTGTTCCAGTGGTCTCGTAAGCAATGCCGGTTCGGGCATCAAACGAATTGAGCCAATCGTTCCAGCGGTTCGCAAAAGTAGTGTTCGTATTTACGGTGTTGTTCGTTTGTTCTCGGCTGTAACCCGATGCTCCCCCAGAAGTATTCCGGCTCAGGTCAATACTTACCTCGGTGGTGAATCCGGCAGTGGGGTCATTCAAATCAAAGGAACGCACCCACGCATCGGCGGTGCCTTGCGCATTTAACACATCGCAGGTGATCCCAACATAGCCGCGTCCGCGATACAATTTTAGACCCCAGGGACGATAGGTTCCTCCGCTGCCACATGCGGACAGGCCCGATGTAGAAATTGTGTAATGCGAAACCAAGCTCGCGCTGGGCGTGCTGCCACCGGTCGGAAGTGAAGAATAGTTGGTAATGTCAACACGAATGAGTGATTTTTGGTTAAGATTGACGAGCCAAAGGTATTTGTCGTCAGAACTGACCTCTGCGCCGCCAAAACCAACCGTTGCCACTTTGCCAAATGCATCGCGGTCAAAGCTCTCGGCGTTCGTTGTACTGAGCGCATTCAAGTCTTGATTTGTCCCGGTCGTACCGGTTGTATCTACGGCTGTAGTGATGATTTTTCGCGTTACCGAGCCGAGATTAATCGCCCCGGCGTTTCCATTTGCGGGGCTGACGCCATTCAGAGTAAAGTAGCCGGCGAGAGTTCCGCTCGTACTACTCATGTCCACCATGTACACGCCGTCCACTGCTTTGCTTTGGTTTCCTGCGCCGGTTGTTGGGCGAGCTGCCGGTCCTAAATCAACATGCCGCACCAACGCGGCAGAAAAATAGGCGCGCAAATTGCTGCGTTGAATGCCCAAACCCCATGTCGAACCCATGCCGCTAAAAGAAATGCTGCGCGTCGGGTCCGGGTCGTTTGGATTGAAAGTCGAAGGAGCCGTTGCATTGTAGGGCCAAGCGAGCACGCTTGGGTTCGTCGTCGAACTCGTTTTGGTTGACGACGCACCCGGGTTTGAGTTGTTTGAAGTGACGAGTGGAACATCTGCCGCACCGGCATATTCATCCGGCGACATGAGTCCAAAATTAACCGTTGCGCCGCCATCGGCAACAAAAACGACAGACGTGGAATTGCCCGTGCCGACAGCGCCCGGTTGAAAGTAGGAAAAAGAAGCGGGAATAGTGAATTCCACGCGATAGGGTCCTGCAGACAGTCCGCCACAGGTGCTGGAATTTATGCTCCACACGCCGCTTGAGTTCGTTGTGGTCGTGCAGCGATTCCCGTTCACGTCAAAGAGAGCAACAGCAATCCCACTTTGCGCGGGCTCGTTCGCATCCTGCACGCCATCATTATCGTAATCAATAAACACGGTACCGGTATACGTTCCGGCAGCATAAGCGATATTGCCCGGCGCGCCCAGATTCGCCACGAGATACAACGCCAACGCAAAAAACATTGGCAGGACAATGCTACGCTGCATGGCATAACGGACCAACGAATGCAGTTGGAATGGTTTCATAAAACCTCATGCAAAGTGAGAGGGAGATTTTTGCCGGTGTCTCTCGGGGCAATAAAGAGTACAGTCCCACTTTATTCGGACAGACAAAAAGTGAACGTGGTTACGACAGTCAGGAGGGACAGGCGAGCGTTCCAAAAAGGACTCGCCCATTTCGAGCGAGTCCTTTGTCACCTAGATGCGTCCAATCACGCGACAACTGGAGCTCGACGCGCCTTCACCGTTACTGCCAATATAGCGAATGGCATCGTCCAAGTTCGCGCTCGGGGAAGAAGTGTTGTACGCGGTATCGAGGAGTTCAAAAACCGAAATAAAGAGGTCGCCATAGACATAATAGCCATAGGCGAACGAAGGGTCGTTCGCCGCGTTCAATTCAGCGGAAAGCAAATGCCGTTGAAACTGATTGCGGTTATTGTTCAGAATGGCTACTGCCTCTGCAGGAGTCAAGGATGAAAAGTGAATTGTGTTGGAAACAATTCCCTGGAATTCTTGGGCAGTGTAATGATTCTTCCAGTTCTTCCAATAGCCCGGACTATAAATTGCCGCACATGCACTGTCACTGATTTGCGACGGTGCAGCGCTTGCAGATGGTGCAACAATCACAATGCTCGCCAGCGTTACCAGCACAAGCATTGAAAAAGACAGAACTCGAAACATGACAGACCTCCTTGAGAAATATGTTGCGGATGTTCCTGCGAGACCTTGTACGTCCCCGAATTCGCCTTGTTTGACTTGTAATATTCTGCCAAACAAAAAACCGCGACCACATGCTGTACTACAGCACAAGTCACGGTCGGTTACGCCACTCGCTCCGCCCAGCCCATTCAGAATCTCTCCACGAAAACGAAACGCGCAAGTGGAAATTCTATCTTGCGTTCGTGGATACGATTCCAGGCGTCCAAATTCTGCGGGTCCGGCGCAGCAAGGACTGGGAATCATTGCATCCGTTACTATTGTGTGTATGAGGTTTGCCGCAAGCGTGCGCGGCAGGATAAATCTGCGTGAATTCTACAAGAGCAAAGTTAAGATGCCGATTAACAAAAAAAATCTCATGCCGCTCAACTGCGGCATGAGATCTGGATTCAGGGGCGCACCGGGGTTCCCCTTACTCGGTGGTTGACTTGGTTTTTTGTTTCTGCTTCTCTTTCGGCTGCTTGACGACGATGCTCGACCATTCACTCGCACTGCACTTGCCCGCCGCATTGCACGCTTGCACGCGCCAGTAATACGTCCGTCCCGGCTGCAACTTTTTGATGCTCGTCTGCGTTGTCGTCAAATCTTTTTTGCTCGCGATAGATTCGCCATCCGACGCATCGCCGCGCAGCTGCCACTTGTAACTCACCGCGCATTCGACCGGATTCCACGTGAAGGTCACTTTGCCTTTCTTTACTTTTTTCCCATCTTCCGGTCCCGCCAACGTCGGCACGTTCGGTTTGCCGCTGCACGCGCTGCTTGTCACTTTAGTTCTCACGACCACCGCAGCGCTCGTTTCACTTGTGCCGTTCGGGCGCACCAGCTCAATGCGATAGAAATAGCGCTTGCCGCCTTGAACGTTCGAGTCGCGGAAGGTATAACGATTGCCGGCGAGTTGTCCGACCGAACGCGCGGCGACCAGTTCCGCATTGAGTTGGGTGACGGCGCCATTTTTCTTGGCGCTGCGGAGCACGTTAAAGCCGAGCAGATTGCTTTCGTCGAGGGTTTCCCACTTGACCAGCACACTGCCATCGTCGTTCGCTTTGGCTTGTACCTCGCCCAAGTCAATTGCCGTCGGCGTGCTATAAAAACCAAAATCATAACGATGGTCGTTGTTTCCCGCCGAGCCGAGCGTCACACTCGCGCGGCTGTAATTGACAGAGTTGAGCGTTGTGGCAGTGCCTTTGGAATTGATAAAGGCATTGCTGCCAACATTTGCCGGAGACAAATTTGTAAGCGCATTAAGCGCGGTTTGACTGCGGTCAATGCGGACAAAATAGGTGCCACCTGCAACCAATCCCAGAATCCCAAATTTAGAGCTTGCCGTACTGGCACTTCCGCCTTGATTATCTTGACTGAAACCGCCGCTTACGCCTCCGCCGCTCGTCGCGTTCGGCGCATTGTTGCCGCCGGAAGGATAACCGCGCGGGTCATTGCTAAAAAAATAATTTCCGCTCGAATCGGTGAGCGCGGTGGCAAGCACATTGCCGCTGCTGTCGGTGAGCTGGACGAGCACATTCGCAATGCCCGCTTCATTCGCATCCTGAATCCCATCTTTGTTGCTGTCGCTCCAAACGCGATTGCCGATTTGGATGGGCGCAGAACTGCACAAGGCGATGAGGTCGCCCAAGCCATTCGCTTTGCCAAAAAATTTGGCGGTGGTCGGAGTCGTGCCGCCCCCAAACGCAGATTGATAGAGGCGATACCCTTTGCTCGTGCTGCCCGCGCTGCTGTTGTTGGCGCCCGCGCCCGCGTTGCTTAGCCAGCGCGTGCCGCCGGAATAGGGCGCAGAGTCAATGGAATCCGTACTTCGAATTGGGTCGTACACATTCGTCACCACATCGGGATAACCGGGAATTTGCATCAAGCCATTTGTTGAAACTTCATCGTGCCAGCGCGCATAATTTTCTTCGTAATAATATTCGCCGTTGCCCGGACCTTGAGAGGTGTTTTGGGGCGCGTTTCCAATACTGTTACAGCGACCATTGCTTTCGAGCGTCCAGCCCGTTGCCGGACTGCCGCACGCGCGCAGAGTATCCCCACCGCCAATGCCGCGCGCGGTAAAACTGTTTCCCGTAGAGGGAGTTTCCGTCGTGTAAAGTCCAAACTGGTCGCCCGCACGGTCACGCAGCCCCAAGATGAGATTGCCATTATCAAATGCAATATCGGTGAGCCACGGCTGCGGATAGCTTGCGTTGTTGCCCACACCAGAAGGAACATACCGTGTAATCGTAGTGGTCCATGGATTCCACGCTGCCGGATATGTGCTTTGACAGATTGCCGTAGTTTGTGTGGAATCATTTACGCAACGCCGCGCATAGTTCAATGCCATCGAGAATACGGGTGTGGAACTGAACGCAAGCGTGGACGGATTGACCGAATACACATACGCAAACATGTTGCTCGTGCTTGCATTGCTCTGTCCCGTACACGTGATGCCAACATAAAGGTCGTTGGTGGACGCGTTATAATCGTTATAATAATTCACCGCAAAGGGACGAATGTTGACCGCGTTTGTGCCAACGGTACACGCATTCGTCGCCAACGTGTTTTGATTCGTCGGCACGACGCCGGTGCCATATGCGCCGGTACTGTTCAATACTGCGCCCGTGCCGGCGTTCAACGCATACAGCGTACGGTTTTGCAAATTCATCACATACAGCACCGATTCATCGTCATTCAGCGCAATGCCGCCGAGTGAAGCTTTGCCAACACCATCCCAACCGCTGTTGTTGTTATCCGTGTTGTAATCTGAGGTGTTGTGGGGATTCGTTGTCGCGTTTGGAACTGTGTAGGTTGCCGTGACTGCGCCGCTGTTTGGATTGATGACATAAACCGCGCCCGGGTCATCCGAATTATTGATGACGCCATCCGCGCCGGGTCCGAAACCCGAATGGCGTTTGTAAAATGCCGCGACATACAGACGCTCCGTAGAACGCCGATACGCGATGCCCCATGTTGCGCCAATCGTACCAAAGGTGGTGAGATTGCTCGCCGTCGGTTGGTCCCAATTGGTGTTGAGCGTATTCTGCATATTGGCAACCACCGTGTCCGCATAGTACGTCCCCGCAGCATAGGGAAATGTTTTGAGCGTGCCCTCATCGCGAAAGCTGCCATTGTCGCCGCTTGTGCCATTCGACGCGCCAAAATAATAACAAGGGGTCACGAGCGTGGGATTGTTTTGGCAATATTCGCCGGGACGCTCCAAACCCAAATTAACGTTGCTCGTGTTTCCATCAGAGACAAATTGGACGGTTGTGCCGTTCCCCGTTCCTGCCGGCGCCGCGACATAGCCGCTTGGAAACGTGGTCGAATCAAATTCGATGCGATACGGACCGGTGCTACCCGCGCTCAAGCTGTACAACCCGTTCGAGCCGGTGGTCGCACTGCCTTGCAGTGTGCCGCTCGAATCGTACGCGCGCACCGTCACGCTTTGCACACCGCGGTCAACCGCAACGGCAATCGTTCCCGAACCGCTGTTGTTCAAGGTCGCGGTCGTATCATAGATGCCATTCGCATTAAAATCTTGATACACTCTGCCGCTGATAGTTCCGGCAGCGTGCGCGCTTTGTCTTGACGCCCCAATCGCCGTCAGCACCACCAACGCGCAGACACTCAAGCGAACAAGAAAGAACACCCATTGAAAAAAGGTCGAATGTTTTTGCATAGTTACTCCGATACAATTTGTTGGGATTGCATGGCGCCGCCACGCGAGCTTTTAATTCGTAACAAACAAAAAACCGCAAGCGCGGCATCGTGATTTGATGCCAGCTTACGGTCGGTTACGCCACTCGCTCCCCCCGCCCCTGAATCGCCGTCCCACCAACACAAATCGTCGAATCAAATGGATTCGATTGTGAGGGATACGGCTTCAAGCGTCCAAGTTGCGGGTCCGGCGCAGTGGAACGGGGATCATTGCATCCGTTTTTTTATGGCGGCTTGCCGGGGCGCAGAAAAAAGAATGCCGCGTTTGTCCCGCCGGGGCGGAGAACAAAGTAAATGCGATAATTTGGCATGAGTGTATCGTACCAAGCTTAAGATAAAAATTAACGCGCGCCGCGCGCCGGTCCCGGCTCGCCCACCTCTTGGAGAATTTTCGCAATCAAGCCTGTCCAAACCGTTTGGTGACTCGCCCGTTCACCAAATAATCTTCGCGCACGTTCCCCACGCGCGTTCGGCGAGATACGGACCCCAACGCCGTCACGCGCGCGGGTCATGTTGCAAACGTTCGCGTTCGATAGTCATAAGCGATGAGGGATGAGAGATAAAGAATGAAAACCTCATCGCTCATTCTTTCCTTGCGCAAATACGCTACCCGTTCAGAATTTCGTTGAGGGTCGGCATCGGCATTTCGGTCAGATGAATGCTGTTCGGTTGACCGGGAAAAACGGCGATGGCTTTCATGGCTTGTCCAATCGCGATATATTTTTAAGGTTTGAGCGCTTGACAAATGGGGGGGGGAGGGGGGGCTATAATGTCACGAGTCTGGAAAATCCAAAACATTGGAGGATTGTTATGCTCGGCAAAATGCCTCGTATCCTGCTCAAAACGCCTTTGAGCTTTGTATTTGTTTCCTTTACGTTTTTGATGATACTCGTCTGAAAATGTAGAGCAAATTTCAAATTTGCTCTACGGCTTGCCCATTTTCATTGGCTGTGGAGAGGGAATCAGTGTAGACTTTGGACCTGTGACCTCTGCCGCTTTCAAATGGAGAAATAAGGCGGGCGCTTGGACGAATGATTGCTATAACGCTGTATTGAAAAATGTGAACAGGCAGATAACGCCGTGTGGCAATAACTTTGATTGGACGGTTCGATTCCCATAAATTGGAGGCGCGAATGAAAAAAATAATCGTCACAACTATCGGACTTGCCAGTCTAATGATCGCCGTTGCAATTTCCGGCGGAACCCCAGGGCAAACTCTCCATGCGGATTGCAAGTTTCAACCGAGCTCTCTTGAAGGAAAATCGCTAAAGGAGATTGAGAGCGCAGCACTCGATTATGTTTGTGCGGCATTCAAATCAGTCGGTCCCGCTCCACGCATACTATTGAATCGCAAGATTTCTCCAAAGGAATACATGTTTTTTTTTGGCGGTACCCAAGCGCTTTGCAAGGACCAACAGCTAGCATTGATAATTCTTGAGGGCAATTTTGAGCAAATAAACGTACTTGGTAGCACATCTGTACCGCCAAGCGCCAAGTACGTGGCATTGCTCTTTGATCTCAAGCTAGGTATTCCAACAAGTACGTCGTACTCGAAAACGGGAGAGGGCTTTGCAGAAATTTTGAAGGATCCAAGTCTACCCCCCAACAAGTCCCGACTCGCGCCGCCGCCCAAGAAATTGCGCGAATGCACCTACGGACAGACTGCGCCAACAATCACGCCACCGAATCAATAACGTGCCCGACGAACACATCGAGTCAAGATGAGTCGATTGCCAAACAGGCAGGTCCAAATGGAACCGCCTGTTTTATGTTTTACGCCCAATCCTCAAATACACCGCGCCCCGCGCATCCAAATACATCGCGTCCGGTGTCCGCACCACGCGCACCATCACCTGTTCGCACGCGGGACAACGCAGCACCATCCCCGGCGCTTGATTGAAAACCATTAGCGCGCCCATTTCATTTCCCGTTCCACAATGCGCGCATTCCGTTTGCGCGGCGGTCATCTCCACACCAAACATTTCCATCATCATCCCGCCCAACGCGTTTCCGTCGAGCATCATTTCCGTATTCATGTCCATCTCATGTTCCATGTCACACCTCGTATGTAGCCGATAGCCGATAGCCGATAGCAAATGGCATATTGCAAATCGCGTATCGCCATCCCTGTCACCCTGTCACCCTGTCACCTCGCCACCCGTTCACCCCTCATCCCTCGCTATGTCCCACTCGGTCCGAACCGTTCCGTTTTTACACTCGACGCCGGAATCCCAATTTGCACCAACCCATTCGCCGCGTTTTCCACCAGCGCGGTCGGTCCGCAAATAAACACGCGCACATTTTTCCCCAACGGTGCGGCGACCTCGCGTAACATGTCCGCGTCTATTCTCCGCGTGTACCCGTTCCAATTTTCGGGATGCGAACGCGTCAACGTGTGAAAAACTTTTAACCCGTCCATCTGCGCGCGCAATGTTTCCAATTCATCATAATAAATCACATCGTCCAACGCGCGTGACGAATACAACAGATGTGTCGGCGCAGACGCGTGCGCCGCCGCGCGATGACGCAGCATACTCATCAACGGCACCACGCCCGAACCGCCGCCAATCAACAACAACGGTTCGCGCATCGAAGCGTCCCACACAAAATATCCGCCAATCGGTCCGCGCACTTCTACTTGGTCGCCGACGACGACAACCTCGTGCATGTACGGCGATACTTCGCCGTCCTCAATTTTTTCAATCGTCAAATCAACTTGCCCCGCGCGTTCGGGTTCGGATGCAATCGAATAACTGCGTTCGACTTGGTAGCCGTCTTGCGCGGTGAGGCGCAAATCGTAATGTTGTCCCGCGCGATGCGGCATCCAATTTGGCAGCGCGAGCGTGAAACTTTTCGCGCGCGCGGTTTCAGTTTTGATGTGGGTGATAGTGGCAATTTGCCAATCGAGGGTCTGTTTCATAATCGTTCAAGAGGATGCCGCATTCGCCGCGCCTCGTTCTTTGGAATACGGCGTCCTGATGCGTTCAAACATTCACAGTTACGGGCGCAGCTTGACGATTCGGCTCCATTCAGAGTGTCCGTCCAGATAGAACAGGTCAAGTTTGTACGCATACGTCTTGCCATGTTTCACCGCCTTGTCTTGGAACCGATAGCGCGCGCTCGCGGCATCGCCTGCGTGTTTTGCCTGAATGAATTGTGGGTTGAGTTTGCGATAGACCGCCTTGCCTTGGCGCCACACATCAAAACCCGCAAGGCGCGCCTCCGTCGCGGTTTGCCATTTGACCACCACACCCCCTTTCAACAGGCGCCGCACAACAAGAGTGGACAAATCTGTTGCGGTGGCGAATTCTGTCGTCGTAGGAGTCGGTGTAGCAGCCGCTATTGTTTTCGTTGCCTTTGGTGTTTGGGTTGCCGTTGGTGTGTGTGACGCGCTTGGTGTCCAGGTGGCGGTCGCCGTGGCGGTCGGAGTCGGCGTATCCAAGCGGCTGATGCCGGCATCAATCGTACTGATGCTGATGACGTTGGCAGCAATGTTGATGATATCGGTGAATCCCAAATCAGGACCGGCAGGATTGATGTCGCTGTCGGTGGTATCCGTTGCGTTGGGCGCATCCTTTGGCGAGAATTGGTCATTGACACCGGGCAAAACAACACGCACCCGATACGCGCCGGAGGACGGCGCCACAACGGTGTAATTCCCATTCCCATTTGTCACGGTCGCGTCAAGCAACTGCGTTTTGTCACTGTTCCATAATTGCACAGTAATGCCGGACACTCCCGGCTCGCCCACATCTTGTACACCATCTTGGTCCAAATCGAGCCAGACAAAATTCCCAATGTACACCGGCGTCGGCGTACGGGTAGAGGTCGGCGGACGATACTTGATGATGCCTGCATCAATCGTCGTATTGCTAATGACATTCGCCGCGATGAAAATCACATCCGTGAAACCCGCGTCACCCCCGGAAGGATTGATGTCGCTGTCGGTTGTATCCGTCGCGGTGGGCGCATCCTTTGGTGAAAATTGGTCATTTGCATCCGGCAAAATCACGCGCACGCGATAGGAACCCGACGATGGCGCGACGACAACGTAATTGCCGTTTGCATTCGTGACGGTCGAGTCAAGCAGCTGGGTTTTGTCACTGTTCCACAATTCTACCGTCACGCCCGAAAGTCCGGGCTCGCCGGCATCTTGCAGCCCATCTTGGTCGAGGTCGTTCCATACAAAGTTTCCAATAAAGACCGGGGTCGGCGTGCGTGTCGGTGTGTCAATGGCGTTCGGCGCAGAGCGAGGTTTTGCAAGAGTGATAGAGGAAACGGATGTGAGCAGCATAGAAACAGCGAGAACAACCGGGACCAAGAGAATACGTTTCAACATCAAACCTCCTATTCTCTTGTCTTGACAGCTCGAGCAGAATCAAGTTAACCGGCGCGCAGAGCGCGCCGCTCAATCTCCCGTGTACCGTTGTTCCTTGAACGGGTCGCCGAAACTCGCTAAAGGGCATACATCAGGATTTGAATTCATGGAATCGTTCAGGGTGTTCATGCACATCGTCTCTGATCAGACCACAAGTGTTATTGCATTATAACAAAAGAAACCGGGTTGCTGCGTGTCCGGTTTCCCTCTTTCATATCTATGGGCGCTTGACTTGAATTGCGGTGGGGTATTGTATGACAGCACCCCTAGTTGCAGGGAGAAAAATCTATTGAGTAGGCAGGGAAAAAAGAGGGGGCGGATTTCAGAAAACTGAACCAAAAATAAAGTAATAGAGATCTCTCTATGTCAGATGGTTACTCGTAAACAAAATAGAGCATTCAGACGCGCCCCCGACTATTTTGTTTTTTTCTTTATCTCTTATCGGCAACGGGTATGCGTTGCGCTCAGCGGCTCATCACCACCTGCGGAAAATTTTCGTCGAGTTGGGGACCGCGCACTCTGACTTCGAGCGAGAACTCGTCACCCAAGGCTTCGACATATCGGCGCAAGGTATTCAGCGTGTAGGCATCATAGCCCTGCTTTTCAATCCGTGCCACTTGTGCCTGAGACACACCAAGCCGTTTCGCCACTTGTTCTTGAGTTAGTCCCGCTGCTTTGCGTGCCTCGACAAGTTGCAACCATACTTCTTTTTTTGCTGCTTCTTCTTCGTAGACGCGACGGAATTGGGGGTCCGCCATTTGCCGATCCCAATACTCTTGATAGCGCTGCTGTCCTGTGTTGTGCATTTCTTTTTTCATATTCATATTCATCACTTCCTTTTCTCACGTTCAAGAAAATCACCATAGCGTCTCTTTGCCAGTTCGAGTTCTTTACGCGGCGTCTTTTGCGATTTTTTTTGAAAGCCGTGCAAGAACACGATGCGCCGCCCTATAAAGGAAAAATAAATAATCCGATAGATGTTCGTCTGACTCTCTTCGCGCAACTCCCACAAATCACCTTCGAGATGTTTCACCAGCGGTTCTCTGGCTCGCACATTACGCATTCGCAGTTGTTCCATAGACCACCGAAAGCGCGCACGCGTTTTCAGATCCAGACCGTCCAGAAAATCTTCGATCGGACTGGTTCCATTCGCTTCGATGAAAAATTCAGTCGTCCCTTCGGTCGATTCTGGCATATACGGATTTTAGTATATTCCAAGTGCAGAGTCAAGTATTCGTTTGCATGTTGAAAAAAGAAGAGGTGTGTTCCTCATTTCAAAGGAAACACGCCTCTACGGTTATGCCTTGAAGGGTTTTCTGTGAATATTTTTGTTATTCGATCATTGGTGTTTAGGGCGTCCTAATCCCCCGTATATCGCTCCTCCTTGAACGGGTCGCCGTGATTGTTGTAGCCCAGCGATTCCCAGAATCCCGATTTATCTTTATCCATAAAGCGGATGCCCTTTAACCATTTCGCGCTTTTCCAAAAATAGAGTCCGGGCACAAGCAAACGCGCGGGTCCCCCGTGTTCGGGCGTTATCGCTTTGCCGTCGTATTCGTACGCGACGAATGCTTGTCCGTTCACCACATCGGGCAGTGGTAAATTCGTCGTATATCCTTCGTACGAATACGCGGTGAGGAACGCCGCTTTGGGGTCTAGTTCGACGTGCTCGAGCAGTGTGTCCAAGGAAACGCCGCGCCATTTCGTATCGAGTTTCGTCCACTTGGTCACGCAGTGAATGTCTACCACATATTCGCGCGACGGCAGTTCCAGAAATTGCTGCCACGTCCAAGTAACGGGCGCGCGCACAAGTCCTTCGAGCGTGAACGTCCATTTGTTCAAATCCACGCGCGGCGTTGGACCGGCAGAAAGCACGGGAAAATCTTTTGTCACATATTGTCCCGGCGGAACGCGGTTCGCTTGTGCCGCTTCGGGTGCGCGGCGTTTACCGACAAATCCACGCGAAATAAATTTTTCAGACATTGGAACTCCTTCCGTGCAATACTCTATTCTCCAGTCTCCAATCTCCAATCTCGAAACACCGTTAACAATTTTTCCTGCGCTTCCGCCGAAACATCTTTTTCTTGCAGCTTGCCCAGCGTTTCAATCGTCTCGCGCATTTGCTCTACGTAGGTATCACAACCATCGCACGACGCGAGATGTTGCTCCACGCGCGCGCGTTCGGTTTCCGTCAACGCGTTTTCAAAATAATCGGTCACCAGTTCGACCAACTCTTGACAGGTCAATTCATTTGTCATTGCAAATATTCTTCCATTGCGCGCCGCACTTTACTGCGCGCCCGATGCAGTAATACGCGCTGATTCGTCTCGGCAATCCCCAAAGCGTTACACACTTCTTCCGCCGTCCATCCTTGAATATCGCGCAGCGTAATCACGATACGCTGTTGTTCGGGCAGCATCTCTACAGCGGCTTCCAGGTATTTCATCAATTCGGAATTGAGCGCGACGCGTTCGGGGTCAACCTCCCACGGCACGGGTTTCATCGCCCAATGTCCCGCGTACAAATCCTTCGCGTCGCGAAAACGATTTTCAGGAACGGCGGGTTCGTCCGTGTCTTGGTCGTAATTTTCCAATTTTCGCAAAGCGAAAAACGAAAAGGGGATTGTGCGCTTTTCGCGCTTGCCGCGCGTCTTTGCCAAATTAGAAACAATAGTGAACAGCCATGTCTTGAGCGAACTGCGTCCTTGAAAACGTTCCAAGCCGCGCAAAACGCCGAGCCACGCTTCTTGCGCCACTTGTTCGGCAATGTCGCGGTCGTCCACAAACATTTGCGCGATGCGCACCATCGCGCCATGATATTCGGCGACGAGCTCGCGAAACGCGTTTTCGTCGCCGCGCCGCAGCGCGGCAAGTTGAGCTTGTTCGGTGGGAGAGAGTTCAAACGCAGGTGGCGAAGCGGTCACGGGACGATTATAGAACAAGAAAAAAAAAGAGAAAAGCGAATCTCGCCTTCCTCTTTTTTTTAATTACGCGTGCGGCAGCGCCACACCCATTTGCGAAAGGATGCCCGGCAGACCTCCGTTCGGCAATGGTTCCACTTGCCATTCCGTCACTTGCCCATTTTGCACTGTGACCTCGACGTGTTCGGTCGGATTCGCAATCGCGTTGCCGGTGGCTGGCACGCGTGGAATACCGGGCAGCGGCAGATTGAATTCGCCGTTGTGCGTGCCGGTGATTTTCACCGTACCGCTCGTATGCGAGCCGTTCGATTTCGTCGGCGCATAATTCATTCGCAAATTGGGAATCGCCGCCGCGAGCGCGCGATGCACGCCAATCCATTGTTCGGCGGAAATAGGTTCGGGCACCGCGCCGCTAAATTTGAAATCGTTCGCCAAGAGTGCGCGCACACCGTCCCAATTTTGCGCTTCAATCGCCGCCGCGACTTGGTTCACGATTTGCGTGGACGCGTCGAGCGCGGCAACATCGGGCGCGTCTTCGAGAAAAAAGATTTCGGGCGGCGGAATCACCCCCGCCTTTTGCATTCCCGTGCGCAATTCGGGCGAACTCATGTACGCGCGCGCGCCATCCGCCTCGCGATAATTCATTTCGATAAAGACTTCATTCGGATTCGCAGCATTGCGAAGAACGCGTTCGGAAATCAACGTATGCGCGTCGCGCAGCGATTTCAATTCGTCGAATACGGGACGCCATTTGGCGTAATCTTGAACCTTGATATGTGTGAGAACGGTAACCATTGAATTTTCCTCCTTGAACTTGCTTTCTGTTTGTTTGATGCCGCTATCATAACAAGGAGGCGTGACACGCGCGTCAGCACGAGCGTGAACAAAAATAAAAATTGACGTGACAGGTTTTGGGAACCTGTCACGTCTAAACACCTGTCACGTCTTTTTGCAACAGTTCGATTTCTTCCAACAGCCCCGCGTAACCGTTCGCCTCCGCAATCGCACGCGCGTCACGCAATTCCGTTTGCGCGTCCGCGCCGGACAATAACGGCGCGAGCCAAATGCGAATGCGCACGGCAAGATGTCCATTGCCAATCGCGTCCGCGCGTTCACGCGCGGTAGAGAGTAATTCGCGCGCCGCGTCCGATTGCCCGCGCGCTTTTGCCACCAAGCCCAAGTTCGCCGTAATTCCCGCCACGCGTTCGGGAAGCGGCATCGCTTGCGCGGCGGCGAGACCTTGCTTGAAAAATTTTTCCGCCGCGTCCAAATCATTTTGCGCCAGCGCGATTTCGCCCGACGTGGAAAGCAAGTACGGCAAATGCGAAGTGGACCCTTTTTCTTGCGCCACCTGAATTCCCGCGCGCACCGCGTCTGCCGCCGCGCGTTGTTCACCGAGCAAATGCAAGTGATACGCGAGATTGTTATAGAGCATGATAGAACGCGTAATATCGAGCGAGCCGGGCTGCGCTTGCGCGAGCTCCAACGCCGCGCGATATGCCGCAACGGCTGCCGCGCTGTTGCCGCGCTGTCCAAGTACCGCCGCCAGTTGATAGTTTCGGCGCGCGGGTGTGATTTGTGTGGCATAGGGCAAAGCGAGCGCGAGGAATTTTTCCGCCGCTTGCAAATGTTGTTCCGCTTCGAGCGGATGCGCGCTCTCCACCGCCAGCGTTGTCCCCCACGCAAATTCTGCCGCGCCCGCGAGTTCCGCCGGACCGTTCGCGCGCATTTCGCGCGCAAGCGCAATCGCTTCTGCATAACGCGCTTGCGGAAAGAGCGATTGTGTAATGGCGAGCAGCGCTTCTTCCATCAACGCAAAATCGCGGTTCGCTTGCGCCAGCTGCAAACCGGTGCGGTACGATTCGGTGGACGCGCCAAAGTCCGCTTTGTGAAATTGCGCCTCGCCCATCGCGACAAAAATCCGCGCCCGTACTGCATCGACCGTTTCCCCTTGCAGCGCCAATTGATAAAACGTAATCGCGTCAGACCATGCGGCGAGCGTACGCGCGTAATCGCCCGCGCGTCGCGCGAATGGCGCGGCGCGGTCGCGCGCACCCGCTTGACTGTAATGCTGCGCGATGAGTCCCGCAATAGAATCCAGCCGCGTGCGATGCAATTCACTTAATGCTTCGGCGACGCGCCGATGTAACACGCGTTGCCGCGCCGCGCCCAAGTGGTCATACACGTACTGCATGGTCAAATGATGGTCAAACGCGTATCCCGCGCCATGCGTCGCGCGCACCAAACTCGCGCGCAACAACTCATCCAACGCATCGAGCAGCGCGCCTTCGGACAATTCCGCGACGCGCTCCACCAATGCAAAATCAAACTCGCGCCCAATCACGCACGCGCACTGCAAGATGCGCTGCGCATTGTCGTTCAAACGCATCACGCGCGATTGAATCAAATTCTGAATCGTCGGCGTAAGAATCGTCGTCAGCCGCAGCGTCTCTGTTGCAAGCGTGCCATCGCGCGTTAACACTTCTTGGTCGTACAAAAAGCGCAGAATTTCGTTGACGAAAAACGGATTGCCTTCGGTATTTTCACTCAGCCACCCTGCAAGTTCGAGCGCGTGTGCGGGTGTCAAATGCGCGGCGAGCGTTTCCAAATCGCGCGCGGACAAGGCGTTCATTTCGATTCGCGCAATGCGTTCCTCACGTGTCAACGTGTACAACAAAGTTGAAGCAGGCGTCGGCAATTCCATTGTGCGCGCAGTGACGAGCAGCACAAACGCTTCCGACGCGTGACGCGCGAGATAGCCCAACAGGCCGAGCGTTGCCGTGTCCGCCCATTGCGCGTCGTCAATAAAAAGAATCACGCGCTGGCTGGCGGCGAGATTCGCAAACAACTGTGACACCGCTTCCCACACACGCGCTTCGTCGACGCTTGGGGTAGCCGCTGACAAATTCGGAAACAACGTCAACAGCTCGGGCGTCAAGCGCGCGAGTTCCGCCCACCATACGCTCGCGAGTCCGAGCGACAACGCCATCGTCGCCCATTCGCGTTGGGCGTACAATCCTTGCAGCGCGGCGATGATGGGTTGGTACGGCAAATTCTGCTCCAGCTCATGCGCTGCGCCGCGCAATACAAGCGCGTTCTGATTTTTTGCGTCGGCGATAAATTCTTCCGCCAAACGCGTTTTGCCAATCCCCGGTTCGCCCTCAAGCCAAAGCAGTTTGCCGCGCGCGGCGGCGTCATGCAATTGTTCCAATTCGCGCGCGCGTCCGATAAAGGGCAGCGCGTTCGTTTCGATGCGGCGCGCGTCCGCGCGTTCAGCTTGCCGCGTTCGTCCTTTGTCTGTCGTCGGCGCTCTGTCGGCCGGAAACGTATCCGTGACAATCGCATCGTACACGGCGCGTGTTTCCGCCATCGGCGGCACGCCCAATTCCTCATCCAACTTTTTTTGCAATTGTTCAAAGCGTCGAATCGCGCCCGCGCGGTCGCCGTTCCGATACTGCACGCGTAATGCCTGACGCTGTGCCTCTTCATTCAATTCGTCGAACGCGAGCGCGTGATTTAGCGCGTCCAAAGCGTGCGTGTAATCCCGTTCATTTTCGTACGCGGCGGCAACATTCATCCAACCGCGCATCGCCAACGCGCGATACCGTTCGCGTTCCCGCGCGACCCAATCCTCAAATTCGGGAACATCGGCGAGCGTGAAACCTTCCAGAAAATCGCCGCGATACAATTGTAGAGACGTTTCGCTGAAACGTCTCTCTGCCTCCAATGCGCGCGCGTCCACAAACACATCGTTCGCGAGCGCGAGCGTATCATCTTGGACGATGAGCGCGTCGCCGAGCTGTTTGCGTAAATCGTGCAGCATCGTGCGAAAAATTTGCTGCGCGGCAGAACGTTCGTGGTCAATAAAAAAGAACGCGAGGATTTGGTCGCGCGTCAGAGGTTTGGAATGCGCGGCGAGATAAAAGACGAGCGCGCGATTTTTGCGACGGGGAATTTGGATGGAGGAATCGTCCCGCAAAATTTGCGGTGCGCCGAACAATAAAACCGACCACACAACTCAATGATGCCACTAACACAGATGGAATGCAATTTCAAAAAGTCGCGCGTGCGTTTCACCAGCGTGGGGTTCGTCATTCGTCGTTCGTCGTTCGTCGCAGGTGCGGCAGCACGCGCGTTCCCAACAATTCAATCGCGTACAACAAATCGGGACCGAGCGGCGGACCGAAACTCAAATGGGTGACGCCCGCGTTCACCAACGGTTCGAGTCGCGCAATCACATCGTCCGCCGAACCGACGACGCCGATTTTCAACATGCGGTCATCCACCAACGCAATCGCTCTCTCTTCATCGCGTTCAACCATCATTGCGCGCGTAATCGGTTCAAAATCCGCGCGCGTTAAATTCAAGCGCGCCCAAATCAACGGCGACAACGCGTGTCCGTAGTAGGCAATTTTTTGCGCCAACACGCGCCGCGCCGCAGAAACATCCGCACTCAACGAGACCCAAATGCACGCGGCGAAATCGAGATGCCTCAATCTCCGGTCTCTAATCTCCAATCCCTTGGCCACAAATGGTTTCACTGTGAAATAATGTTCGGGCGGAAATAAAAGTGGTAACACACCATCGCCAATTTCTCCCGCGAGCGCGAGCATATTTGGACTCAACGCCCCAACATAAATCGGCGTCACGCGCGGCGCGCGAAAACGCAAGTACGCTTCGTTCGTCCAGTGCAAAAATTCACCGCGTATTTCTACGCGCTCCCCGCGCTGCAATGCGCGAATCGCCTCAATCGTTTCACGCATCGCGGCGAGCGGATGCGTTTGTTCGACGCCGACCCATTCCAAAAAATCGCGCGCGCCTGCCGCGAGTCCGAGCCGGAAACGATTGTTGGAGAGTTCATCGAGCGTACTCGCCAACATGGCGATTTCCGCAGGATTCAGCGTGTACGGATTCAGCACGCACGTTCCGATTTCAATGCGCGTGGTCGCGTTCGCAATCGCCGCGAGAAGTACGGGCGCGCTGCGAAAAAATAAATCATCGCTCACCCAAAATTGGTCGAACTCGAATTTTTCCGCCGCTTGCGCGAGCGCGATGTATTCGGAAATTGTGAGGTCGTTGTTGAGACGAATGCTAAAACGCATGATTCAATGCACAATGAACGATGCAATATGCACAAAGCAATTATTGCACCTCGCTCATTGCTGTCCCACTATCGCTTCCGCTTCCATCTCGACCAGATATTCCGCGCCGACAAGTTTTGCTTCGACGAGTGTGTTCACCGGACGAATGCTGTGAAAAAATTCGCCGTGTACGCGCGCGACGCGTTCCCAATTTTTTATGTCACTCACGAAAACGCGTGTGCGTACCACATCACGCAAACTGCCACCCAATGCAACAATCGCGCGTTCAATTTTTTGAATCGCATAACGCGCCTGTTCCGCCGCGTCCGTTCCGCCGACCAAATTTCCATTTTCATCCGTCGCCGTCGTACCGGAAACGTGAATCACATCGCCGACGCGCACGGCGCGCGTATAGCCCGCCATCGCTTCCCATTTCGTGCCGCTGCTTACGCTTGTGCGTTTTTTATTTTCGCTCACGTCGTTTTCCTTTCACAGAAATACTCGGGCGCGAGTATATGACAAAAACGCCGCGACGAAAATCGTCGCGGCGCAGAAAAAGAACGCGGTCAAGATTTGCTATGTCGCCACGCGCGGCGCGCGGATGGCAGCAAAGATGCGCACCACCAACAAAAAGTAAACGCTGCTACTCGTCGCAAGGTACGCATAATACAAATTCGCGCTCGTGGTGTCACTGCCCGCGAAAATACCGTGCGCGGTCAACAGCAGATACAGTCCGAAACTCAGATAATGCAGCGTGCGCCAGACGCGATAGGTGATTTGTTTGCGGAGATAAAAACTGCACGCCACAACCACACTCAAATAGAAACCGATTTGCCCCAGACCGACCCAGAACGGTTGATAGCCGGTATACGCAAACGGCGTCAACACTTGCAGCAGCGTCGCTTGAATATATTTGTCGCCGAGCAAAATCAACGCGTGAAACACGCCGAGCGCGAGCGCCATCCACGTCACAAATTGATGCAGCTCGACGGCGGTAGGTCCGCCGTTCCACAGGCGCGCCATTTTGTTGCTCACCACCAATCCAAAAACAATGGCGAGCCACAGCAGCAGGTACGCGACCACGCCCGACGCGCGCGCCAAATACCAGTACGCTTTGGGTTCGCTGCCGAGCAGCGATTGACTCAACGCGGGCAGCCACGCGGGCAAGACCACCGCCGCAGCGAATGCGCCGCCCGCGACCGCGAGCAGCAGTAACGTCAATTCAAACGGATTCAGCACGGACGGAATTTCTTGATTCGCTTGCGCGTTCATATCACAAATTGCTCCATTCGTTCACTCTGCAATACGGTGCCATTTTCCAAGACGACCAGCGCGGCAAGGTCGGGGTGCATTTCCAGCCACCCCATTCCCTCCGCGCTGCCCAGAATCAAAATCACTTTGGCGGCAACTTCGGCATGAAAAATATCGGGCGCGATGACTGTCGCCGTCAACACATCGGTTTGCGCGGGTTGATTTGTGCGCGGGTCAATCAAGTGATGGGCGGGTGTGCCGCCGCGCGTCCACTTGCGAAAATCGCGTCCCGATGTGGCGACCGCGCCGCGCAAAATTTGGAGCACGGGCATGCTTTCATCGTCTTGCGGCGCGAACGGATTTTCGATGCCGATGCACCACGCGCCCGCGCGCGGCGGCGCGGTCATCACCATGTCACCGCCCGCGTCCACGAGCGCGGCGCCGGTTTCGCCCAAAAGCTGCGCGGTCTGTTCCGCCGCCCAACCTTTTGCCACGCCGCCGAGGTCGAGCCGCGCGTCATGTGCGAGCGTGACCGTTCGGGACGCGTGGTGCAGCTGCCATGCGTTTTCACGCGCCACCCTTGGCGTGTTGTCCGCGCGCGCGGAAACGTTTTGCAATTGCTCGAACGAGCAAACATAGCCCGCGCGTTCGAGCGCATTCAATACGGTTGGCGTGACGAGTCCGTCGCTCCAGATTTCCGCGCGTTCCGCGAGTTTTAGCACACGCCACAAGGTTTCACTCACGCGCACGCGTTCGCCCGTGAGCGCATTGAGCTGTGAGAGTTCACTCTCGCCGCGAAAACGGCTCAGGCATTTTTCCCACGCCTCAAACATCGCGGGCACGCGTTCGAGCTGCGCGCGCACGCGCGGTAGACGGGAATCTACCGCGCAATAGATTTCACTCCCCATCGCCCGAAATAAAATTTCTTGCATCGGATTTCTATCTCGAGGATTTTGTCTTGCGCTGCGGTTTCTGTTTTGGCTGCGGCGCGGGCGGCTGCGGCTGTGATGCGCGCGGCGCGGGTTGCTGTGGCGGTGCGGAAACTTGCGGCGCATTGTTCGAGTTACGTTCTTTTTTGGACGGGTCGTTCGAAGGCGGTGGCTCTGTCGGCGGCACACCTGTTGGTACGGGAACAACAGCTGTGGGGTCGCCGACAAAGCGCAAACCGCGCACCGGCAGTTTTGCCAAATCGGGAATGTTTGGTGTCGGCAGCGCGGCGAGCTCGTACCCGCTCGCGCCGTTCAACGTCAACAACGGAATTTCGGTCGGCGCGGGCAGGTCGGCGATGTACGCGGTGTCGTCTGTTTCTTGCGCGTCCGCGGGCGGTTCGTGCAGTGTGAGCCATGCCCAGCCGCCAAGAGTCGTCGCCACCGAGAGCGAAGCAATGAGAAATTTTGCGCCGCGATTCATTCCTGTTTTCGGATTGGGTTTCGGATTTACTTGAGTCATGAATTTTCCTCGTACGCACAATGTCTTGGTTCAATCGTTATCGTCGTGTCCGCCGTCATCGCCATTGCCGCCGTTCTGTCCGCCATTCCCTTTGTGCTGTTTGTGCTTGTCCTGTTTTTGTTTGCCGCCGTTGTCGTCGTCGTGATGGTCGTCACCGTTCCCGTGCTCATCGTCGCCGGACTGGTTATTTCCGCCGTCGTGTTGATGTTGTCCTGAAGGCGGCGGCGCGGGCGGGTCGGTCGGGTCGGCGGGCGGCGGCGCAGGCGGAACATCGTTCGGCGCGGAGGTGCGTTCCTTTTGATTGCCGGAATCCGCGTTATTGTTTGACGTGTTGGAATCATTGGAAACGTTTGGTTCCGGCGACGGCGTGGGAGTTGGCGGAACAAACGCAATGCTTGCCAACACCGTTCCGTTGAACGCATCCACATAGACCCTGCCCGTGCTCAACAAAACTTCGTACGCCATCTTGCCTTTGTAATTGACGAGTTCGGGCGGCTGCTGCAATTTGCCATTGGCAATGCGCGTGCGCGCGATTTGCGCGGCGCGTTCCGGCGCAAGAATCATCGGCTGCGCGATGGCTGCAACCGTCGTGGGACGCGGCGTCACCACAGCCAGCGCGCGCGGCGCGAGGTCTTGGACGGCGGGATTGTTGCTTGCCGCGTTTTCGGCGAGCGAAGGCGCCTCCGCCGCCAACACTTGGGCGGTCTCGGCAGTACGAGTTTGCATGACAATACTAAACGCTGTCGCTCCGCCCAGTACAAGGACAAAGACGGTCAGCGCGAGCGCGATAAAAATCGCGGTATGCTGTTTCATTGGGAATCTCCTGTGGAATCAGTTTGTTGAAAGGAGGCGCGCGTCTCGTTAACAGAAACGCTTGGCGCCGGCGAAAGGATACGGGCAAACGCGCGAGACCTTCGCGCCATCGCGCCAAAAAGCGTTTATAATGCAAAGCGAAATGTGCGCATGGAAACGTCGAGGGATTTGAATTTCGCGGAGCAAACAATGGCTCAAGACAAATATCGCCACGCCGAAGACGAATACTTTAAACTGCGCGGTCAGTTTGACACGGGACGCATTACGCAAGAATCATTCGACGAAAAATTGCGCGAGCTGATGGTGCAGGACGCGCAGGGACGCTATTGGATGCTCGGCGCGGACAGCGGCAAATGGTATTACTATGATGGCGCGAAATGGGTGCAGAGCGACCCGTACCCCGGTGCGACGCCCCCCCCCCTGCCGGACGCGCCCGCTGCGACAACAACGGCAGCCCCCGCCACCGTTCCGCCCGCGTCGGAATCCGCACCGCTCGTCGCGCCGCCAATGCCCATTCATACCGGGGCGACTCAAGCGCAGCGCGCCATTCCATGGGCGCCGATTCTGCTTGTCTTGACACTCGTCATTCTCGGCATCGCCGCATTTCTCGTTTATCAAAATCGCGAACGCCTTTTCGTCGTGCAGCCGCCACCGCAAATCACACCGATTTTGCCGCCGACCATTACGCGCGCGCCCAGCCCCACCGCGCTCGCCGCGCTGCCCACAGCGGAGCAACCCACGCTTGCGCCGCTCGCCACCGCTGTTCCGCCGCCAACCGTGCTGACAGAAACTCCAATTGTTCTCGCCACAAGCGAACCCACAAATGCGCCGGCGACGAACGCGCCTGCAATTACCCTTGTCGTCATCACCACCGAACCGGCTGCAACGATAGAATTGCCAACATTGTTGCCCAGTGCCACTACGCCGCCAACGGTTGAGCCAACTCTCGCGCCAACGCAAGTTTTCGCGACCGCGACACATGTGCCGCCGACGGCGACCTCACTGCCAACGTGTCCAAACGGCGTGTGCGTCACCAAAATTGAATATTTTCCCGACGCGCCGAAACGAAATCAAAATGTCACCTTTACCGCGACCTTTTTGAATTCCACCGGCAATGCCGTAACCTACAACTGGCTCATTCTGTTGTATGACCCGCAAAAGACGGGCAACAACAAAGGATTTGGCGAATCACCGGCGACGGAAATCAGCATTCCGCCGGGCGAAAGTAAATATACCGTCGCCTATGTTGCGGTGAACGGACCGGGCGGTTGCAAGAATTTGTACATGCACGCGGGTTGGAAAGTGAACGCGTTTGACAAACCGCTTTTCCCCGACATCAACGGCGAACCGGTGACGGTGTATTTTGATGTGTGTCCTTGACAATTCTTGGCGGGTGAAGCAAATATGAAATTGTGTACTGATAAAGGAGGAAACATGCTCCGAACAATCATAGTGGAAATCCCGGAAACGACCTTTGTCGTAATCGAAGAACAAGCGCATAACAAGGGCATCGAACCATCAGAACTTGTTGTGGAATGGCTTGACGAAGCAATTCACCGCATCCAAAATGTTGAACCGGACCCTCTGGACGAATTGATTGGAGCGTTGGATGCTCCAATACATGACCTTGCAGAACGACACGATGAATACTTGGGACAAGCATTGATAGAGGAAATTCGAAATGGACCCAGTATTCGTTGACACCGGGGGCTGGGCAGCTTTGTTTGTGCGCGGCGAGAAAGGTCATTCCGCCGCCGCACAGCTTTATCAACAGCTGCGCAGCGAAGGACGCAAGTTCATCACAACGAATTATGTGCTTGTCGAGTTGATGGCATTGCTTTCAAGTCCTCTTCGCTTGCCGCGCGCAACGCAGTTCCAATATATTGATTCTATTCGCGCCTCCAAAGTCCTTGACATCGTGCATGTGGACACCCAAATGGATAGTGCGGCATATGCATTTCTCAAAACTCGTGCAGATAAAGAATGGTCACTGGTAGATGCAGTGAGTTTTCTGGTCATGCAAGAGTACAAGATTACAGAGGCGCTCACAACCGACCATCATTTTGAACAAGCCGGTTTCGTTCGACTCATAAAATGAACCACACCCATTTTCTAATCATCGGCGCGGGACCGTACAGCATTGCAACTGCCGCGTATGCAAAACATCTCGGCGTCGAAACGCTCGTCGTCGGCAAACCGCTCGATTTGTGGAAAACGAATATGCCGCGCGGCATGTTTCTGCGCTCCGGTCCCGATTGGCATCTCGACGCGCGCGACGTCCATACGTTCGAGGCATTTGTGAAACTGCGCGGCTTGGCGCCCGCACAGACCAAACCCGTCCCGCTCGACACGTTTCTCGATTACGCGAGTTGGTTCATGGGACAGACCAACGTCACAACCCACAACGCGTACGTGACGCGTTTGGAAAAAGCGAACGGCGCCTACGTCGCCGCGCTGGATGACGGTTCGCAAATTCATGCCGACAAGGTGTTGTTGGGTTTGGGTTTTGCGTTTTTCAAACATTCTTCCCGCGAGCTCGTGGAAAAATTGCCGCAGGGTTCGTACGCGCACACGTGCGACACGGTGGATTTTGAATTCTATCGCGGCAAGCGCGTGCTGCTCATCGGCGGGCGACAAAGCGCGTTTGAATGGGCGGCGCTGCTGAATGAAAACGGCGCGGAGGAAATCCATCTCACGCATCGGCACGCGACGCCGCAATTCATCGAACCCGATTGGTCATGGGTGCAGCCCATGGCGCGCCGCACGTTGGAACATCACGCGTGGTGGCGCAACCTCACGCCCGCACAACAAGAAAAAATCCGTCACGATTTTTGGGCGGCGGGGCGTTTGATTTTGGAACCGTGGCTCGATGCGCGCGTGCATCAACCGAACATTCACATTCACGAAAAAACAAATCTCGTCGGCGCGAACGCGCGCGCGGACAAAACGGTGGATGTCTTGCTCGACGATGGTTCGCAGTTCAATGTGCATCGCATCATTCTCGCAACGGGGTACAAACCGAATATGCAAAACGTCGCGTTTCTCGACCGCGCAACGATTTTGGACCCGCTTGCGACGCGCGAAGGTTTTCCTGCGCTCGATACCGGATTTCAAACCAATCTCCCGAACTTGTACATTACGGGTCTCGCCGCCACGCAAGATTTCGGTCCGTTTTTCGGATTCACCGTCGCGTGTCCCGTCGCCGCGAAAATTATTGGTCAAGCCGTTGCCGCCGCATAACCGCGCCTGTGCCCTATGGTCAATCCTCCTGTCATCGTCGCGCCGGAAAAGACGAAACGCTTTGACGAATCACTGTCGAGCGTCGCGCTGGTCGTCTTGGCATTGGCGGGGCTGATTGCCGTCGTCCTCTTTTTGTGGTTTCAAGTCGCGCCGCGCGGCGAACTGGCGAGCGAACGATATTTGCCCGTGCCGCGCGGCGCGTCGTTCGCGTATCGTGTCACGCATCCCGATGGTTCCGTCACCTATCGTTCGCGCAACATCGCGCGCGGCAGCGCGAGTACTTTTGTTTCCGCGCTCGCTCCGGACACATTCAATGCGTTGATGCAAGCGGCGGGGATTGATTTGGAACAAATGGGCACCACCGAAGCGCTGGCAAAGCTCGATACGTTTCAAATGATTGAAACGCACGACACCGAGTCCGACGCGCAGGGCAATCTGAAAACGCAAACACGCAGCCGCTCGCTTGTCGAAAACGACGGCATCAAACAATTTGGCGTGAACGCGGTCGGCATCGCGCCGCCGATTCCCCTTTTGCCCGCTTCGAATCAATCTGAAACGCTGGAAGGAAAATTGAACGAGCGCACGCCGTACCGCTACACCCAACAGATTGAGATGCGCGGCAGTGTCGCGACGCCGCTCGGCGAACTCGGCGATTGTATCCGCGTGCGCGCGCAATTGGAATATGGCGCCAACCGCAGCACCAGCCATTCATGGTACTGTGCCGGGATTGGCGAAGTACTGGACGAAACAACGGATGCCACCGGCACCACGCGTTCGGAAATTGTAGCTGCCAGCGTGGGCGGTTACGTGCGCGGCAATTTGCCCGCGTTGCCAAACGCGCGCGTCAACGCCGCGTCCCAACGCGTGTTTGAAAATCCCATCGCGGGCACGCCGACGCGCGAATTCGATTACACCGAAACAACATCGGGCGAAGGTGTGACAACGCTTCTGGTGCCGCTCGGCGATATTTTGTTGTACGGGACCCAACGCGGCGCGCTAGTGGCGTTGGACCGTACGACCGTGCAGCAGCGTTGGCGTTTTCAAACCGGCGACGCGATTTTCAGTACCCCGGTAGTCGCGAACGGCATTGCCTATTTTGGTTCCGCCGATAAAAAAGTTTACGCGGTGCGCGTGAGCGATGGCGCGTTCGTGTGGGCATTTCGTACGCTCGACATTGTTTCCGCATCCCCCGCGCTCGCGGGCGATTCGATTTTTTTCGCTTCTGAAGACCGCACTGTGTACGCCCTCGATGCCGACACGGGACAGCTGCGTTGGAAATTTTCATCGGGCAGTCCGTTCATTGCCGCGCCCGTCGCGCAAGACGACCTGGTGTTTGTGAGCAACGACGATGGAACATTATTCGCCCTGCGTCAAGCGACGGGACGCGTCGCGTGGGAATTTTCTGCCCAAAGCGCGATTACCGCGCCGGTCACATTGAGCGATGGACGCGTGTATTTTGGTTCCTTTGACAGTACCGTGTACGCCCTTGACGAAAAAGATGGGACAGTGGTTTGGGCGCATGATTTGAGCGACACCATTCAACAACCGGTGCTTGTGGCAAACCAACGCGTGTACGTCACACTGCCGGAAGAAATGTTCGCGCTCGACGCGCAAACGGGTGTTGTGCTGTGGCGTTATGCGAGTGACCGCGCGCTGTGGGGCGCGCCCGTACTGTGCGGCAATCAATTATGGATTCTGCGTCCGGGCAAAATGCTTGCGATGAACGCGGCTTCGGGCGCACTGCTCGACGAGGTGGACACAACACAGGTCAGCAGCTATACGGGCTTGAGCAGCGACGGAGAAAAACTTTTTGCCGGATTCTTTGATGGCACCGTCTTGAGTTTTCGCGGAGCGAACCCGTGACCGTACCAACCATTTCGCAGCAAACGCTGAAAACCTTTGCGCTTACGCTGTGGAGCATCCTCTTTGGCGGCATTCGCATTTTTGCGTGGGACTCGCTGCGCGAAGGATTCATTGACATTCGCCCCCTGCCGCGCGTGGCGCGCCTGCTCGCCATTGTGGGCATGGTGTTTGTTTTCCTATTCATCGGCAGTATCTTTTTCAACAACGTGCTGCGCTGGAGCGGCTCGCTCCAACTTTTACCGCTCGCGTCGTCGGGGAGTCGCGGGTTTTTCGTTCCCTCCACCGCCGTCCCGCTCGCGTATCTGGCAACCATTCTCGCGTGGACATTTTTATTGACGGGCGCGCTGCACATTCACGTTGCGGTGCGCTGGGCAGTGTTTGCGGCATTTTTATTTTTTGGACTCCCCGCGATTTTTGGCGGAATGATTCAGGGCGCGAGTTCCGACCGTCCTTTGCTGCTCGCGGTCAGTGTCATCGTCGTCGTCAGCGCGCTCGCATTACTGCTCGCGTCCTTTCTGATTTTGCCGCGCGTGCGCCTGCCGCTCGCAGTGGAATTTGTTATTGTCCTCGCGCTTGTCGGCGGACTCTTTATTATCAACTTGTTCGCGTCCGTCGAATCTACGCGCCTCAGCACGATTGATTTCGTCAGCGGCTATCTCGTCTCGGACGCGGTGACGGGACCGCGCACGTTGATTGTTCCAATGCTGTACCTTTCGGGCGCCGAGATGATTAATTTTGGCATCTCGCTCACGGGCTGGGGCGCGCAGTCCGCACAACGGTACGCCAAAGCATGGACACTCGTCGTGCTCTTGTTTGTGCTGTTGGCGTTTCGGTGGTTCGAATTTGTCACGCGCAGTGTGTTGCCGGGCGTTTCGGTGGAACAATTGCAGCATTGGGGCGGCGCGCTGCTCGCGGGCATTGTATTGCTGCCCGTCGCGTACTGGCGCGCGAAACAAAATTTGACCGACCGCGTGCCGTTGAAACTGATTGTGGGTTTGATATTGGGAATGATTTTGCCGCAGCTCGTGCTCTTGATTCTCATCACTCTCACCAGCGCGTATTTTTCCGTTGCGGTCAGCGACCCAAATGTTTTGGCAAACATGGAACGCGTGAACGCGCCGCTCATTGCGCTCAGCAACGGCTTGCGCGATTTTTTGTACCTAGAGCTCGCTGTCGCGGGCGCGGTGATTGCGTTCATCGCCGCGCGCCGCAAACGTTACACCGTCGCCGCGTTCGGCATGCTTCTCGGCTGGACGCAGTTCGTTTGGTGGTTTATGGAAAACGGACGCCCGCTGCAAGAATGGCGCTATCACTATAGCGATGTGGAACCGTGGCTCGTGCTCGCGCTCACCGCGCTCACCGTGTGGTGGTTGGCGCGACGCGAATTAAATTCTGCGCGCGCGCTCGCGCTGCTCGGGCTCGCCTTTTTTGCGTGGATTCTCAACTTTACCGATTTTCTGGACAATCCGCTCGCGCTCTTTTTTGGGTTCGCGGGAATTTTCTTTACCGCGTTCGGCATTCTCTGGGGCGTCTTGACGGCGGGCGGGAAATTTGCCAATTTTGATTCGCTGCGTTTTCCGCGCCTCAGTCGCATTGTGTTGTATTTGGGGTATATCTTGCTCACACTGAACTTGACACATTGGTTCACCGTCACGCACAATGTGCCCGAACAAGTCTTTAACGGCGACATTACGCTCGCGGGTCTACGCATCTTTGGCTACACTGCCGCGTACCTCGTTTTTGTCGAAGGCGGGCGCGCGTTATTGAAAAAAGAAAATTAACTCGCATGTCTACCCTTGCCCAAGACCTCTCGCTGTTGGAAACGCGCGGACTGGTACGCACCACGCTCGAGCATGAGAAACCATTCCTGCGCTTTAAACACGCGCTCACGCGTGAAGCCACGTACAATTCGATGCTGCAATCGCGCCGCGCCGAACTGCATCGCGCCGCCGCGCAAACGCTGACGGAAATGAATCCACAGCCCGATTTGGAAATGGTCTTGACGATTGCGGAACATTGGCAGCGCGGGAGTGAAGACGCGCTCGCGCTGCAAACTCTTTTGCCGCACGCGCAAACGCTCTTGTTCACGGGGCGCAGTCTTTCGCTCACCGCGTTATTGCTGCGGCTCCAGCGCGAAAATTTGCCCGCGTCGCTCCAGTGCGAATTGGACAGCGCGCTCGCGGACGCGCACGCCGCGCGCGGCGAATACGAACCCGCGCGCACGTTGTATGAACGCGTGTTGCCGCACGCCGATTCCAACGCGCAGCGCGCGCGGCTGCTGCAATCATTGGGCGTAGCGACATATCATCTCGGCAGTTATGCGGAGGCAATCGAATTCTATCGCTCGAGTTTAGCCTTGGCGCAAGCGCTCGACGACACGGCGCTGCAAGCACGCTCGACGGGCGGACTCGGGCTGGCATATTTCTCACTTGGCGAAACGGACAAGGCAGAAGAATTTTTGCAGCAGAGCCGCGCCCTGAGTTTGCAAAATGGCGAAAGCATTGAACTTGCCACCGCAGAATACAATTTGGCGCTCGTGCAGCGCGCGATGGGACAGTACGCGCAAGCAATTGCCAGCGCCGAACACGCGCTGCGGCTGGAAGAACAGTTTGACCACAGCGCGGCAGCCGCGCGCAGTCTGCAACTTTTGGGCGCGTGTTATCACAGCATGGGCGACCTCGCAACGGCGGAGGAATATTATCGCCGCGCGATTTTTGGCAGTCGCGCGCTCGGCGATGCAATGGCGACCGCGATTGTGCAAAGCAATCTCGCTGAGCTCTTTGCCCAACAGCAAGACGTCGCGCAGGCGACCGAGTTTTATCAACAGGCAATCCATTATTTTCGCGAGACCAAGCAGGAATACGCGTTAGCATATAATCTCGCCGGACTGGCTCAAATCGAGCTGCTGCACTACGCGATAAACGCGGACGCAGAACGGTTGGCGAACGCGCGCCACGCCGCGCAAGAAGCGTTCGAGATTGCGAACCAGATTCGTTCACCGGAGATACAAGGAATTGCCTATCGCGTGCTCGCCGAAATTGCCGGCGCGCAAAAAGATTTCGAGCAGGCCGAAAATTTTGCCGCGCAGAGTCTTGAGCTGTTAAAGCAGGTTAATTCATCGTTGGAGCTGGAGCGCGCGTATCGCGTGTACGGGCAGCTGCTCAGCGAATCTGCCGATGACGAGAAACGCCGAATCGGTGCGGCGTTCCTCGCCAAAGCAGAGAAAGGAGTTTCGTAATGCCGTGGATTCTCGTGATTCTCGCTATCGTACTCATCGTTTTGTTTTATTATCTTGCGCGCTCGCGCAGTGGACCGCGTGAAGCGCTCCCACCGGAGGACAATGTGCCACAAACTTTTGACTTTGAAGAACAAGAAGGGATTGCCGCGCCAACGCGCCGCAGACTGCGTATCGTAGCGCCGCCGCAGACTCGTCGCGGCAAACGCCAACAAGTCCGCATCGAACTCAAACCCCTCCCCGCGCTCGGCGAAACGAAACCGCCGCCCGAAAAAAGAATTGACGAAATTCTCGCGGTCGTGGTGAATCCGATGGTCTATGCCGCAGAAACCGGCGAGCCGCTCGAAACCTTTGACCCGCCGCTCACGGTGACAATTTCGTACAAAAAACAAGATGCCGCGCGTACGACAATGAACAACGGGGTTCCGCAGCTGTCCATTGTCACCGTGTACGAAAGCGACAAGGGATTGCGTTTTGAAAAACTCGCCACCCAAGTCACGCCCGATGCCGATGGCAATGGCGGCACGCTCACTGCCGATTTGTACACGCTCGCGCCGAATGACCCTTTGTGTGTGGGAAAACCCTGACAGTTCAAATCTAACGCGGCGCGCGTGCTTTATTTTTTTCCGTGCTCACCTGTCCTCACTGCGCGTTTGAAAATCTCCCCACTGCCGCGTTCTGCGTCAACTGTGGGCGCGACCTCACGCGCCCACAACGCGCGCGTGACCTCGATTCAACGCGCCGCGCGCCCGAAGCGGAACGCCGATTCGTCACCATTCTCTTTGCCGACCTGTCAGGTTTTACCGCGCTGACGGAAACGCACGACCCCGAAGCAGTGCGCGAACTGGTCAACGCGTGTTTCGACCGCCTTGTCCCCATCATCGAAAATCATCAAGGCGTCGTTGACCAATTTGTCGGCGACGCGATTGTTGCGTTGTTTGGCGCGCCTGCCGCACATGAAGACGACCCCGTGCAGGCGTGCCGCGCCGCGTTGGAAATGCTCGCCGCGATGGAACACGTTAACGCGGCACGTAAAACGAATCTCGGTCTGCACGTCGGCATCAACAGCGGCATGGTGCTCGCGGGAGGCATCGGTTCGCGCGCACGCCAACAATATTCCGTATTGGGCGACGCGGTCAATATGGCAGCGCGTTTGCAAGACGCGGCAGAGCGCGGCGAAATCTTTGTCGGCGCGGAAACGTACAACCTCGCGCGCGATTATTTCGAATTTGTCTCGCGCGGGGCAATGCCGTTCAAAGGCAAAAGCGAACCGCAGCGCGTGTGGCAATTGGTCGGCGTGCAGGCGCACGCGCCGCGTCATCGGCGTCTCGACACCGAAACGCCGTTGCTCGGGCGCGCACGCGAACTCGCACTGCTCCGGCGCGTGACGCGTGAAGTGCGGCACGACGAGCCGGGACTGCGCATCGTGTCCATTCTGGGCGAAGCGGGACTGGGCAAGTCGCGTTTGGTGGAAGAATGGTGCGCGGCAGAGCAGGAGGCGCATTTCATCATCGCGGGCAGCGCTCCCGATAGCGCCACGCGCGCCTATGCGTTGATTGCGGAACTTGCGCGCGTCATTGTCGACGCGCAAAAAAATTTGCCCGAACCTTCCGCTTCGCTTGACGCGTTGTTGGGCATGACCACACACGCGCAAAATTCCGACGTGCCGGACAGCGCTACACTCAATGCGCAATACGCGAACGTACTGCGCGAACTCATTTCCAAATACGCGCAGCATGACGCGTGGGTGGTGGTGTGCGAAGACTTGCATTGGGCGGACGCGCCGTCGGTACAGGTTTTGCGCCGTGTCCTCACGTCTCTGCCGGCGGCACGCGTGCTTGTTGCTTTTACCTCGCGCCCCGAACCCGAAACACCGGGGTGGACGTTGATGCACGATGCTGAAGAACTGCCCGGCATCGCGACCATGCGAATTCATCTCGCGCCGCTCGCGCCAAGCGCCGCGCACGCACTGGTCGCGTCATTGATTCCCGGCACCCTGCCGTACGAAATTCAAGAACTCGTTCTCACACACGCCGAAGGCAATCCTCTCTTTGTCCAAGAACTGGTGCACATGTTATTGGAGCGCGGCGATTTGAAACACGTGGACGGGCAGTGGATGCTCGCGCGCGAATTTCAAACGCTGGATGTGCCCAACACTTTGCAAGGCGTATTGATGGCGCGCGTAGACCAATTGCCCGACGACACGCGCCGCGTGCTGCAAACCGCGTCGGTGCTGGGACGCGAATTTTCAGTGGATGTGTTGGAACGAGTGCTCGCCAAAACAAGTTCATAGCCAATTGGTTGCGTCTTTTCTTTTGTTTGCCATAGTTTTCTAAACCACGGTCAGCAGCCCTCTTGTGACACATTGGGCTTGTCGCTATAATGCTTGCAACCGAACAAGGAGTTGAGCATGTATGCCGATACACCCCGGTCGAATGAAAATGGGTGTGCGGTAGGACAAATTTCAAATTTGTCGTACATTTTCAAGAGAGTTGTCCATGAGCCGTTGGCTCACCCGCAGCCAATGAAAATGGATGGCGCGTAGTAACGTGCGATGAACGACATCGCCTCAATCGTTCCCCTGGGCGGACGAATGAATTCGTCACTACAAAACATTTTCAAGGGAGTTCGTCATTCGCCTTGCGGCGCACCAACAGTTGGATGAAAATGGGAAGGCATGATTCCATCTGCGTCCGAGATCGGATTTTTGATTGGTGCCACGAG
>JAKOPZ010000010.1 GCA_029778615.1 Chloroflexota bacterium | reverse complement strand
CCAAACTCTGACTTGTGTTGGAAGAACGAGGGAAGCGCCCAAAATTGTGCGCGCGTTTCGGGGTCGCAGCGGTCGAGGCGCGAAAGGTCGTTGGCTTTGCGTGTCGCGTATTCTATCGCGCTCGTTGTAAAGCGATTGCTGCCCATCACAAAGCTAAACGGTCCGGTATCTGGAGTCACCTCCGTGTAATAGAGCAGGCATTTGAGAATATCGATCGTCGAATCGAGGTGCATGTACTTGGTCGGCGGGTCTTCCAAACCCAAGTCGTCGAAATGATGTTGGAGATGCAGGTCTGTATCGTCATTCATCTGCACCGCGCCGCCAATCCAGCGGATTTTTTTGCCCAAATAAAGCGAAGCCGCGTCCATAATTCCCATGTCGCCCAAGATGTTCCACAAGGCACTGAGCAGTGGGTCTCTGTTTTCTCCCGTTTTGAGCAGAATGTTCGTATGCTCGAATTTTCGCTCGTGCGGCGCAAAGGCGTCGCGCTTGGCTTTTACGGCTGCCACGTGCGGGTCAATGAGCGGGCGCAGCGAGTCTATTACTGGTTCAGGGACGACAAGCGGCACAACGCCATCGCGCGCGAGTTGTTCATACAACGGTGTGGTGCGCGGCTTTGGCGCATTCTGGAGTTTGCGCATCTGCCGCGTCTTGCGGTACGCGGTGCGAAATTCGGGGAAAAACCGTTTGAGGGCTTGCTGCCGCTGCGCGAGCGACACGCTCTGAAATTGCTTGCCGTAGGCGGGATGATTCGCATAATCGGGACGCGGGATTTTATTATTGTTCGGGGTGCTCATGTTCTCCTCCACGAAAATTCTCGGTCGCTTGCTCAGGTCAAATCAGCAAACGTGATGGACTCGTCTTGACGCAGCGGACGCTGTAGAACGCGTCCGATTAAATTTTCCAATTCGTAGGGCGGCAGACCGTTGTTGGGCGATTTGATGGCAATGTCGCGCAGCTGGAGTTGATGACCGCTCGGCAAATCGCGCGCCGCAACCAATTTCTTTGCCATTTTGTACAGCGCTTTATTTTCACCGGGCAAAACCCGCTTGACGCCATCGCCAAGTGCGGCGTGAGCACGCTGCAAATCGCGCACCATTTTCCTCATGCCGAGGGGTTCAAGCGAAAACGCGTGGTCAGTGCCCCGCCAGGCGCGATTCAACGTAAAGTGTTTTTCGATAACGCGCGCACCCAGAACATAGCCGGCCACTGCCATCGCAATTCCACTCTGGTGGTCGGACAAGCCAATCACAATATCGGGATACGCGGCGCGAAAGGTTTCAATTACGCGCAAGTTCATGTCTTGCGCTTCGACGGGATACATCGCCGTACACTGCAAAAGGCACAGCTGCGAATTGATGGGCATGATAGTGTCGTACGCGCGCTGCACGTCGTCCATGGCTGCGCCGCCCGTACTGACAAACATGGGTTTGCCGAGACGCGCGATATATTGGAGCAAGGGCGTGTTCGTCAAATCGCCTGACGCGATCTTGTACGCGGGCATCTCTAACGCGGCAAGAAAATCCGCGCTCGCAAAATCGAACGCGGTTGCAAAAAAAGTGATTCCAATTTCTGCCGCATACGCCTTCAGTTCCATGTACTCGGCTTTGCCAAATTCCAGCGCCTCGCGGTGCGCGCCGTACGTGTCGCCGTAACTGTTCTCGCCGAGATACGGCTGCTCGTACAGTTCGCGCGTATACAATGTGCGATTGTCGCGTTTTTGCAGTTTGACCGCGTCTACTCCGCATTCTTTTGCCGCGCGAAAAAGTTGTTTGGCTTTTTCCAAATCGCCCTGATGATTATGTCCAATTTCGGCAATGACATAGCAGGGACTGTCGTCGCCAATGGCAGCACCTGCAAGAGAAAGAGTTCGAGTTTGATCCATAGCTTGCATCCTAGTTGCTGTCCGTGTTGCCAAGATAGGTGCCCGACCCAAAAAAGCGAAATGTTGGGGGAGGCGGCGGGTCGAGACGCCTCAGCAATCGCTGGAGCGCACGCACAATCGCGGCTTTGCCAGTAGGGGACGAGCTCGGCGTGACAATCGGATACGCGAGTGCGTCCGCCAAAATTTCTCGCTCGGCGGTCGAAAATAAATCGCCAAAGTTCTCTACAATTTCTGCAGCGTAATCCAGATAACCGTACACTAGGCAAATGGCGATGAGGTGCAAAACAACGTGCTTGCGTTCTGCCGCATTACGCGCGGCAATCAATTGATTGACACGCTCCAAACTCGCGAGATACAGCGCGTCGCCATAGATTATCTGCCCTTTACGCTGAGGACTGGCGTTGTGCCCGCGTCGTTTCCAATAGATCGGACGTAAATCGAACAATTCCAAGCCGAATGGCTGCAAAAACGTATGAACGTCTGCAAAGAGTGGTTGATTCTGATAGAGCGGCGCAAATTCCACCTCCATCTCCACACCCAAAACTTGGTCCTGCAAGGTCTGCCGCGCACCTTACAGCGCAAACAATTCGGCGCCTTGAATATCCAGCTTGATGAAATCCACGCCGCGAATCTGGTGTTCGCTGAGGATATTGTCCAATGTATCTACTTGAATTAGAGTTTGGTTCACCACCGCATACCGTTCGGGCGAGGGAAAACGCGCCAGCCATTGCTCGTTCGGCACGAGCAAGGACGAGTCCCCGCCTTCAGCGGTGATGTAAAAGTCAACATTTCCTTTATGCGAATAGACTCCGATCTGCAAGGGAATTGTATTCGGGTTGGCTTGTCGTACTAGTTTGTTGTAGGCGGGCGTATCAGGTTCAAAGATGATTGTGCGCAGAAATGCTCTTGCCTGTCTCCAATGTTTGGGAATTCCGCCGCGCGCACCAATATCAACCAACGTCAGCGGACGCTCGGCAAAATACGCGTGGAATGCTGGCGCGAGGAAAACTTCCATTGGGGGTTGCTTTGTATCCAAAATTACGCGGTTGCCCCTACGGGTTCGTGCGTTAAAGAGGGCAGCGTCGTCGCGAACGTGGTAAGTACATCAGGTTGTGCCAACTGCCAGTGCAAGCGTGGACTCACGAGCCCGCCAAGGTGCTGGGTATAGTCGCCACGCGCGGAATCGCCGTTCATGGGATCAAAGACTTGAAAGGAGACGGTCTCTTTCACCATTGCAAAATGACGCTTTACCGGATAATACTGAAAGAATGAGAGCCCGATTGTATATTCCCCCTCATTCAACAAATGAGGCGGGACATTCACGCGGGTCGAGTAGATACCGGGCGCAAGTCTTTTGCTTTCGACCGGTTCGACAGACGTAAACGCCAATTGGCTTTGCGTGTAAAATTTCACCGCACAGCGTGTCGAGAGATTCGGTTCCAAAATTTGGTAATAGACGACGACTTGGAACGGTTCGTCCACGCGCACCACCGGCGCCAATCTTCCGTCGGGAAACGCGATGCGCACGCCGCGCACCAGCAAGCCGTGCTCGCCCGGTGCTTGGTCTTCTGCCCAAACCACTTCACCGTCGCGCTGCAGTGCGCCGCGCAGATACTCTTTGGCAATTTCAATAGGGTCGCCGTCAAATGCAACACGACCATCCTGCAACAGCAGTGCGCGCGAACAGAGCTGCATCACAGTAGGAATATTATGGCTGACAAAAAGAATCGTCCGTCCACTCTGCGCGATGCCGGTCATTTTGCCAATGCACTTGCTCTGAAAAGCGGCATCACCCACCGCCAACACCTCATCCACGATGAGAATTTCGGGTTCGAGATGGGCTGCCACCGCAAAGCCCAATCGAACGCCCATCCCGCTGCTATAACGCTTGACCGGCGTATCCAGAAAGCGACCAATTTCGGCGAACTCGATAATCTCATCGAGCTTGGAATCAATTTCCCATTTTTTCATGCCGAGAATAGTGCCCTTGAGATAAATGTTTTCGCGTGCGCTAAGGTCTGGATGAAAGCCCGTGCCCACTTCGAGCAGTGAGCCAATTCGTCCGCGCATGACCGCGCGTCCCTCTGTGGGGTCGGTGATGCGCGAGAGGATTTTGAGCAGCGTGCTTTTGCCCGCGCCATTCCGTCCAATGATGCCCAACACCTCGCCACGCTTGACCTCAAAACTTACATCCCGAATTGCCCACAAGGTCTCCTCTTCGGTCGGCGCGCGCAGCGAATCGAGAAGGTACGTGAACGGCGCGCGCAGAGTCGCTCCAATTGCCTGCCAACGATTAAGCGTTGTTGTGGATTCTCTGACGCCAATGCGATATCGCTTGCCAAGATTTTCAACTTGAATAACTGGAGATGCCATAGCGAATGCGTTTAGGCAATATCAACGATACTGCGCTCGACGCGCCGAAATTGATAAAGTCCTGTCAAAAAGAGAGCTACGCTGATTCCTGCCGAAACGAGAAGCATTATCCAGTCAGGTGGCGCAGTGCCCAAGAGCGCCCAACGGAAACCTTCCAAAACGTTCGCCATCGGATTCAGATGATAGAGAAAATAAAATCTCTCTGGCACCACTTCGCTCGAATACACTACCGGCGAGAGGTACATCAGAGCACGGACGAGATAACCCGTCACTTGACCAAAATCGCGGTACTTGACAATGATGCCCGAAAACCAAAGTCCAATGCCCAGTCCCGTCAGCATAATCAAGAGCAGGAAAAACGGAATCAATATCACGCCCCACGTCGGTGTGATACGATAAAAAATGAGCATCCCAATCAAAATCACAAACGAAATCCAGAAATCGACCAAACTGGAGATAACCCGCGAAAAAGGGAGAACCAAGCGCGGAAAATAAATTTTGGAAATCAGTTCGCGATTGCTCAACAAGCTCGTCGAGCCGCTGCCCACATCATCGCTAAACATATCCCACGGCAGCAGCGCGCAATAGGTGAACACTTGGTATGGAACGTTGCCGCTCGGCAATTTCGCAATGACGCCGAAAATCACCGTATACAGTACCATCGAGAAGAGAGGATTGATGATAATCCAAAGCGGACCTAATGCGGTCTGGCTGTATCGTGTTTTCAAATCACGCATCACCATAAAATACAAAAGGTCACGATAGTCCCAGACCTCGCGCAGTTTTAGCGCCGACCATCCGCGCGCGGGTTCGATAATCGTTTCATGATTTGTGGTGAACGCTTGATCTCGAGGGGATGCTTGAGGCTGCTTGAGCAATTTGAGAGCATTCATTGATGCCGCTTGCCACTTTCGCCAATGGATTTTCCCGCCGCGCGCGCAATCACCGCCACAGTAAATAGAGTCGGGATGGGCAAAAAATGTTCGACCTTTGTCTGAGGGAGCGAGTCAGTCATATTGCGTCCAGTTCGCGTCGCGGCGATAACGCCAAAATGATACCATGATTGCCAAAACTTTCAAAAATCCCCGCCACGTTCGTTCATTCCGCGCCGACGATGCGAGTGATTTTTAATGCCGTATCGGTGGCGAGCGGCGCGGGAAGCGTCACCGTCAGCGTGCCGTTCGCGGTGACTTGGTCTGTTTTGAATACCGCATCGTTCGCGCGATAGGGGTCCCACCATTCGACTCGATATGTGCCTGCAGGCATCGGCAGCGAGATCGTCCCTCCGCGGGGTTCGGCGGCTTGTCCTTCGACAACATTCTTCCATGTGTGCGCCGTGTTTTGAATCCACAAATGCGCGCGTCCGTTCTTTGTGTCGCGCTGTCCCCAGACGCGCAAGCCATCATCGGATGCCGTCGCGTTCGCGTCTTGATACGCGCCATTGTTCAATGGCACATCCGCCATGAAATTCGCAAACGGTAAATACACAGGCAGTAGATTTCCCGTGCGCCCGCTGTTGGGATTGTCTTCGATATTCTGCGGCGCAAACCACCACAAATCGTACATCCCGCCCGCATTGATTTGCGCCCACACAAAATTGTGCAGCCAAATTCCCTCGCGGTCTTGGTTCAACGTCGGCAAGCCATCCGGAAACTCGGCGCTGTTGAGTCCGGTCTCTCCGCGTACCAACGGCTTGTGCGCGCCGACGGGACTCGCGCCGCCCCACAACAAACTGTACGCTGCCGACCACCACGCGCTGTCGTCAGCAAATAAAGTGTTATCAAATGTGCCAATCACGGGCACGCGCACGCCGGACGGGCTGATGAGTTCTACGTTCGCAATCCACGCATCGCCGGACACGCCGCGCGTGTTTTGCACGCCGAGTTCCAATTCGTGCGGCACCGTGTCGGTCAAAACCAAACGCTCGCTGATGGGCAGTTCTTTGCCGTCGCGGTCATGCTGCGAATCAAAGGCGCGCCAATCGAATGTGCCGTCGGGCGATGTGCACAGAAAATGTTTTCCATCCGGATTGTTTGGCACTACCCCTTGCCGCTTGTCGTCGAGAAGCCAATAGACGCGCACCGCGCTGCCGCCTTCGCCAAAGCCGCACTGCGCTTGGAAATCTTTTAACTTGAGCCAATAGCGAATGGTCCACTCGCCCGGTTCGTTTAGCGTAACCCCACGCGGGTGAATCGCTTTGCGAATTTCCTGTTTCCCCGAAATGTGAAACGAATTGGCGCCGTCGAATTGATTTGTCGTGTCCAAATTCGCGGGCGGCACGAACGACGCGTTATTGCCCCAGCCGGTTGTGATGTACGCGTGAATATCAGCATAATCCACCGCGTTGTAGAGCGGGTTCGACCAAAATTCTGTGTTTGGAAATGACGTCCAAAACGACGTTGTTACCATGTGTTGCGACGGGTCATGTTCGTCAAAATAACGCGCCATCGCATTCGCCGCGTTATAGTGATTGCCGTTGTACGGGTCACCTTCGTTGATGAATTCAAACGAATGAATCGCGGTGCTATAGCCCCAGCGCGCAATCAAGTACCGCCACCACGCTTCGTCGAGCCAGCGCACTTTGGAATTGTCGCTCGCGTAAAAATTATTATTGTCGAATTTGCCGAGCGTACCATCTTTTTGAATCACATTGCGAATCCACTCGTTCTTTTCATCCGCCACAATCTTCAAATACACGCCATGCTCTTCCGCTTGCTGAATCAGCAGGTCCCACTTGGCAGCATTCATCGAATCAAAAAATAAATGACTGTCCGCCTCGCCGTGTCGCAGCAAATCTACTCGATTCGGGTCATCTGTTTTAACCAGCGTGACCGAGTCAATGAATGCTTGTCCTTGCTCCACGTTCTTGAGCATGAGATAGAGAAAATTCAAATACTGTTGATTCGGCGCAGTTTGAATTTGCCCCGTGAGCGTGAACCAATTCGTTGTGCCAATTTGATAAGGGATGATGGGTGTGCCGTTGATGGACGCACAGCCATTTTCGGGAAAGCCGCCTTGCATCAATGTAAAGCCCGCGTCTGTTGCGCCCGCAATCGGTTTCAATTGATTCACGCGCGCGCGCACCGTGACCGAATACGTGGCGGAGGGTTGGACCGAAATGCCGCGCTGCCAAAAGTCCGCAAAGAGACACTGCCTGTCCGGTGCGAGTCGGTACGAAAAATCAGAACCGGGGAACGGAGACGCGGCAGCGAGTGATGTGTCGGGCAAGCTGTGACTGTAGGGCTGTTTGGGGAATGCCCACGGCGTCCACTGTGACGCGTTAATGCCTTCGCCGCTCATCCACACGCGCGCAAATTGGAGACCGTTCACCTGCCACGCGCGATACCGCGCCTTGACAAAATCAATGCTCTCGGAACCCGCCTTGTATCCCAAACCCACAAAAGGTGTGCCATCTTCAAATTCAAAATAACGCGGGTCGCTTTGGCTCACGCGTAAAAAGCCGTGGCGCGTGTACGGATTTTCGCGCATTCCATCGTAACGCGTCACCCCCCCCTCATGCACGTGAAATTCCAACGCGCCCTTTTCGGGATACATTGTCGTGCCGCCTTGGTCTGTAACGCGCAACCGCACTTGATAATCGCCCGCGCTGCGCGGCGCAAAACGCACAAGCCAATGCGGCGCGCCGTTCGGAATCCAATGGTCGCGAGTTTGAATGTACTCGTACGCGTAGGGTTGGTACAGAAACGCGGGCTGGATGAGCGTCGTCTTCCAATTGTCATTGGAAAACAACGCGTCCACCGAGACGCCCATGCCCGGCGTCAAACCGGGCGGCGGGTTTGCGTCAAACGGTAAACTGAGATGCGACGCGGACGTTTCCACGTCAAAGCCAAGTTCAAATTTCTCAAAGCGCGCGACAGAGGGCGTCAGAATGTTGACATTGGAAATTTTTGGCGGCGGAAAAGTTTGCGCGAACGCGCGCGTCGAAACGCCCCACAAAACGAATTGCATCAACGCGAACGAAACGAAAAGCAAAAAAATCTGACGGCGCGGAATAAAAACGCGCAAAGAAAATTGTGTCATCACTTGAGCCGCTGTACCATCGTCTGCGCGTACGCGGCAAGGTCGGCGCGTCCCAGTTTGCGCCACGCGTCCGTTGCATAACCCATTTCGACCGACGCTTCGGGAATTTGTTTCAACAAGGGTCTTGCCTGTTCAAACTTGCCGCTCCACGCGTACGCCATGCCCAACGCTTTGATGACCGCGCGATTGGTCTTGTCTGCCGCATACGCTTTTTCCAAGCGCGCCACAGCTTGTTCGAAATCGAGTTGGTCCAACGCCAACATGCCGAGCCGCGCGTTTGCCACGCGATTGTTCGCATCGTGTTGCAGCGCGTCTTGAAATAATTTTTGCGCGGCGTCGAAATTGTTCGCGCGGCGCACCTCCGGAAACGTTGGGTGCGGATATTTTATTTGGGGCAGTTCGATATGTGCTTGCGCCAACGCGCCCCAATTTGCGGACCATTGCGCGGCAACGCGTTCGCGCTGCGCGAACAAAAACAACGCGCCCAACACCAGCACCGCGCTCGCGCCCGCGGCGATGCCGAGCCGCGCGCGGCGCGAAATCTTTTGCGCGACGGGCAGCGGTGTAAAAGGGTCGAGCGCGCAAATCGCCAAACCCAACGGAATGAACATTAAAGAAATGACGCGACTGAAATAAAACAAAACATCTACCAACCCGTGCAGGAGCATCAACGTCGTCGTGGCGAGACTGGCGACGGCGAGCCAATTCATCCGCGCCCGGCGGCGAATGCACCACACATAATAGGCGAACATAAACCATACAAACGCCAACAGCCCGACAAGCCCCTGCTCGTACCAAATTTGTAAATACAAATCGTGCGCGTGCGGCAAGAGATGCACGTAAATCAACATCTCGTACGTAGAAAAATTTGGCGAGAACGTGTCCAAGCCCGCGCCGGTAAAAGAATAGTCCTGAATGAGCTGTAACACTTGTTGGTACAGCACCGGGCGCGGCACACTGCTCACCGTTCCCAACACGTTACTCAGGCGATTCCCGCCGACAATCACGAGCACAAGCGCGCCAACGAGCAAAATGTTCAACGCCGCCGCGAATCCGATGCTCGCGCTTTGTCCCGCGCGTTTTGCTATTTGCATCGCCGCGTAACACAAAACACTCACTCCGCCGAGCAGCACCAGCGCCAGCAGCGCGCCGCGCGAAGTCGTCATTCCCAACGCGAACGTGATAAACAATGCCAAGGCGCCCGCCACGAGCCATTCGGCAACGCGTTTATGACGCACTGCGTCATAAACGATTCCACACGCAAACGGCAGCGCGAGCAGCAAAATGCCCGCCATCAAATTCGGGTGCGGCGTGTGGTAACCAAATTGTGGTGCAAGGCGATGAATCGTCATCCCGATTTGGTCGAGCGCGGCAACTTTGGTTGGCGTTTCGACAAAGTCGGTCTGCGTCAAATAGTACGCGCCCACGCCCGCGCCAATCAAGGTCATGCCCCACGCGACGAGTCGCTGTGCCAAATTTGTTCGCGTGGCGGCGAGCACGACGTAAAGCGCGACGCCGCCGAGAATGAGATTGAATTTTTGGAGCGACAGCGCGGGGTCAAAGGAAACGGTGACGCCAATCCACGCGCTGACGACAAAGAGCAGCGCGGGCAAGAGCAGGGGAATGCGAAGCAATTGCGCGCGCGTTTGAATAATGCGTAGTACGAGCGCGAGTGCAATCATACCCAAAGCGATGGGCGCAAGATTCACCCGCGCGGCGAGCAGTGCGTTCCCCGCGCCCGCCAACGCGAGGGCGGCAACATCAAAAAAGAGCGCGTTGTTTTGCGACGGCGCGCGCGTCTCTATATTCGTCATGCGTTCACCGTCGTCTGACGTTCGTCCGCGCTTTCGGCTGCCTCTGCGGTTTCCAGTAAATCGCGCCGCGTGCTCGCTTCACGCTCCGCCAACTCGTCCAACACGCGAATGACGAGATACGAAATGCCCAACTGCGCGCCGACCACAATCAAAAGCGAACCCAACACAAACCACATCCACATTTCGCCGAACGAACGCTGCTGTGTCGTGAACCACAAAGCGATGATGCTGATAAGAATCCCGCTCAACGCCGCAAACGCGCCGATACGTCCAAAATAATAATCGAGTGGCGGGTCAAAGATGACGCGCCCGAACATGCCGCGCTGTACAGGTTTGCGCGTAAAAATCGCGGTGAGATAACTGAACATGACGCCGAGCGAAAACACACTCGCGCCGAGCACGCCGAGCACCAACATCAAGAACGCGGCGAACGGCGCAAACTGCGCGAGGAGCGCGTTGCGCATTGCCCAATCCGCGAGCAGCGCCAGCGCAAGCAATGCCGCAATCGTGCCCAACACCAAGCCGATGCCCCCCCACACGCGCACGGGACGATACGTCATCGTCGTCCACACAATCGTGTTCGTAAAGCGAACGCCGTCGCGCACGACCGACAGTTTTGAGCGTCCGATCCGTTCCGCATACGCAATCGGCACTTCGACAATTTTCAAATCTTCGTGCAGCGCGCGCGTGGTCATTGCCGGCGTAAAATTCAAACCGTTCGGCAGCGGGTACAATTTTGGCAAGACCGCGCGTTTCAACACGCGCATTCCGCTCGCGCTGTCTTGTACATGCACGCCGCTCAAGACGCTCAACATTCGCGCAAACGCAAGATTGCCCACGCGCCGCATCAAGGGCATTTCGCTCGCCGCGCCACTCATGCGCGAACCGACCACGAGGTCCGCATTCGCCTGTTGAAGGGCGCGACACATTTCGGGCAGCGCTTCGGGCGGATACGTTCCATCCGCGTCAAGGAACGCGAGCAGCTCTCCCTGCGCGTGACGAAAACCCGTTTTGAGCGCGGCGCCGTAGCCGCGATTCGTCAAATGGCGAATGACGCGCGTGTCAGGGCACTGTGCCGCGCGCGCGGCAGTGCCATCGCGCGAACCGTCGTCCACGACAACAATTTCAAGCGCGAGATGCAATTCCGCCAGCGCGGGGCGCACCGCGCGCACGCGTTCGATGATTTGGACAATGCCGTCTTGTTCGTTCAGCGCGGGAATAATGACCGAAAGTGTTTGGGTATTCACGAAAGGCAAACAGAGGAGTGCGCGTGTGCGGGTCACGCGCGCGGCGGCGTACAAGAAATTTTCGCCATGACGCGCAGGCGAAAACGACGAACGCGACCGGGATGGAATGCGAGGCAAGTATAACCATGAAAAAACGTTTGTCAAAGAATTTTCGGCTTGTGTTATAATCGCGTTATGGCACGATTCAGCGCGTCATAAAGGAGGCATTATGCAAGCGACACCCCGTCGCAGTGGGTTTGTACTCATCACATTCGGTTTGACGATGATTCTGTTGGTTACGTTGGCGCTCGCCGGTACAACATGGGCTGCGCCAAACGCGCAAGGCACTGTGCCCACGCCCCCCGCCGGTGCTACAGTTGCGCCCACCGGCACATCCGGGGGCGGCAACAACGGCGGTGATAATTCGGGCAATGATTCCAACAATGGCGGTGACCTGAACAGTGGTTCGAGCGGCGACGCCAACAACGCGCAGCCGACGGCGCCCAGCCCCGGCGCGGGCACGGTCTGCGCGATTGGCGAGAACGGCGCGCAATGCACGTCGGGCGAGTTGTTGATTATGGTGGCTTCGGGCGCGGCAAGCGCGGGCTCGGCATTGACGATTGAAGGTTCATTCACACAGCCGCCGTGTCCTGCTTCGCCGAACGCACACAATTTCATGAATCGGTGTTATCGCTATGCGTGGATTGGCACGAACGCGGAACCGCTGACCAGCATCGGCGCGCCGGTGCAATATTGTATTTCGTACGGCGCGAATGAACTTGCCGCCGTGAAAAACAAAGCAGAGGCGTTTGTCATCGGCGTCGCGGGCGCGGACGGAAATTGGACGCTGCTCAAACCGACGGTTGACCCGACGGGCAATCGAGCGTGCGCAACGTCGAATCAAATGGTTGTGTGGAACGCGTTATTTGCGCCACAAAATGTTTCCGACCTCTTGCCGACGGTTGGCGGTCAACCGAATTCGATGTTGTGGGCAGTGGCGTTAGCCGGCATTGCGCTCATCGGGTTGGGCGTTTTCCAAGTGCGACGACAAACAAAATAATTTTCATGCGACAAAAAAGCGGTACGCTTCGGCGCACCGCTTTTTTGTTTATTTTGCTGTTTCCGCGCGCCATGTCTGATACACGCGCTCCATTTGCGCGACATGTTCCGGCACATGCCGCGTATAATCATCCAACCAATCGTCCATCGTCATCACGCCGTTTTCCGAATGAACGACCGTGTTGCTCCAAACCGCGTCGGGCAAATCGCGAATGAGTTTGTACGTATTGCCGCGCAGCCAGCGAAACAATTCCACCGCGTCGTCCACTGATTGCGCGTGATAACTCAATTTGCTCGCCCAAGCCCATTCGTCATACGCCAACACCGCGGAACCCGGCTCGGCGATTAAACGCCGCGCGCGCACGAACGAATTCACTTCGCTGTCGGTGATGTGGACGAGAATTTCGTGAATCGTAAAATCTTGCGGCGTCGGACGATACTGCCACATCTCGTGCGGATAACGTGCTATCGCGTTCTGGAGCATATCGTATGCGCTGCCATACATGGCAATTCGCTGCCGGCGCTGTTCTTGAGCGTCGTGTTGGTCGTGAGCCATTTGCTTCCTCCAAAATGATTGGGTTTCAAAAACTTGGGTCATTTGTCCGTTGACAACTCTAACCACTGTAGTACAATCGCGTTCATCCCCGAAACCAAAAGGTGAGCATGCACAAACTTGAACTCGACACGCCACAGCTTGTCATTGATTGGGACATTATGCAGCGCAATATCGCGACGATGCAAAAGGTCGCGGAGGACGCGGGCGTGAAATTGCGTCCGCACACCAAAACGCACAAGACCCCGCTCATTTCACACATGCAGCAGCGCGCGGGCGCAAAAGGCATCACCGTCGCGAAATTGGGCGAAGCCGAAGTGATGAATGCGGGCGGCGTAGATGATATTCTGATTGCCTTTCCTTTGCAAGGCGCGCTCAAAATGGAACGCTTGCTTCATCTCGCCGAACGCGCGAACGTGCGCGTCTCGCTCGATTCCAGAAAAGTGGCGCAAGATATTTCAGATGCCGCGCAAACGCGCGGAAAAAAAATCGGCGTGTATGTAGAGGTGGATGTTGGGTTGGGACGCGTCGGCGCGGCGCATCACGCAGGCGCCCGTGACCTCGTGCGCGAAATTGTGGAGTTGCCGGGGATTGATTTTCTCGGCGTGATGACGCACGCGGGGCACACGTACAAAGCCAAGTCGTTCCAAGAAATTAAACAACTTGCGCGGGAAGAGGGCGAATGGATGGTGGAAACGGCGGACCTGATTCGCGCGGACGGAATCGAGGTGCGCGAGGTGAGTGTCGGTTCGACGCCGACCGCGCGGTTTTCTGCCCAAGTGCAGGGCGTTACGGAAATTCGTCCCGGCACATACGTTTTCAACGATACAACCCAAGTGCTCAAATACGCGTGCGATTGGCAAGACTGCGCGCAAACGGTCCTCGCCACCGTCGTCGTCAAACATCCTGACCGCTTAATTTTGGATAGCGGCAGTAAAACCATTTCTTCGGACACGGCGCCGAACGGTTTGTACGGCACCGTGAAAGGATTTCCGCATTTGGAAATTTGGCGCTTGAGCGAAGAACACGCGAACGTGCGTATCAACGGCGACGGACCACTGCCCGAAATCGGCGACAAGGTGGAAATTATTCCCGCGCACGCGTGCGTGGTCATGAATCTGCACGATACGTTTGTGGCGACAAGCAAGGACGAGGTCATTGGCGAATTTCAAATTCAGGCGCGGGGAAAGGTCCGATGAAAAATCTACGCATCTCACGAATTGTTTTTGCACTTGCTGTTGTGGTGGGAATCTTGTTCAGTGTCGCGTGCTCGGGCGTGCCGACGGGCGGACGCGTGATTGGCGGCGAACCGATTGCGATTGGCGAGCTGCCCACTTTTCCCGGCGCAACCGAATTGAGCGCGAACGAAAGCAAAACGATTAACGCGGTGTTTGGACCCGCGCAGCGCGAAACGCCTCCGTTCATCGGACTCGGCATCGAAGTTATCAAGACACAGCGAAATTTTCGCGTGCCCAAAGAAACGACGTTCGCAGACATCAAAACATTTTATGCGGACAAATTGCAGGCAGCCGGTTGGCGCGAAGACCCCGCGATGCGCGTGTTCACCAACAACGCGAACCAATCCAGTCAAAATTTGCAGGGCGCGATTTGGGTGCGCGTAGACCAAACGCTTTTGATTGCGCTGGTGAGCGACCCCGCGAGCGACGATAAAGAACTCACATTGTCGCTCGCGACACATTGAGCGAGTGCGACTATACTTGCGCGATTTCTTCGCCCAGTTGGTGGATGCTGGTGAAAACGCGTTGTGGGGAAACTTGTTCAAACGGCGGAAGGAGATAGTGCACTTCGAGGTTTGGGGCAGAGCGATGTACAATAAGCCGCGTGAGCGTCATGCCGTCGAGCGTCGTTTGCACAATCAAGCGATTGACCGCATAAGGAGAAATGCTGCCGCGAATGTCCGCCGTCATTGCGTTGGCGAGTCCGCCTTGCACTGCCGACCACTGCCCGATGCCGGAACGTTTTAGTTGTTCGTCGGCGAGAACATGCGGACTGTGCGAAACCAAATCAAAACTCGGCGCCGCGCGCAGCTGGGCACGTACAATAATTGCGTCTTGATTGCGCCGATTGTTTTTCCAAAACCACCAGAACGGAATTTCGCGCGGCACCAAATCTATTATCACGTCGGCGGCACGAAAGGGGTCTTTGGCTTTGGGGACCTGAATCTCGACGTGCGAAACGCCGGACCAATTGAGCGCCGCTTTTTCGCCGATGATGGGCAGTCCTTGCTCCAGCCATTTGATGGCGCGTCGTCCGCGTCGAATATTGTACTGCATCCCGACCAGGTACCAGCACAAGAGCGCGAGCAGCACGACGAGCCCGAGCGTTATCAGCGGCGATTCAAACATGGGGCGATGGAAACGGGCACGCCGATTCGGGTGCCCAATAAAATTTGAGGAAAAATTATAGCATCATTTTTTCCAACACAGCACAAAGGAGTGACTATGTTAGCAGATACAAAAACGAACACGGCAAAATTAAATGGGGATGAAAAACGCGAGACCCTTACGATTACAGACAATCGCACGGGCAAAGCGTATGAAATTCCCATCGCCGAGGAAACCATTCGCGCGATGGACTTGCGTCAAATCAAAGTCAATGCCGATGACTTTGGTTTAATGACCTACGACCCCGCGTTCATGAACACCGCTTCCACGCGCAGCCGCATCACCTTTATTGACGGCGATAAAGGAATCTTGCGCTATCGCGGGATTCCCATTGAACAGCTCGCCGAGCACAGCAGTTATCTCGAAACAGCATACTTGATTCTCTTTGGCGAACTGCCGACGCCCGCGCAGTTCAAAGATTGGGAATACAAAATCTTGCACCGCACCTTTTTACATGAAAATATCAAAGTGTTGATGCAGGCGTTTCGTTATGACGCGCATCCGATGGGCATGTTCATCAGCACCGTCGCCGCGCTTTCCACGTACTATCCCGAAGCGCACGAAATTCACGACGCGGACACTCGGCTGAAACAAATTATCCGCCTCATTGCCAAAGTCCCGACCATTGCCGCGTATTCGTACCGCCACATTCGCGGACTGCCGTACATTTATCCTGATAATGCCTTGTCCTACACGGGAAACTTTTTGCGAATGTTGGACAGCATGACGCATTCCAAGTACGAACCCAACCCGGTCAAGGAACGCGCGCTCGATGTGCTGTTTATTCTGCATGCTGACCACGAACAGAACTGCGGCACGAACGCGATGCGCGCGATTGGTTCGTCACATGTTGACCCCTATTCGGCGATGGCGGGCGCGGCGGCGGCGTTGTATGGTCCGCTGCACGGCGGCGCGAACGAAGAAGTCCTGCGGATGCTCTCTCACATCGGCAATGTGAAAAACGTTCCCGACTTTATCGAACGCGTGAAAAAGGGCGAAGGGCGCTTGATGGGCTTTGGACATCGCGTGTATAAAAATTATGACCCGCGCGCGAAAATCATCAAGCAAACGGCGGACGATGTATTCAAGGTCACGGGCGTGAACCCACTGCTCGAAATCGCGCTCGAACTCGAACGCATCGCTTTGCAAGACGAATACTTTATCAAGCGCAAATTGTACCCGAACGTAGATTTCTATTCGGGCTTGATTTATCAGGCGATGGGATTCCCCGTGACGTTTTTCCCCGTGCTCTTTGCCATTCCGCGCACGGTTGGCTGGCTCGCGCAGTGGCAAGAGCTGCTCCTCGACCCGGAACAAAAAATCGCGCGCCCGCGCCAGATTTATACCGGACATTCAGCACGCGATTACGTCGCGATGGATGCGCGTTGAATTGCGTAGGGGCGAAGCATTCTGCATTGCCCGGCAATGCCTGTGAATGCTTCGCCCCTTCTTACGGCAACGCTTTGTCGTGGTGCGTCAAAATTTCCGCGCCGTGCTGTCTCACCAACACCGCGTCTTCTAAACGCACACTCGTCTCGCCCGGAAAATAAATTCCCGGCTCCAACATCACCACCATATTTTCTTGAAGCGTCATGTCATTGTATGGCACGATGCGCGGGTCTTCGTGCGAAGTGACGCCGAGCGAATGTCCCGTATGATGCCAATACACGGGATACCCTTCCTTGCGCATAAACTCGCGCACCGCTGCGTCAATCTCGCGCGCCACCGCGCCGGGTTTCACCAACGAAATCGCAAGGTCGAGCGCGCGCTGCGCGGTGTGGTGCATCGCGCGTTGTTTCGCCGTCGGCTCCGTCGCGTAATATGCCGCGCACGAATCGCTCCAATAGCCATGCAGAATGGTGGATAAATCCACCACTACAGAGTCGCCCGCGCGAATTTCGTTGTTCAGGGGCCAGCCGCCAACATTGTCTTTTCGGTATCCCACCACGCAATCATTCCCCAACGCGACGCGTTGCCCCGCTGCTTTTTCAATCGCGTAATGCGCCGCGTTCCACACATCAATTTCCGTCGCGCCCACTTGCACCGCGCGGCGCGCGGCGGCGTGTCCAATATCGGTGAGACGAAAATTGTCGCGCAGTTTTTGAATTTCTTCCGGTGTCTTGATGCGGCGAAAAGGTTCGAGCCATGTATCGAGCGGGATCAATTCCGCCGCGCCAATTTCGTGTAGTGTCAACGCTATATCCGCAGGCACATCGCGCGCTTCGATTCCAATTTTTCCCGACAAATTATTTTGAACCACGCTGCGAAATAGTCCGCGCAATTTCACTTGTCCCGTCAGCGGCTGGTCAACGGTATAGCCCGAATAACTCACGAGCGCGCAATTTTCCTGTTTACCAAATTCGCCCGCGTTCACTTCTTGCCAATCGAAAACCATTAGCGTCCAAGCGCCGTTCTCGTACCACACCATCGGTGGTCCGCCAAGAAACGCGCTCGGTCCCGTCTGAATCGGCGGCGCAAATCCCGTCAGCCATTTCACCGTAGCGATATTCGCAAATAACGCGCGTTCGATGCCGCGCGATTTCAAAAGTTCATGTGTTTGGGCGCGTTGGGTTGAATGTTGCATTTTTTTCCTCACATCTCACTGACCACCTCCACTTGCACCGTTTTGGTCCGCCACACAATCAACATCGCCGCGAGCAGCAGCACCGCGCCGAACAGTCCCGTCGCGCTTAGACGTTCGTTGAAAAGCAAAATCGCGAGAACGGTTGCGGTGAGTGGTTCGAGAAATCCAATAATCGTCGCGGTGGTCGCGGGAGTGGTTTGCAGACCGACCAGCAAAAGCATGTACGCAATGACCGAAATCGAAATGCCGAGATGCGCGAGGAGTGCCCAGCCGATGGGCGGATAATTCACCACAAAGCCATTGATGACGGCGAACGGAAGGAACGCAAGCGCGGCGATGAAAAAATAGACGGCGAGCGTTTGCAGAGGGTGGTAGCGATTTGCCAGCGCGCGGCTAGTAATTTGAAAACAGCCGTTGGCAAACGCGGTCAACACTGCCAAGCCAATGCCCAACCAAACATTCGCGCCGAAATCACCGGTCGCGTCAAAACCGACGAGCAGCACAACTCCGACAATCGCGCACGCCATCGCCGCATACAAATTGCGGTGCATCTGTTCGCGCAAAAAGACCGACGCGAGAATTGCGACAATGACCGGCACAGTGCAAAGCGTCACGAGCGTCGCAATCGTCACGTTCACCAACTGCACCGCCATCACGAAGGCAAGTTGGTACACTGCCATCAACACACCTGCCGCAATCATCCAACGCAAGTCCGCCCAGCGAATCGCGAATAATTTTCGGCGCCAGAGATAAAAGCCAATCGCGAACAAAACGGGCAACGCGAGCAAGACGCGCCACAGCGTAATCGAAATGGCGTTCGCGTTCGAGACCGCGAAAATACCTTTGGTTGCGACGCCGATGGTGCCGAACAAAATTGCGCCGAGCGCGATAGACGCAAACCCCCACGACGCGCGATGTGCCGGGTCGCGCATCACGCGTTTTCCGTTCCGCGAAGGAAATCCATCACATCGTCCGCACTCAATTCCGTCGCGCGTTCCACAATCTTGTCCGCGCCGGCTTGTTGTAATTCACGCCGCGAGTGTGTGGTGACGACGGCGATAACGCGCAAGCCCGCCGCTTTTGCCGCGCGCACGCCCGTCGCAGAATCTTCCATTACCGCGCAGTGCTGCGCGTCCACGCCCAACTGTCGCATCGTTTCTACATAAATGTCAGGCGCGGGTTTCCCGTGCGCCACGTCGCGGTCCACGACCACCACATCAAAAAATTCGCGCAGGTCGAGTTGTTCCAATGTCCATTCCGCGTTGGGGCGTTCTGCCGCCGTGGCGAGTCCGAGTTGGACACCGCGTGTGTGCAGCGCGCGAATCAACTCCGGCATCCCGTCATGCGCTTGCACGCCGCGCGCGCGCATTTTCGCGCGCCCCATCGCCGCTTGCCGCGCGACCTGTTCTTCCAATTCGCCAGCGGCAACATTCTCGCCGAGCAGCGCGCGCAAGTTGTCGCGTGTCGCGCGGCGCAAAAAAATTTCGGGGTCGTGTGCTGCTTCCGTCTCTTGCTTTTCTTCGGGAGCAAGTTCGCGAATCAGTTCCGCCCACGTTTCTCGATAGTGCGCGGTGGAATCTACAATCGTGCCGTCGAGGTCAAAAATAAAGCCGGGCGAATTTAGAGTCATTTGCTCATCCATGCGCCGCGCGCCATGCCGCGCCGAGAATGCCGGCGTCGCTGCCCAATTCGGCGAGAACGATGCGCGCGCGGGAACCGACCGATTGGTAGGAATAGTGTTTGAGCGCCTGCGCGGTCGGTTCCAGCACAAACGCGCCCGCTTGCATCACGCCGCCGAACATCACAAACGTGGAAATGTCCATCACCATCGCGAGGGATGCCATGCCCGCGCCGAGCGCGCGTCCCGCGCGCGCAAACACGCGTCGCGCGTTTTCGTCGCCGCGTTCTGCTGCTTGCGCAATCACTTCTGCCGAATCCACGCGCGTATGCGCGGCGTATTCGTATGCGCTGATGATGCCCGGACCGGAAGCATAGATTTCGACACAGCCATTCGAACCACACCGACAAATCGGTCCGTCCACGTCAACGGTGATGTGTCCGATTTCGCCCGCGCTGTTGTGCGCGCCGCGATATACTTGCCCATTCAAAATAATTCCCGCCGCAATCCCCGTGCCGACAATTATCAGCGCCATCGCATCACTACCGCGTCCCGCGCCAAAATGATATTCGCCGAGCGCAGCCGCTTTGGCATCGTGTTCGAGCGTGACCGGCATACCGACGCGTTCGCTCACCATGCGCGCAAAGGGCACATCGCGCCACCCCAAATTCGGTGGTTCAATCAACGTGCCCGTGAGCGGGTCAAGCGGTCCGGGACTGCAAATGCCGAGCGCGCTGACCTGCGCGCGGACAGGCAGGGCTTTCAACAGTGCGCGCACGTGTTCGGCGATGCGTTCGGCGGCTTGTTCGGGACCTGCCAGCGCGTGCGTGGGCGCGTGATTGCGCGCGACGATTTTATATTCCGGCGAAATCAGCCCGCACTTGAACGACGTGCCGCCAAGGTCAACTCCGATTTGCCAATGCTCTGTCATTCCCAAAAGTGGATGCTCCCGAACTTTTTTTTACTACGCGCGGCGTGAATGTACATTTGCCGCGATTGAAAAAAGTGCGAACCTGTAGCACAATGAATGTACGTTCCGAAATTATCCTTTATCTCGATTGATTGTCAAGGAGTGCAATGACGCTCAAGTCGGATGCGCCGCGTCGCGCGCAATTGTTTGCCACCTGTTTGATTGAAACCCTGCGTCCCGAAGCGGGCATGGCGGTTGTGCGCGTATTGGAAAAGTTGGGTGTGACGGTGGAATTTCCCGACGCGCAAACGTGCTGCGGACAACCCGCGTTCAACGGCGGCGCGTGGCAGGACGCGCGTGCGATGGCGAAATATACGCTCGACGTTTTGTCGAAATCCAAAGCGCCCATTGTCGTGCCGTCAGGTTCGTGCGCGGATATGTTGGTGCATCATTATCCCGAACTGCTCGCGTCCGACCCGCAATACGGACCGCTCGCGCAAGAAATTTCCGCGCGTACGTACGAGTTTTCGCAATTCTTGGTAGACGTTTTAGGTGTGACCAAAATCAGTGCCAGTGACGTTTCACGCTTAACGCATGACGTTTTGCGTTTGACCTATCATCCTTCGTGTCACTTGTTGCGCGGTTTGAACATTACCCAAGCGCCGCGCGAACTGTTGGCAGGTGTGGAAGGCGTAAACATGGTCGAAATGCCGAGCGCGACGGAATGCTGCGGGTTCGGTGGACTCTTTGCGATCAAGATGGCAGATATTTCGAGCGCGATGCTCGCGCGCAAGTTGGATGCGATTGAATCTGCCCAAGTCGAGACAGTTGTCGGCTGTGATGTGAGTTGTCTGTTGCACATTGCGGGCGGCTTGCATCGGCGCGGCGTCAATATTACGACGAAACATCTCGCGGAAATTCTCGACCCCGCGCCCAACATTCAGATTACGGAAGAAATGTATTTACCCTGAGCCGCAATTTCTATCCAACGCGGATACGCGCAGAGAGGCGCGAATTTCAAAATCAGTATGTCTCTCCATTCTCCAAATGTTACGTTTCACGAACGCGTAGAGGGCGCGCTGCGCGACGAAATTTTGCACACGGCGCTTGACCGCGCGACGGGACGTTTTCAAAATTTGCGCGTGACGGCGCTCGCGTCCTTGCCCGACGCCGAGCGGGTGCGCGACCGCGCGCGTTTGATTCGCGCGCATACCCTCGCCCACCTCGATACGTACCTTGAACAATTCGCGGCAAAGGTGGAACAAGCTGGCGGGCAGGTTCACTTTGCGCGTGACGCGAACGCGTTGAACGAAATTGTTTTGGAGATTGCGCGGCAGCACAAGGTGCAAAGTGTGGTCAAGGGCAAGTCTATGATTTCGGAAGAGACCGAATTGAATCACGCGCTGCAAGCGGAAAATCTTCGCGTCGTGGAAACCGATTTGGGCGAATACATTATCCAGCTCGCGGGCGAAACGCCTTCGCATATTATTGTGCCCGCCGTGCACAAGACCAAAGAACAAATCGGCGCCCTCTTGCACGAAAAAATTTCCATTCCGTACACTGCCGACCCGGCGCAGATGACTGCCGCCGCGCGCGCGACGCTTCGCCGCGAATTTTTGAACGCGGACATGGGCATCAGCGGCGTCAACTTTGGCGTGGCGGAAACGGGAACAATTTGTTTGGTGGAGAACGAAGGCAACGGACGTTTGACCACCACCGCGCCGCGCGTGCATGTGGCGTTGATGGGCATCGAGCGCATTGTGCCGACTCTTGACGATTTGAGTGTGATGCTCCAAGTGCTCGCGCGTTCGGCGACGGGACAAAAAATTACCGTGTATACCAATTTGCTTACGGGCGCGCGTCGCAATGGTGAAGGCGATGGACCCAACGAACTGCACATTGTGCTTTTGGACAATGGACGTTCGCGGGTGCTGGGCACAGAGGTCGCGGAAATTTTGTACTGTATTCGCTGTGGCGCGTGTTTGAACGCGTGTCCGGTGTATCGTGAAATCGGCGGGCACGCGTACGGCAGTGTGTATCCCGGACCCGTCGGCGCAGTGTTGACGCCCGCGCTCGGCGGCGTCGCGCAGTGGAGCGATTTGCCGCAGGCGAGTTCACTGTGCGGCGCGTGCCGCGAGGTGTGTCCCGTGCGAATTGATATTCCGCGCATGTTGTTGGTCGAACGTGACGAGGCGGTGCGCGCGGGCAAAATGGCGTGGTGGCTGCGTTTGGGCTTGCGCGTGTATTCCGTCACGGCGACGCATCCCGCGTTGTTTCGTTTGGCGACGACGACTGCCGGCTGGGGTACGCGCGCGCTGGGCGCGTTCGGCAAGGGTTGGCTCAAACGGTTGCCACCGCCACTGAACGGCTGGACCCAATCGCGCGATTTTCCCGCGTTCGCCAAGAAATCGTTTCGCGCACAGTATCGCGAATCGCGGCACGCCGAATTGATTCATCTCGACGACAACGCATTTCGAGAATGAATCTACCGGTTGGAGTTTTTTGCAAGAATCAAATGATGATGCAGAGAAATCAAAATTGCAGAGCCATTCTCGAGCTGCGTCAGAGGAGTCGGAACGATGAGAGATGACCGCGCCGCCGTGTTGGGGCAAATTCGCATCGCGCTGCAAACCGCGCATTTGCCCGCCGCGCGCGCGACCCTTCCGCTGCGCGTTGGCACGGGGCAGGGCGATACTGTTTCGTTGACCGAAAGATTTCGCGCCGAAGTGGAACCGCTCGGTGGAATGACGTATGTTGCGCGCAGTGATGAACAAGCGATAGAGATTGCGCTAAAGGTGTTGGCGAGCGCGCAGGGCAAAGAGCTGCTCGCGTGGGCGGATGATGAAATTCCTGTGCGTGGTTTGGGTGCCGCGCTCGCCGCGCACGCTTACACGCGCTTGGACCTTGCGATGCCGGAGGACGCGGACGCGCGCAGGAACAAGTTGCTGGAACTGGAACGCGCGGCGGCAGGCGTCACGGGCGCGCAGGCGGGGCTTGCCGACACGGGTTCGCTCGCGCTCGTTTCGGCGGCGACGCGCCCGCGTCTTGCTTCGCTCTTGCCCGCGACGCATCTTGCATTTTTGAAAACGTCAATGCTGTTTCCCGACATGGCGTCTTTTTTTCGCGCGCATCCCGATGTGACGCGCGACGCGAGCAATGTGGTGTTTGTCACCGGACCGAGCCGCACGGCGGACATTGAATTGACTTTGCAGCGCGGCGTGCACGGCCCCAAATTTTTGCATGTCGTGTTGTGTGATTGGTTGTAGGGGCAACGCATTGGCATTCGCGCAGGCGCGTCGAGCCATTAACGTTTCCGCCGCTGCTTTGCCCTTACGCCGAGCCGCGCATAAATTGTACTGCGCGCACAAATTTTCCCTCGCGTTCGGGTTCTAAATGCATTTCCCCGCGCAGCCAGTCTGAAATTTCGGTCAGGTCTTGCACCGTTCCCGCGCGTTTCAATTCAATCTCCAATTCATAAAACTCGCGCGCGCGTTCGCCCGCGCGAAACTGCACGCGGTCGAGACTCCATTCCGCAATCACGCGCCGCCCGCGCCGAAGCATTCTCACGTGGCGCGTTTGGGCGATGCTGAACAGCGCATGAAGCGTTTCCGCGCGCACGTTGGGCGCGACGAGCGACCGTACGCGCGCGGGAAGTTCGTTCACGCGCAAACGGCGCGGCGTGCGCGCGAGGTCGAGTTCACTTTCGATTTCAGGGCGGTGATGAATCGCGGCGGCGAGATGCGGCGTGGGCACGGCAGGTGTTTTGAGTGTGAGCAACAATTTGCGATGGCTTTGTTTTCGCACGCGCAAAACATAACGCACGCCGCGCAGTTCCAACGCGACGGTGTCAAAGAACGTATCGCGCACCACTACGCGCTGTCCCGCGTCGAGCGTGCAAGCGCCCACGCGTTCCAGCGCGCGCAGTTTGCGCGCGAGCGCGGCGTCGGGAATACGAAACTTGGCTTCGATTTCCATTTGTGGACAGTATAGTGATTATAACGCATGCGTAAAAAAAAATTGGGCGTGTCCCCGCACACGCCCAATTTTTTTTTACGCATCTTGTTTATTTCGTACCGCGCTTTTTCCATTTCACGAGCACGAATTCTTTTTTGTTCAGTTGTTTGATGTTTCCGCCGTAAAGAATTTGGTTCGTGTTCGGGTCAATGACTTGGACTTTGTACGGACCGTCTGCGCGCACCCGCAGGACGACAAAGCCGTTTGCATCCGTTTGGGCGGTCTTGATGATTTGCTTGCCTTTGAGCACGCGCACGGAATATCCTTCCAGCGGGTTGCCGTCCGCGTCGCGTACGAACGCGCCAATGCCGGTTAATCGGTTGCCCACAAGGAGGATGGGCGTGGTGCTGTTCAAGTCCGCAGGGACAAGCACGCTGCCGTCGGCTTGAGAGCTCTTGGCATTGGTCGCCAACGTGAGCAATTGCACATACTTTTTGTTCGCGGTCTTGGGGAAACCGTCCACACCTTTACCCGCGAACGCCAGGTCGAGCCGCACCACGCGCTGCGTATGCGCGGGCACAATCACATCCACTTTGATTTCACTCGCACAGGTCAAAGTGTTATTGTCCGCGTTGGGCGCGGGTAAATCGTTTGGCAGGGTTGCTTTGTCGGTCACATCGCGCGTCATGTCCGCGTCCGCAAAGACATGAATCGGACTCGCGCCGACGAGACAGAACGCAATCGGCACGGGCGGATTGTCCAGCGCGGGAATGGTTACAGTCACGCGCACGCCCAATGCCATGTCGCCGGTGTTATCCAATGTTTCGACGTATTGGAATACGTCCGGGGTGATGGCTGTAAGTTTCTGCGCGGTCTTGTCTTTGTTCGGTTTAAAGCCAAGTTCGAGCGCGTCAAGTTTGTTATTGTCAGTGGTGCGAACGCGCGTGTTGTGCGAGAGCGCGACGCTCGTGCCTGTGACGGTCAAAGGCGTTTCGACGGCAGTCGCAGCAAAGTAGCCGCCCACCACATCCGTTTCGATAGTGAATTCACCGCCGAGTACGCCGGTCATTGTCGCGGTCGCGTTTCCTTGCGCGTCCGCATTCACAGTCTGTGTATCCAAAACTTGACCGTCGGGATTCTTGAGGCGGAAACGCACTTTGGCGAGCGTGAGGTCGCCGGGGGAGCCGTCGTCTGCTTGCGTCACGGTGGCGGCGAGCTGCAAATCATTTCCCACTTCCAATTCTGTCGCGCCCGTGTACGCGACGGTGGCGTCTTCTGCCGTGACCGAAATTTGCGTCGCGGCGCTCGCACCGTTGTAACGCGGGTCGGTCAAATCGAGTGGGGTGTTATCGCTCAACGTAACCACGTTGCCAAAGGAAACGTTGACCGTATAGTCGCCCGCGCGCAGCGGGACCGCGCCAAAATCTGCGCGACTTATGAGGTCGGTGATGGACGTGCGCGAGAGATTGTCGGGTCCGTTCGCGAGGAACGCGAGTGTGACTTGGCCCAACGCGCGGTCTTGGGCATCGTGCACGGTCGCGCTCAAACCGCTCGCGTCGCTGTACTGGACTGCGCCCGTCGGCGGCGTAACGGCGAGAGTGGTATCTTGTTTGACCACTGTGAAATCGTTCGACGTGTATGTCGGCGCGAGCAGTGTCTTGCCGTCGAACGATGCTTGCAGAGTATAACTGCCGGGCAAAGTCAACAGCGAGAGGGTTGCTTGCGCGACGCCGTTCGCGTTGGTGATGCCGCTGGCGCGCTGCGCGCCGAGTCCAAACCAAACAAGTTCGTTGGCAACCGGCGAGCCGTTGCTCGTCAACGTCGCGCTCACGTTGACTTGATTGCCGTACCTGCCCTCGCTCGCCGCGTTCACGGCGAGCTGCGTCGCCGCTTGATGTGGTGTGTTGTCCACAAAACCGTCGGGCGTATAGAACGCGCCTTGATTTGACGAGAGAGTTGTGAGACCGACGCCGTTCACCGCCTGCACCATAAAGCGAACATCTTGCGGAACGGTGGACGTATTCAAAGTTCCTTGCCACAACGTCGAGTCTTGCGCGTTCTGCGAAAGGTCAAGCGACTGCCACGCGCCGCTCAATTCGCCACTCAAGCCGGTGTACGTAATCCATACTTGTTGAATGCCCACCGCCGGATTGCCGACGACGCGCACATTAAAGTTGATGGCGCCGTTACTCGACGTCGCGTCAATGTTCGCGATGGAAGGCGCGGCAGAGAGCGCGGGCACACTGCCACTCGCTGTCGTCTCGGTATTGCCACTGTAGAACAAACGCAGCTGCATCGAATCAAAGGTGCGCCACGTGCCATGCACGGGGTCATCGGTATTCGATTTGTACTGCGCGGGCGTTACGAGTAAACGCGTCGCGCCGCCGCTTCCCGCGAGCGCGTCAAAGTAATTGATGTTCCACGGACGATTCGGGAAAAACACTTGAGAGGGATACGGAATATGCACGCCGCGAATTTCCGTCGCGGGCGCGCCCGTGAGCGGAATAATGTTGGCGAGGTCCGAATACGAGCCGCCGCGAAAGCCGACGCCGCGCAGCACGACGCCGTTCACGCTGACGTTTTCATTTTCGAGCGGAAGCACCGGCTGCGTCGGATTGGTGACCACGCCGTCGCGTCCTTCAAAGTACGTGGTTTGGACGGATGTGTTGTTGGTGAGGTCGTTGAGGTTGGTGTGTTTTTCCGTGAGCGTCGGATGCAAGGTAATGTCCGCGTACGACAGTCCAAGCGTTTGCCCCGGATTCGTGTTGTACGGTGTTGTATTCGAAACGATTGAGGAATCGTCGGTGTTGCCCAGACGTGCGCCGGGCATGTTAACGCTCAACATCGGCAAACCGAACAACGTCGTTTGCAATATCGCTTTTTGGTGAATGCCTTTGAGCTGTGGTGTGGACGCTAGATAATTTTGTTTCGCGCGCACCAATGCCTGTCCGATAGAAACAGGACCATTGCCCGTGCGTAACTGTTTCGTGAATTCCAGATACAAGCGTTCGCTGTATTCGATAACGTCCGTGTCGCCGTATTGATAGCCCGTGCCCGCGATGAGCGTGGCTTTTTTGCGCGCGAGCGCTTGCGCCCAGTCGGGTTCAAGTGTGACGCCCGGCACCGCGTGGTCGTCCACAACGTTATAACCGGAATGACAGCCCGCGCTGTAAAAGAGTGCGTTGGTGAAATCAATGTTCGAGTTTGCGACTTCGGATGCGAACAGGCGCGTAGTGAAATCTGCGGCGAGCGTACTGCCCGCCGAAAAATGTCCGGCGAGAAAAGCAATGTCGTGGCGTTTCGTGAGCAGCGCCGCGCGCAAATCGTCGGCGGTCCACGACTGCGGGTCAGTGGGCGCAATGTTGTTGGGCGCAATCAACGCGTCCACATTCCTGCCGGTGCCCGCGCTCAATTCATCGCGAATCGCGGTGGCCGCATCCGCAAGAAAATCGTAACCCGTCACCAATGTTCCGTCGTTCAACGGAATTTGTCCGTTGCCGTCGAGGAACGCGTCAATCATTCCTTTTGCTTCGTTCGCGGTTTCCACGAGACGCCCCACCGCGATTTCGGGAACGGCGAAATCGTTGGTGCCGAGCGAAATGCTCGTGCGCGCGCCGTACGGGTCTTGCGTCCACATATAGCCGAGCCGCAAACTCGCCTGCGAGGAGGTGGTGTCTTTGACGGGCGGAATGTAACCGGACTCGTTCGCGAGCAGTGCCTGGTCGGGATAGCGGAAAAACGGAATCACATCGTCGTTGCCCACGAGTACGATGTATTGCAGGTTTTTGTTTTGGTCGTACGCGTGGATGACATTTTTGATCGCGGACGCGACGAGATTTTTCGCAAAAACGCAGTCCGGTTTCGCGTCGGCTTGCGCGTTGGTCTGCGCGACTTGGGCGTCGGCGCTGACATCCACGACGATACCGTTCGTCACCGCCGCGAGGTCGTTCATGCGATTCAGCAAATTTGTTTTCGCATTGCTCGAACCTTTGATGCGCGTCGAGTCCCACAGAATCAGCGTGGACTTGTCCGACGCGCCGCCGAGTGTGGTGTGCGCGGTGGGCAGGGCAATCGAACCGCACGCGCCCGTCAACTCGGTTACTGTAATCTTGAACGGTGCGTTGGAATTGAATGCGCCGTTTTTGCCGCGCACGCGCACGTAAAAGTCGCCCGTGTTGTCCCACGAGTTCAAGACGATGCCTTCGCTTGCAGTTCCGGGAAACGCGGAAACACCAATCACGCTCCGCGATTGCGCGCTCGAGAACGCTTCGGGCGAAAACGCTTCCGGTGAAAATGCTTCGGGTGAAAATGCTTCGGGTGAAAACGCTTCGGGTGAAAACGCTTCGGGCGAAAACGCTTCGGGCGAAAACGCTTCGGGTGAAAATGCTTCGGGTGAAAACGCTTCGGGTGAAAACGCTTCCGGCGAGAACGCTTCGGGCGAAAACGCTTCGGGCGAAAACGCTTCGGGCGAAAACGCTTCGGGCGAAAATGCTTCGGGCGAAAATGCTTCGGGCGAAAATGCTTCGGGCGAAAATGCTTCGGGCGCAAATTCCGCGCCGAGTCTGGTCAATTCGCTCTGTGGGTCCGACGCGGCTTGCAGGTTGGCAATGTCTTGATTGTACTGCGCGCCAATATCTTTGAACACCGTGAGGTCAAAATCGGCGGGCAGTTGAGTGAGAGTGATGATGATTCGGGAACGCGGTGTGACACAGAACTTGAACCAGCGCGACTGGTCGGGCTGTACAATGTACTGTGTTTGCGTATCCGATGTAGTTTCTTGCGGTGGATTGTTCGGGTCGGGACAATCAATGTTCAAGAACTGCGCGTTGACCCACGAATTGTTGTTGAGCGTAATCGGAAGGCAGGTCGAAAACTCAGAGCTGTTGTTGCTTGCATCCGTCGCGGTCGCGGTGATAAAACTGTCGGGGGGAACGTTCGCGAGCGTTTTGGAAAAATAAATATTGCCTTGCGCGTCCGTTGTCGCGTTAGCAGAATCCAAAAAGGTTTCGCCCTGCGCGCTGCCGTTATCGCACGCGGTGTTGGCAAAGAATTCGAGTGTGTATGCGGCGTTCGCTTGCGCGTTCAAACGTCCGCTGAGGACGATGCCGTTTCCGGACGGCGAAGCAACGAGCAGGACGGGGTTGTTCTGTGTATTGTTTGCGCCCGCGTCCGCGTCGCCTTGGTCGTTCTGGTCTGCACCGTCATTGTTCAAATCAATGCCGAGACCCGCGTTGGCAAAAATATCGTTCGCGGAAATTTTGTTGCCGGTGCCGTCGCTGAGCGAAACGCCGTCGCCGCCGTTGTACGCGATGCGATTGTTTTGGATGGTGTTGTTGGACGCGCCCGTATCGAGCGCGATGCCGTGCGATGCGTTACCCTGCGCGGTGGTTCCGTCCGCGCCGACGCCGATGAAATTATTTTCGATGAGATTGTCGTGTGCGTCCGCGCCGGTCAAATGAATGCCGCGCGCGGAAAAGTTACGGATGACGAGACCGCGAATCGTGTTGGACGCGGACGAAATTTTCAAGCCGTCGCCGTTCGCGTTTGTGCCGTCGAGTTCGACAAGCAGGTTGGTCGCGCTCGCGTTCGGCTGGGTCAAGCCGTCAATCGTCACCGCGCCGGTGAGTGCGGGCAAGGGCGCGGTGAGCGCAATCGTTTTCACGCCCGCGCCGGGAATGTTGAAATGAATTTCATCCGCGCCGGCGTTTTCGTTCGCCAGCAAAATCGCTTGCCGCAGTGAACCGTCGCCGGCGTCATTTGTGTTGGTGACGACGAGCGCGCCTTCGATGGGCGTGACGGTTGCCGTCGGCGAAGGTGTGAGTGTCGGCGTAATCGTCGGTGTATCGGTCGGCGCGTTGGTTGGTGTGTTGGTCGGTGTATTGGTCGCGGTTTCTGTTGGCGTATTCGTCGGCGTGTCAGTTGGTGTACTGGTCGGCGTATCGGTTGGTGTATTAGTCGGCGTGTTCGTTGGCGTATCGGTCGGCGTGTTCGTTGGTGTATCGGTAGGCGTGTTGGTCGGCGTATCGGTTGGTGTATTAGTCGGCGTGTTCGTTGGTGTATCAGTCGGTGTGTCCGTCGGCGTATTCGTCGGCGTGTTGGTCGGTGTGTTGGTCGGCGTATTGGTCGCGGTTTCTGTTGGTGTATTGGTCGGCGTGTCAGTTGGTGTACTGGTCGGCGTATTCGTTGGCGTATCAGTTGGCGTGTTGGTCGGTGTATTGGTCGGCGTGTCAGTTGGTGTACTGGTCGGCGTATTCGTTGGCGTATCAGTTGGCGTGTTGGTCGGTGTATTGGTCGGCGTGTCCGTTGGTGTATTCGTTGGTGTGTTTGTCGGTGTTTCGGTTGCGGTTTCAGTCGGTGTGACGGTGGGCGTTGCTGTTACAACCAGGACCGCGCCGTCGTGCGATTCAAGCGAAAAAGGCGGACGATTAACGAGACCGTTCGGGTTCTCGTCGAGAAACGCGCCGCTTTGCCCGGACCCGTCAATCTCATTGACCGTTTCGCTGCCTGCATATCCCGCGCGCGGGTAAACGCCTACGCTGGCAGCCCCATACTCCCATTGAATTTGGCAATAGTTGAATTCGACGTCAAAGTCGCCTTGACCGCGATCAGAACGTTCGATAATGACAAGCTGAAAACTGTTTAATTTATCGTCCTGTGCGCTGTAATATCCAACGTTAATCCAATTCACGCCAAACGCATTGTGTTGCGTCTGGTCAATGGTCACTGTGCTTGGTCCATACGTAACAACGCCGGAAAGCGCGCCGCGCGTATCAACATCTGCCCAAAACGGGGCAATGATGTCGCGCCCAAGACTGCCTAGTGGAACAGGAGAATACTCTCCGTTGGCGGCATCGAATGTAACGTTGCCGTTATTGTTGACATAGAGGTCGGAATAATTTGTGCCAAAGAAATTAATCGTAAAGCCGATGGGAACCGCGCCGGTCGAACCGTCGTCGTTTGCGGCAAGCGTGTTATCGGCAAAGCCCTGGTTCGTGCGGATGGGACCGCACGGTTGAAGATCCGATTGCGCGACGTTCACGCGCAATGGCGGGTTGCTGCCGGGCGCGTGCGCGGCGGAGGCGCGCGGGACACGAATGCTGGAACCTAAAAGCAGCAGTCCTGCAAAGAGGACTGCAAAAAGCAAAATCGAAGCTATGGGGGAAATGCGACGCGGATTCGGCAAGGGCATCGTAAAGGAATACTCCTATGGCATGTCAGACCAACATGCCTTATTACACTAAATGGCGGATGAAAAATGGATGGGAATACACATAGCGCCGATTAAAAAAATTTTCGGCGCAGCGACATAGTACGGAGATGTTTGAATTCTGTCAATAGCAGGTGCGAAGGAATGGGACGAAAAAGAAAAATGTTTGCATTTCGTAATTTCGCGCCGCGCCGCACTCAACGTCCGAGTTCCGCCGTGTCCAGCCAAAGTGTGACGGGTCCGTCGTTCCAAATTTCGACGAGCATCTTTGCCTGGAACTGTCCGCGCGCCACGCGCAGTCCGGCTGCTTGCAAATACTCTGCAAACGTCTCGACGAGCGGAGCCGCCACTTCGGGACGCGCTGCCGCGAGAAAATCGGGACGGCGCCCGCGCCGCGCGTCGGCGTACAGAGTGAATTGGGAGACGACCAAAACCTGAGCGTTCACGTCGAGCGCGGAGAGATTAAATTTGCCCGCGTCGTCTTCAAAGATACGCAGATTGGCAATTTTGTGCGCCAACGTGTACGCCGTCGCTGCCGTGTCGCTGTGGGTGACGCCGACGAGAGCGACCAAGCCGCGTTCGATTTCGCCGACGATTTCGTTATCCACTGTGACGGCGCCGCGGCGGACGCGTTGAATGCAAGCGCGCATTGGTTTGCAAAATCCTCTTTCCTTTGTTATGATTTTTTGCGTAGGAGCAAACGCGGTGAATCCTGTGTTCGCGCTGTCCTATTGAGGAGCATATGATAAAACTTTTAATGTCGTGGGATATCCGTCAAGGCAAAGAGTCGGAATATTTTGAATTTACGGTCCAAGAATTTGGTCCCAAGCTATTGCGTTTGGGCATTCAGCCCACCGAGGCATGGTACACTGTGTATGGCAATGGTCCGCAGATTCTGGCGGGTGGAGTGACCGAAGACCGCGCAACGATGGACAAGATTCTCGCGGGCGAGGAATGGGCGCGGCTACGCAAAAAACTGTTGACCTACGTAACCAACTTTAATTTCAAAATTGTCACGCACACCGGAAACTTTCAACTCTGACAAGCTCGCGTGCGCGTGCGGCGGGCTGAAAATTTTCAACTCTTGTAAGCTTGTACGCCCATGCGCCGCTTGTAAACAGAATAGGCGGGTTCGCAAAATTGCAACCCATAGTCATTGCGGCAGGTGAAACCACCTGCCGCAATTTTTTTATTCCGACGAAGCGGGAGATGTGCCGGAACTGCTGCTCGATGCATCGCCCTTTGTTTCGCTTTTGGTTTCTTTTTTTGATTCAGTCTTGGCATCACTCTTGGATTCCGAGCTCTCGCCGCCGGATGCTTTGCGGCTGTCGGTAATGTACCAGCCCGAACCTTTGAAAATAATTCCCGCCGGATGCAATATCTTGCGAACGGATGTGCCGCATTCGGGACATTCTTTGAGTGGGTCGTCCTTCATGGACTGCCATTTTTCAAAGCGATGCTTGTTCTCGCACTCGTATTCGTAAATCGGCATAGCAACAGATAATTCCTTTCTGGAAAATCGCAAGAAACAATTTTAGCGCGAAGGCGGCGCGCGTCAAAAGCGGCGCCTTGGATCATGGCGGCGGTGCGCGGAAAATTTGTGGGCGCGGTACAGACGCATGACGGAAAGGGAAATCAAAAGTCGCGGGGGCTTGACAGGTTCACTGCTTTCTGCGGTCAAAAGCAATTTGGCTGCCGGGGAGGGTCTTGAGATAACGCTTGAGTTCGGCGGCAATTTGCGCGACTTGCAGCGGATGTTCCAGCGGGCGCTGTTCATTGGTCACGATTGCGGCGCCCAAGCTGATGATGGGAACGCGACGCAAATCGCCTTGCCGGTCAATCATTTCAAGATAGCCGCGCATGCGGTCATCGGGCGCGTAATAGCCCGGAATGACCGCGTCAAATTGGTTCAATGCCTGACGCGCGACCGGTTCGGCGAATTCCGGACGCGTGACTACAATAAAATCGTCACCGCCCACATGCCCGACAAAAATGTCTTTGTCGCCCGCCTGCATAACACATTGAACAATAATTTCGCCGAGCTGTTTGATAATCTGGTCGCCGGCGAGCCAGCCATAGCGGTCGTTGTACGATTTGAAATTGGAAAGGTCAAAATAGATGACTGCCAACGGTTCATGCGTCTCGATGCGCGCGGTAATGATTTGTTGGATGGCGTGGTTGCCGGGGAGATTGGTGAGCGGACTGCTCTGCAAATATTGTTCCGAGCGTTTGAGGTGTGCTTGCACCCGCGCGCGCAGTTCGCGCGGGTCAAACGGTTTGGTCATATAGTCGTCCGCACCGAGCTGCATGCCATATACTTTTTCGCTCATCTCGCCCAGCGCGGTCAACAAAATAATCGGCACGCCTTGCGTGATGGGATGAGTACGCAAACGGCGAATGACCTCAAAGCCGTCCATTTCGGGCATCATCACATCGAGCAAGATAAGGTCCGGATGCTGCTCGATGGCACATTGAATACCTGTCATGCCCGATTCGGCTTCGAGTAATTCGTATGCCGCGCGTTCGAGACTTTGCGTGACGATACGCCGCATCAAAGGGTCATCATCTACGACCAACACTTTGGGTTTGGTGTTTGGTGAAGAGGGAGCGTAACGTTCGGGCGAAGGCGTAAGCGGTTGCATCGAGTTCCGAAATTTATTTCATGCCGGACGAGATTTCTTGAATCATCCCAGCGCGCATTTTACAACATCCAATCGGGTTCAACAATTCTCAAAGCGACGGTGAGTTATTCCGACGTGCGCGTCGCTTGGTAGATTCCTGCGAGACGTTTCCATTCGACCAGTGTTAGCGTTTCTGCGCGTCGCGCGGGGTCAATCTCGGCGCGTGCGAGCAAACGGCTTGCGTCGTCAGCAGTCAGGGATAATCCGTTTGCTAACGCGTTTCGCAGCTGTTTTCGTTTTGCGCCAAAGCCCGCGCGCGCCACGCGAAAAAAACGCGCGCTTGCCTCATCTGCCTGCGAACCCGCGACATCAATGCGGAGGATGGCGGAATCTACTTTTGGACGCGGATAAAAGGCGCCCGCCGGCACAATGTCAATGATACGCGGTGTGCCATAGTATTGAACACTGATGCTCAACAAAGTTGCGTTCGGCGGCTGTGCGATAATTTGGTGCGCCACTTGTTTTTGGACCATGAGCACAATGCGCGCGGGCGGCGGATTCGCTTCGAGAAGGTAACGCAGAATGGCGGAAGTAATATAGTACGGGATGTTGGCGACGACGAGGTAGGGCGGCGCGAGGTTCGCCTGTGCGAGCCATTCTGCGGGGGAGCGCGAAAGCACATCGCCTTGCAAGAGATGCACGTTCGAGGTCGCGGCAAATTCGGCGCCGAGTGTTTTGAATAAATCACGGTCCAGTTCGACGGCGACAATCTGTGCGTGCGTGGCGGCGAGCGCGTGCGTCAAATCTCCCAACCCGGGTCCGATTTCGAGGACGACGTCAGTGGGGGAAATTTCGGCGGCGCGCACAATTTTCGCGAGAATATTTCTATCGGCGAGAAAATTTTGCCCAAAGCGTTTGCGCGGGAGGTGTTGTGCCGCGCGTTGGGATGAGGGAGCGGACATTGCGCTGTAAAAGAAAAACTGACAGGCATTCACCTGTCAGTAACTTAACGACTGCTTTTTCGTTCAACCGGATAATCGGCGAGAACGGCGTTGAGCTGCGAAGCGGGCGGTGGCGTTCCTAATAAATATACATCCACCCAGCGGTACCAATCTTCCATCGCGTCTTCGGGAAAGCCGAGGTCAATCCGCTTGCCTTTGATGCGTCCACCGGTATCGCCCGCGAGCGCGACGCCATAACCTGGAACAAAAACACTGGAACCGAGATTGATGATGCGCGGGTCAACGGCAACGATTCCGCGTCCTGCCTGCAAGCCCAGGCGCGTGCGTCCGTATTGGGGATGGTCTTTGTCTTTGCCGGATGTGGCGGCGGAGTATGCGGTGGCAAGCAAACGCAGCTTGCGCCAGTATTGTGTCACAGTGCCGTCGGGCAACGTCAAATCGCGCACGACAATTTTTGTGCCATAGTGAATGAGATGGTCTTGCGGCGGCTTTTCAATCCATTCGCGTTCCAGTCCGGTGGAAATGAGCTTGCCGTTTTCGTACACCGATTTGAACAAACGATTCTTGGCGCCTTTTTCTCCCACTTGCGCGACGACGCGTTGGTCGAGTTCCAAATTCGAGTCGGGCAGCCAGCGCGTTTGAAACGGCAGTTGTTCGGTCTCGGTAATAAATTCCTCGCGCACGCGCGTCACACTGACGTTGAGATAATCCACAATCGGCGCAGTCGGCGCGGGAATCGCATAGTCTTTTCCTTCGAGCTGCACACCTTCTTGCGCGAGCAAATTTCCAACCGTGTCCGCGCGTGTACGCGTGCGAATGGTTTTGCCATCCACCATAATGAATGCGGGGCGTGAGCGGCGAATAAAAATCGAAGCGCCGGTCGTGACAGGCGTCGTTAAATCCGGCGTGACCGAATCGCCGACATAAACCTGAACGCCCGCGCGCGCGAGCGCCGTGCCAATGGTGTTCTCGGTGGTGTAAAGCGTAGAGACCGTTCCGTTGTCATTAATGGTGATGGGCAATGCGCGCGTGACGGAAAGATGCACCACGTTGCTGGCAAAAGTAAAAACTGCCGGCTCGCCCGCGTTCACTGCATAACGCGGCAGCGAAGCGTCCGCGCGCACGAGACGCCCGTCGACAAAAACCTGGTCGTGCAGTTTGAGCGCGATGTTGTTTTCTTCCAAAACTTTTTGAACGGTCGTAGCTTGGGTGCGTCGCTCCAACACATCGCCGTCTACGGTCAAAACAATTGGCGTTGCCAAACGAATGGTGATATTCCCATCGCGCGGGACTGGCGCATCCAGCGCGGGGCGGACAATATCTTCGGCATTCCAATTGAGCCCCGCTTCAATCAAAGTATCACGCACGGTTTGTTGGCGTGTCCAGACGGTAATTTCTTGGTCGTTCAAACGAATGGTCACGCGTTCGCGTCCCGCGACAAAAACATAGAACATTGCCATCAACGCAAGCGCAACAAACAACAACGCGAGCCAACTGCCATCGCGAAGCAAAGGCATGGTGCGCGCCCAAGAAGGAGAACGTGCGGGAACACTAGCGGGAGTGAGATACCGCCGATTCATGCGCGGGGGCGCGGGAATGGTCGTTGAGGAAAAAGCCACCGGCGGAGCGGGACGCGCGGGCAGGGGAGGCGGGATGGTGCGGCGCGGAATGCCTGCGGGTGGTGACATGCCGTCACGCATCCGCTTTGACTGGAGCGCTGCGCGTGATGACGTGTCGGGTATGGCGTGATCAGACTTCATGGGTGATATAGAATTCGCGCATTGTTTGTCTCGATGCCGTTCAAGAGCGGATGTGCAAGCATCGTGACGCATACGAACATGATACGCGGATTCTATATGGTTGGTGCGTTTCAAACGCGCCGGCGAGCGTGACCTGACCAAATGACAAGAACACATTCAAAATTGGGTGTGCGAATGTGTTCCAAAAAAAAGTCGTGCACCTTGCTTCGCGGCGGGTATCCCGCCGTGCGCAGATTCGCTGGCTCCAGCCAGATGCCCCGACGGCACCCAAGAGTGACCGCTTACCGTTGCTACCTTCCGGTCCTGGCGGGGTTCACGGGTTCCTGCTGCGTCGGATCCGGCTTTCAATGCTGCGCGGTCCGCGCCGTGCAATCTGCCCGCTGCTCTGCAAGGGATTGTACCCCGCTATAGCGGATTTCGGGTCATCCGGTAAAGGAATCGAGGCACCGCTAGTTCCCCGTCTAGCACGACGATAGATAGTTTATAGAAATGAGGGGCTTTGTCAAGACGACGCGCCGAGAGAAAAGGCGCGTGGTTACACAAGTTTAGCAGCGGATCGCACATTGCCGCAGCGTAGCTGTGACGGGGAACCGCGCTGATGCGGAAAAAAAATTGGAGACCGGATATTTGCTCCAGTCTCCAATCTTGAGTTTGGCGGAGAGGGGGGGATTTGAACCCCCGGTAATCTTGCGACTACACACGACTTCCAATCGTGCGCACTAGACCGGACTATGCGACCTCTCCAAGTAGTGCGATGGTAACATCGTGCATCAGTGCAATAGTCACGGGCAACTATCGCACTATCCAACTACCGCACTAGTACACTCTCAACGGAGAGGGAGGGATTTGAACCCCCGGTGGTGTGAACCACACGCGATTTCGAGTCGCGCGCACTAGACCGGACTATGCGACCTCTCCAGAAAAATTGAAAGACTAGAAACGAGAGATTGAAACCAACATCCAATCTCGAATCTCTAATCTCCAAACTTGGCTTTGGATTATACATGGAATCAACGTGCTCACCAAATCATTTTCACAAAACCCTTTCTATCGTTATAATTCTTGCGCCTTTCAGTCCTCTACCACGCTAGGAGTTCCAATGACCTACTATATCAAACATATCAGCGACATCCTTGACGAAATTGGCGTGCCGCCCGTGCGCGCGTTCCAAGTGCGCGTTGACCAATACGTCCAAGAAATTCTTGGCACCAAAGATTTGGATGCCGAAGACGTTTGGAAAATCTTGCATCCAAAACTCCAAGACCCCGCATACAAAAAACAATTCACCGAGCAATTGCGCGCCAAGTGGGAACAGCGCGACTTTCGAAACGAAGGACTATAACATGCGAACCACAGCGGACGTTGTTGTCATCGGCGGCGGCATCCAGGGACTGTCGTGTTTGTACCACCTTGCCGCCAAAGGCATCCGAAACATTTCGCTCGTCGAACTCGATTTGTTGGGCAGTGGTTCATCGGGGCGCAGCGCGGCGATGTTGATGCTTTCCATGAAGCGTGAGGAAACGATCGCGCTTTCCTTTGTCGCGTGGAAAGAATACATGGCGTTTGGTGAACTTTTGGGCGAGCCAACGCCTTTTAAACAAATCGGTTACATGACGCTTGCCACGCGCGCGGCGGAACAGGAACTGCGCGACGAAATCGCCGTGCAGCAAAAAATGAATGTGCCAATTGATGTGCTAACGCCCGCAGAGGTACAAGAAATTGTTCCGGTCGTCAATGTCGAGGACATTGTGCTCGGCGCGATTTGTCGCACGGACGGCGTAATTGACCCGCACGCGGTCATGCAAGCGTACGCGCGCGGCGCCAAACAACTCGGCGCGGAAATCAATGAACGGGTGCAAGCGACGGGCATCGTTTTGGAAAATGGGCGCGTCGACGGTGTGGAAACAACCAACGGAACGATTTCCACACCGCGCGTGGTCAATGCCACCGGCGCGCGCGCCAAAGAAGTGGGCGCATGGGTTGGACTCGATTTGCCCATCACGAATTACCAACGGCATATTTTTATCACCGACGAATTTCACGCGATTCCGCAGAACACTCCGTTCGTGATGGACTTGGAAGTGGAATGGTATTTTCGCAAAGAAGGCGAAAATGTTTTGATGGGCATGGGGCGCGAAGAGTCAACCTCATTTGAACCGCAGTTCGTCCCCGAGTTTCAAGAGCAAGTGATTGAGCGCGCGGCACTGCGCGCGCCCATCTTGTTGAATGCAAAAATTTTGCGCGGGTGGGCGGGCTTGCGCGCGTTAACACCTGACGATTTGCCGGTGTTGGGTTACGCGCCCGGTGTGGAAGGTTTTGTCAATTGCTGCGGCTGGGGCGGGCATGGAGTGATGCACGCGCCCGCAGGCGGAATTTTGACAGCAGAGATTATCGCGGACGGCAATGCGACGAGTATGGATGTGACGCCGTTTCGGTACGAACGATTCGCAAAATAAAAAAAAGGGGACGTGCGCACTGACGCACGTCCCCTTTTTTTTGTAACTCATGTTACGCAGAATTGTCATTTCGAGCGGTCTTGCGAGAAATCTCGGTGGAAAAAACTGAGATTTCTCACAGAGTTTACCCCGAAGGATTGAGGAGTTCGAAATGACATGCGTAAGGTGAATTTGTAACTCAAGGCGCATATACATAACGGTAGAGCTTGCCCGCAAGGTCCAACACATATACGTTGTTGTCAGGACCGATGCGAAATTGTGTTGGCGTGACGCCGGTATCAAAAGCATAGCTCGCCGTCACGCGGTCCTTGCGATTCATTTTCAAAACGTGTACCCAGCCGTGAATGTCGCCAAAAAAATATCCGTCTTGGTACGGCGCGGGATAATTTGTCCCTTTCGCAAAGACGCCGCCGATGATGGCGTTACCTTGTTCGACTGTCGAGTCATAGTAAAAAGTCGGCGGGACCGTTTTCCCGAAATCGGTGGCAGAGGGGTCGCAAACCGTGTTGATGGGGCACGGACCTTCAAACTGGGGCCAGCCGAAATTTCCTTTCGCTTTTAATTTGTCCAATTCTTCCCAATCTCCCCAACCGACATCGGCGGCAAAAAAGGATTGTGTTTTTGCGCGCCCGGCAATCCGAAACGGATTGCGAAAACCATACGCGTACACTTCGGGGCGCGCGCGCGGTTTGCCAAAAAACGGATTGTCGCGCGGAACTTTGCCGTTTGCTTTCAGGCGCAAAATTTTTCCGGCGAGGGATTGCAAATCGGCAGCGTTCTCACGGTTCCCGCTGTCACCCACAGCAATCAATAATTTTCCATCGAACCCAAATTCCAAATCGCCCGCGTTGTGCATGGCGGTTTCCGAAGGAATATTGTCCAACAAAATTTCTTCGTCAGTGCCATAGCCGTTGACAGTTTTCAAGCGCGAAACACGATTGACCGGCGTTCCGCCATAGTTCAACGCGCCGGGTCCGGTTGTATAGTAAACAAAAACGTATGGTTGGTTCGGATATTTCGGATGGAGCGCGATGCCCAAAAGCCCGCGTTCGATTTCTGTGGAAACATTCAGTTTGATGTACGCATCCGTTCGCAGCGAGTCGTCCGCTTGAATGACCCGAATATTGCCTTCTTTTTCAGCCACCAAAATCTCATCCCCGGCAAACACGAACGCGGTGGGTGCAACCAATTTGTCCGTTACGAGTTCGCGCGTGAATCCCGGTGGAAGGTCAAGGGTTTGCGCCTTCGCGGGAGCAAAACCGGTCAACAACCCAAGACACAAGCTGACGAACAAAATGAAAACCAGCTGGGGACGCATAAATCTTCTCCTTGTTGATGGTGCAGGTTTCGGGCAAGCATTCCCTGCTTGCGATGGGCAAGTACTTTATGCAACGACAAGGAGATTGTCAATGAGGCGCGTACTGCCAAAACGCACTGCCATCGAAAACAGTGCGCGGTCTTGTATGTGTTCCAATTCTTGCAGGGTCGCGGGGTCTGCGGCGCTGACATATTCCACTGTCGCGCGCGGTTCTTGGGCGAGCACGCCGCGCATCACCGCGCGTAGTTTTTCCCCCCCGCGTTCGCCGTTATGGAACGCGTCCCGCGCGGCGCACAAGGCGCGATACAACACGGCAGCCGCGCGCCGCTCTTCCGATGACAAGTAAACGTTGCGCGATGACATTGCCAAACCGTCCGCCTCGCGTTTCGTCTCCCCGACGACGATTTCCACAGGCAAGTTCAAATCACGCACCATCTGCCGAATGACCGCCACTTGCTGCGCGTCCTTTTGTCCAAAGTACGCGCGGTCGGGCTGGACGATATTGAACAATTTTGTGACGACGGTCGCGACGCCGCGAAAATGCCCCGGACGCATCGCGCCTTCCAGCGGTTGCGTGAGGTCTTGCACGTTGACGTACGTTTGAAAGTTTGGCGGATACATCTCTGCGGCAGTGGGCGCAAAAACGAGGTCCACGTTGAATGGTTGCAACATTTCCAAGTCGCGTTCCAGCGGACGCGGATATTTTTCAAAATCACTACCCGCCGCGAACTGTGTGGGATTTACGAAAATGCTCACCGCGACGTGTTCGTTTTCTGCGCGCGCGCGCGCGACGAGTGATAAATGTCCTTGATGCAGCGCGCCCATCGTCGGCACAAGTCCCCAGGTGCCCACATTTTTTTTGTGAAACGCGCGAACTTCTGAAATGCTTTTTGCGAGCAACATGATTTCAAAGTGACGCAGAAAAACAAAGAGGAACGCGGCAAGTTTAGAAATCCGCGTTCCTCCGCGTCCAAATGCTATGCCACAAACTGCGCGAGATTGTGCTGCGCCACGCGCGGATTCGACATGACGCGCAGCAATTGTTCGTTCACCGGTGTTGGCACGCCGAGCCGTTTGCCTTCGCGAACGACGGCGCCATTGATGCGGTCGAGTTCCGTAGGCGCACCGCGCAAAACATCTTGCAGTGTTGAAGATTTGTTTGTCGCTGTCGCGGTGGCTACTTGAATCGCGCGGGTAACGGGGTCATTGTATGGGAGTTGAATGCCCATCGCCTTTGCGACGTTAGCGGTTTCTAACGCGGCCGCCGCAAGCAGCGCGCGCGTTTCGGCATTTTCCACCAGCCAACCGTTCGGCACGCGATAAATGGCGCTCAACGCGTTGATGGCGCTGTTGACTACTAACTTGCCCCACATCAAACTTGCCACATCGTTTGCGAGATGCGTCTCCATACCTGCTTGATTGAGCAATGCCGCGAACGATTCTAGATGCGATAGAGTTGCGGGCGTCGTCGCAATGGTCGTAATGCCATTGCCGGCGTGATAGACATGCCCCGCGCCCAACAGCGTTGCGCCTTGCGCGGTCACGCCCATTGCGGCGCGTTGACGCGTGACGCAGTGCGCGAGAATTTCAAAATTGCCCAAACCATTTTGCAGCGTAAGAGCGACGCCGTTCGGTTTGAGAATCTGCTTTGCCCAATGCGCGGCGCGCTCGGTTTGATGCCCTTTGACTGCGATGAGCGCGAGGTCAACCGAACGGACGGTGCGCGGGTCCGTCGTGGCATGAACGGGGACAAAATGATGTTCCGTGTTGCGTTCAAGATGAATGCCGCGCGCATTGATTTGGTCCACCGCGTCGCGCCAGGTGCCGAGCACGGTGACGTCTGCGCGCGGTGCGAGAGACGCCGCAAACAGGGAACCCATTGCGCCGGTGCCGATGATTCCGATTTTCATTTTCACCTTATCCATAAATTCGCTCGTTGTCCGCAGTTGGGTCAAATGAATTTGTGGTGCGGGTCTCGCGTTCTTGTTCCAATGTTTTCATGAACGCCTCCCATTCCACATCTTTGATGCCAAAGGAATGTTCCGCCGCCGGAAACGCGCGAGTGTCCACCTCGCGTTTGTATGCGCTGAATGCTTCGACAATCAGCGGATAAAGTTTGGCGTACTGTTTGGCAAACTTGGGGACAAAGCGGTCAAACAATCCCAACACATCATTCGCGACCAAAACTTGTCCGTCGCAATGCGCGCCCGCGCCAATCCCGATGGTTGGAATTTGTAAACGCTGTGTGACGAATTCGGCGAGTCGTTCCGGGACTTTTTCCAAAACAATCGCGAACGCGCCGGCGTCTTGCAGCGCAAGAGCATCGTCCAAAAGTTTGTGCGCCGCGTCCGCTGTGGTTCCCTGTGTACGCCAGCCGCCGAGCTTGCTCACACTCTGCGGCGTCAAGCCGACGTGTCCCATTACCGCAATCCCCGCGTTCGTAATTGCCCGCACCGTCGGCGCGATTTCGCGCCCGCCTTCCAATTTCACCGCGTCCATATTCGCTTCTTTGATAAAGCGTCCCGCGTTCCGAATCGCTTCCTCCGCGTTCACCTGATACGCGAGAAAGGGCAAGTCGCCGATGAGCAGCGGATTTTTTGCGCCGCGCGCCACCGCTTGCGCCGCCGTAATCATTTGGTCCATCGTGACCGGCACCGTCGTGTCATACCCCAGTACCACCATCCCGTATGAATCGCCGACCAGAATCATGTCAATGCCTGCCTGATCCACCGCGCGCGCGATATTGACATCGTACGCGGTCAGCATTGTCAGCGGTTCGCCCATTTCTTTTTTGCGTTGAATTTCGGGCAGGGTAACTTTTTTCCGTTCCATCTTGGCCTCCTCCGACGCGCCAACAAATCAGTGCAGAATAAAAAACGCGCTCGCCGAAAAACGGTGAGCGCGCGAAAGTTTTTTTCGCCGTTATCCTCCGTCTCGGTCATGCCATCACGGGCGATTGATCCAAGCGGTATTTGTCAGTGCGTCGAATTTGTATGTCTGCTTTGCAGACGGGCTCAATGTCCTGTGCGGATCACTGGCACAAATTATTATAAGGTCGAAATTTCGATTGTCAATTGCTTTTGAACAAGGCAACTGCAAAGTCGCGCCAATTGTCATTTCGAGCGGATGCGAGAAATCTCAACCTTTCGTGACAAACGAGATTTCTCACAGAGTTTACCCCGAAGGATTGAGGGGTTCGAAATGACATATCCTTGTCAAGGGACTTTGCAGTCGCCTTATGCTTTTGAATTCTTTGACTATCGGTATAATCAGTTGCACTGATGCGAAAACATCTTACGGCGATGTTGCTATTCCTCGCGCTCGCGCTGATTCTGACGAACCCTCTCGCGCGGCATGTTTGGAATTCTGTCGAGGACAAACAGGACGCGTTGTTGAACACATGGATTCTGGCATGGGTGGGACACGCGCTCGTCACCGACCCGCTGACGTTGTTCAACACAAACATTTTCTATCCGTACACCAACACGCTCGCCTATTCCGAAATTTTATTGCCGCCCGGCTTGTTCGCGCTGCCCTTTACGCTCGCTTTCAACAATTCGATTTTTGGTTACAACCTCGCGCTGTTGGCAATGTTGTGGCTGGACGCGTTTGGAATGTATTTGTTTGTGTATGCGACGACGCGGCGGGTTGAAGCGGGATGGATTGCAGGGATTATCTATGCGTTCAATCCATTCAATCTCGGAAATTTCGCGCAGCTGCAATTGTTGACCTTGGGACTTTTGCCGTTAGCGTTATTGTTTTTACGAAAACTGCTCGACGCGCCGGAACACGCGCAAGGGGCTAGACGGCGCGACGCTTTTCTCTTTGTGCTCTTTTTTATTCTGCAATCCCTTTCGTCGTTTTACTATGCCTTGTTGTCCGGATTCGCTGTCGCGTTGTATTTGCTGTGGTGGTTGTTTACAGTACGCGCGGAGGTGTGGAATGCGTTGCGCCGCGTTTTTATTTCACTGGTTGTTTCGTTTGCGCTGATTGCGGTTGTTCTCGCGCCGTTTCTGGTTCCCTATTTCCAAGTGCAGAGCGAACTTGGCTTTGCGCGGCGGATTGAGGAAAGCGAACCGTTCAGCGCGTCGCTGAGACAATTTAGCCAAGTCGCGCCGGAAAATGTTTTGTATGGCGATTTGCTCGCGCCGAACCCTGTGATACGCGTCGGTGGTTATCCACTCGACAATTTGTTTCCCGGTGTCATCGCGATTGCGCTGGCGATTGGCGGATTGATTTTTTCGCGCGCCTCGCTAAAAATATTCCTCGCTGCTCTGCTGCTTGTTTCGTTTGTGCTCGCGCTCGGTCCACGTCTCTATCTCACTCCACAGCAAGCGACCGAGATTACACTGCCGTACAAGTGGCTTTACGAAATTTTTTCGCCGCTGCGCGCGTTGCGCGCGCCGGTGCGTTTCGACGCGCTCATCAATTTTGCGCTGGCGGTGTTGGCAGGAATGGGTGTGGTGGCTGCATTGGAAAGAATCTCACGCCAAGGCGCCAAGACGCCAAGATTTTTTTCTTTATCCCTTGTTGCTTTGGTCGCGCTCGAATATCTTTCCTTGCCCGCCGCGCACACCGTTGCGCTGCCCGTGGCAAACGAAATTCCCGATGTGTACAAATGGCTCGCGCAGCAGCCGCACGGCGTCGTATTGGAATTGCCAATGCTTGGTCCGAACGAAAAAAACGAATTGGATATTTCGACGCAATATTTTTCGACATATCACTGGCAAAACACTCCCGATGGTTACAGCGGTTTTATTCCGCCGCGACGCGGAGAGATTGCGTACGAGTTCGAGTTTTATCCCAACGCGCGTTCGCTCACGTTGTTGCGCGCGCTCGATGTGCGCTACCTGATAGACCGAACCCATGGCACCTGCGGCTCCTTGGCGCCACCGTTTGATTTTGTGCGGGCAGTTTCGCCTTGGAGTACGCAGTCGCCCTGTGTGTACGAAATCGCGCCCGCGCCGCTGCAAGCGCCGAGCTTTGACAAACAGTTGTATGTGCCGTCGAGTGTCGCGGCGGACGCGCCCTTTAACGCGTATTTGATTTTGGTGAATCGGAGTGATGTTCCGTACGCGGTCAAACCCACTGCGCGCGTTTTGGCAGAAGCGCATTGGAGTGACGCGCGTATCGAATCGCTTGCCTTGCCCATGCCGCTGGTCACGTCGAGCGTCTCGGTGATACCGATTCCATTGCGCGCGCCCGCGCAGAGTGGGGCATTTGAAATAGAACTGGTCTCGCTGGATGAAAAAATTGGCGCGACACAAGTGCAGGCATCCGTTCAAGTAGGGAAGGAGCTTGCGCGCGAAGTGGTGCTGCCCGCGTCGGTGAAACTGAATGCGGCATTGCCGCAGGAGGTCGAACGCGGCAGCGCGCTCCCGGTCAATTTGCGGTGGCTGCCGTACAATAAAATCAATGCGTACTATTCCGCGTCGGTGCGTTTGGTGAATGAGCGCGGCGACAAGGTGATGAATGTGGACCGTCAGCCGCGCGTGGAAACATTATTGTGGAAACCCGATAGCGCAGAGGCGGACCGATTCACGTTGAATATTCCGCGCGAAATTCCGGCGGGGAAATATCGCGTCGAGGTGTTGATGTATCAGGGGAACACGGATGAGAGCGCGCTGCTGCTCGATGAAGCTTTTATGCCGCAGCAGAGCATTGTGTTGGGGGAGATTCTGGTGAAATAAAGAAATCGCGGTTTCCTTTGACCAACAGGATGGACCGCGATTTTTTTATTTGCCATTTCCGTTGTCGTTGCTGTGTCCTTCGATGCGGTCAAGCGTTCTGCTCACGCCCGCATCCACGCGACGCAAGACGCGATGTCCCATCGATTTGACATTTGCCCAGCCGTACCGCAATTTGCTTTGCGCGGCGCGTTGAGGTGTCGTGATGCGTTTGATGGTGGGTTCCGTCCATTCGAGCGCGCACGCGCCCCACGACAACCCGGCACCGAACCCGACAAAAACGAGATGGTCGCCCGGGTTCACGCGTTTGTCCTCGATGGCTTCGACGAGCGCGATGGGGATGGACGCGGCAGAAGTGTTGCCGTATTTTTCTAAATTGACAAACACTTTGGACGGCGGAAGTTGTAACGCCTTGGCGGCGTAATCAATAATGCGCGTATTCGCTTGGTGCGGAATGAGCAAGTCCAATTCGGCGAGCGGGAGGTTGGCTTTCTGCAGCGCTTGTTTGATTGCGTCCACCATCACACGCGTTGCAAACCGATACACTTCGCGTCCGTTCATTTTTACAAAGTGCATGTTCGCCATGACCGTTTCGAGTGAAGTGGGATTCTTTGAGCCGCCCGCAGGAATTTCCAAGAGTTCACCGCCGGAACCATCCGACCCCAACACGGTGGAGAGGATGCCGCCGTATTCATCGCTGCCTTGCAAGAGGACGGCGCCCGCGCCATCGCCAAAGAGAATGCACGTCGCGCGGTCTTTCCAATTCAACAAGCGGGAAAAGGTTTCGGCGCCGATGACGAGGACATTGTTGTACGTCCCCGCGCGAATCATTCCCGCCGCGAGGGTCAAGCCGTACACAAAGCCCGAACACGCTGCGCTCAAATCAAACGCACCCGCGTTTTGTGCGCCGAGTTGGTCTTGGACAATGCTCGCCGTTGCGGGAAAAATATATTCGGGACTCGACGTGGCGACGATGATTAAATCAATCTCGTTCGGATTTACGTCCGCGACTTCGAGCGCTTCTTGCGCGGCGTACAACGCCATGCTCGCGGTGGTCTCTTTGGTCGCAATGCGGCGTTCGCGAATGCCGGTGCGTTCCCGAATCCACGCGTCGGAGGTGTCCACCCTTTTTGACAATTCTTCGTTGGTCAAAATATTTGGCGGGACGTATTTGCCCCAGCCGACGATGTGGGCATAGCGTTGGTGATGGTTTGCTGACATCCTGAAAAAGTGACAAGAAAATAAACTACGCAAGGCAAACACGCGTCTGCGCGGCGCGTTTTACCCGGCGTAGTTCAAGCTCAATTGTAGCGTGAAACGACCAGCGAGGCGTTGTGTCCGCCGAGACCGATGGAATTGGAAAGCGCGTGGTCAAACCGTTTGGTGCGCGGCGTATTCGGCACATAATCCAAATCGCATTTGGGGTCCGGTGTTTGCAGATTAATGGTGGGCGGAATGATTTCTTCGGTCATGGCGAGCGTGGCAAAAATCGCTTCGGCTGCACCCGATGCGCCCATCATGTGCCCCGTCATGGATTTGGTGGAACTCACGGGAATGTTGTATGCCTCTTCACCAAAAATCATTTTGATGGCGGTGGTCTCGGTGACATCGTTTAGTTTGGTGCCGGTCCCATGCGGATTGATATAGCCAATGTCTTTGGGTTCGAGTTTGGCTTTTGCCAATGCCCACTTCATGGAACGCGCAATGCCGCCCGCTTCGGAATCCATCGCGGCAAAGTGAACGGCGTCCGCGCTGGTGCCATATCCCGAAAGCACGCCGTAAATGCGCGCGCCGCGCGCGAGCGCGTGCTCTTCGCTTTCCAACACCATGACGCCGGCGCCTTCGCTCAAGACAAAGCCGTCGCGATTCAAATCGAACGGACGCGAGGCGGCGGTGGGTTCTAGATTTTGACGCGAGAGGACGCCCATGATGTTAAAGCCCGCGATGCCTACTGCAAAAATCGGCGCGTCGGTGCCTCCGCACAATGCTACATCGGCATCGCCGCGCTTGATATACTCTGCCGCTTCGCCAATCGCGTTGGTGCCCGTCGCGCACGCCGAGACAATGGCGTAATTTGGTCCGCGAATCCCGAGGTCAATCGCGACGAGCGCGCCTGCCGTGTCCACCAACATCATTGGCAGAAAAATCGGACTGACGCGGCGCGGACCTTTGGTCTCGTAAATTTTGACATTATCGCTGACTGCCAGCACCGCGCCGCCCGCGCTGCCAATCAAGACCGCGATGCGTTCGCTGTTGGCTTCGGTAATTTCCAATTGGGCGTCCTTGACCGCTTCGCGCGCGGCGACGATGGCGAGTTGACTAAAGCGTTCCATGCGGCGCGCTTCTTTTGGGTCCAGATGCGCTTTGGGGTCAAAATTTTTTACTTCGCCCGCAATTTGGGTCTCTAAATTAGAGGCGTCAAAAAAGGTAATCTTGTCAATTCCCGACCGACCATTTTTGATATTGTCCCATGACGTTTTGACGTCGTTGCCTACCGGGCTAATGAGCCCCATGCCTGTAATGACAACGCGTTTGGTTTCGCTCATTCTCAATGTCTCCTCTAAAGCTGTATTTGCTCAGGATGCGAAAATTTTAGCAATTATATGCGCTCACCACGCAACTCAAAAATTGACACGCGGGCGCGTATTGTATAACACCAAAGTCGCGCAGTTGATACGCCTGCGCGTTTTTCGATTTGGCGGATTATGCTTTAAGATGATTTGGTACGGACAATCAGGCACGGATTGGGAGGCACAACGTTGAAGATTGCATTGGACGCCATGGGAGGCGATTATGCGCCGCAGGAAATTTTGCGCGGCGCGGTCTTGGCGAAACGCGCGTTGGACGTGGACTTGATTTTGGTTGGCAAGCGCGCGGTGATTGAACAAGAATTGCACGCGCTGGAAACGACGGACATGCTCGGCTTGCCCGAATTTGAAATTGTGGACGCGCCCGACGTTATCGAATTTGACCAAAACCCATCGTCAGTCAAAGAACGACGCGGCGCTTCGATTCGGGTTATCGCCGAATTGGTGAAACACCAACACGCCGACGCCTGTTTGACAATGGGACATACGGGCGCGGGCATCATCGCTTCGCTGATTACGTTTGGTCGTTTGGGCAATGTGCTGCGTCCGTGTGTGGGAATTCCCTATTTTGGTTTGCAGCCCGAAACGCTGTTGGTGGACGCGGGCGCGATGGTGGACTGTAAACCGGAATACTTGGTGCAATTTGCCAAGATGGGCGCGATTTACATGGAAAAAATTCACGGCATCGCGCGCCCAACCGTTGGTTTGATGACGAACGGGCGCGAGGACAACAAGGGGAACGAGTTGACGCGGACGACGTTTGCGCTTTTGAAAAACAGCGGGCTCAATTTTATCGGCAATCTGGAAGGATACGATTTACCAAACGGAACGACGAATGTGGTGGTGATGGATGGCTTGTGGGGAAATGTCGCGTTGAAATTGACGGAAGGATTGAGTGAGCAGCTTTTGACGCGTCTCTCGAAACGCTTTGCCGAGGCGGGGCTCGCGCAAGCGGTCCAAACGATTATGAATGATTTTCATGTAATGATGGATTACACGCGCATCGGCGCGATTCCCGTGTTTGGTGTGGATGGGCTGATGCTGATTGGTCACGGACGCTCGCGCGCTGCCGCCGTCGTCGGCGGAGTGAAAAGCACTCTGTACGCGCTGCAAGTAGATTTGCTCGAAGCGCTGCGCGCCGGATTGAGTGAACCGGAACCGGTCTTGTAACCCGCGCTGCGCGGCATTTCTTTTTTCGAACCTTCCGTTCGAGATGACACACGTGACATCTTGGTAAAAAAAAGACCCCGCTCGGTCGTGAGCGGGGTTGTATTTTATGCGAACATGTTCTCGACGCGCTCTTGAAGTTTGTGCAGACCCGCGCGCGCGTCGCTCAAAGTAGTTTGCGTTTGCGCGAGGCGTTCCTTTTCGCCTTTGACAAAACGGACGTACGGGGCGACGCCTTCTTTCATGCGCGTAACCGTGCGTTCGGCTTCGCTCTCAAATTGCGCGCGCAGTACCTTGCCCAGTCGCGCGCGCAGTGCCTGGATTTTTTCTTTGAAGCGTTCTTTTGCCTGTTGGCGTTTGTACGGAATGATGAACAAACCGAGAACCGCAATCACCCCCGCGAGCAAAATCCCGGTCACGTCGAACGCGGCGACGGTAACGGTCGTCGCGACGAACGCGCCGATGCCCACTGCGCCCACTTCCGCAATGGCTGTTTGCGCGACTGCCATTTCCACATGCGCGCCCATTTCGCGCGATTCTTTTTCCGCGTCGTAGGTGGAAACCACAGTTTGCGCGGCTTCGGTGGTTGCCGTGAGGAGCGCCTGCCGCCGCATATCAAATGAGGTGGTCAATTCGCCGACCAGCGCATCGGAAGGAATACGACGGCGTTGGAGATACGTGAGAATGTTTTGCCACTCGCGTAAATCTTTTTCGACGAGCCAGTCCACTACTGCGCGTGTGCGATTGTCAATCTCTTGCGGCACACCGACGAGCACTTGTTGTTCAAACAACGCGCGGAATCTGTCGCCGCGCGCGAGGTCAGCGATTTTCGTGAGGCGCACATTCTGGTCAAAAAAGTCCATCCCGCGTTCTTCCAACTTGTACAGCAAATTGTCCACTTCGGCGATGCGCGGTTCCATTTCGCCGCGCACATCTTTTTCATAGCTCGCGACTTCGCGTTCGACGTGTTCCGCCGTTTCCATATCTTCGGCGAGTTGGGCGCGTTCGTGTTCGGTGCTCGCTTCCGCGCGTTTGAGAATTTGGTCGGCGACTCCGAGCGGTGTTGCAAATTTTACGCGCAGGCGCGCACCCTGGTCGAGCCATGTGCGCACATATTGGTCGAGCGCCGCCATGCCTGCGGTGAGTTTGCCGTCGCTGACTTCGCGTTTGGCAGAGACGAAAAAAATTTCGGGTGTCACGCCGAGCAAGTGGGTGGCGTTCGTTTGCACAAACTGCGTCACATCCGCGAGCGACTCCGCGTCGTCCAACAAATCGCGTTTGTTGACGACAATGACAATCTTTTTACCCCACGTGCGAATGTGTTCCATGAATTGGCGTTCGCTTTCGGTGAACGGACGGTCCGCCGACGTGACAAACAAGACCAAATCACTGCGCGGGATAAAATCGCGCGTGAGTTCTTCGTGTTTGCGAATGACCGCGTTGGTGCCCGGTGTGTCAACAATGTTGATTTCGCGCAAGAGGTCGAGCGGGTACGAAACTTGGGCGAGGTCTTGCGGCGAAACGTTTTCATGCACGGCGTCACCGTACTTGACGAGCGTGACGCGCGTAGTGGTAGGAATCGCGCCTTCCTGCAAAACTTTGGCGCCGAGCAGCGCGTTGACCAGCGCCGATTTGCCCGCGTTGAATTCGCCGACGACGACAATCAAAAACAATTCTTCCAAGCGGACAATGGCGTCTTGGAGCGCGTCGAGTTCGGCAGGCGGTGTCTTGAGCGCGCTCAGCGTCGCATACAAATCGGTGAGATATTTTTTTTCGGCGCGCAAGAGTTCGGCTTGCGCTTCGGTGAGAATTAATGCCATAAAATTTTTCTAGCGCCCGGCAAGAAATTGCTGCACTTGACGTAAATCGTTCATTACGCGGTCCGCTTTGGTAAAATCCTGCTGCTGTGTATATTCATTCGGCACGGCAATGACAAACAGTCTGGCGGCGTGTGCCGCGCGCACGCCGCTGCCGCTGTCTTCCAGCGCGAGCGTTTCATTTGGATTTGCGTTGAGCTTGTCCAAAGCGAGCAAATATACGTCGGGCGCCGGTTTCGGTTTCAGTGAGCCGTCGTTTCCGAGAATGGTTGCAAAGTGCATGTGCAGATTCAAGCCGCGCACAATCAACTGCACCTGTTCGGGATGCGAACTGGAGGCAATGCCGATACGATACTGTTCGCGCGTGAGCCACGCGAGCAGTTCGAGCACGCCGGGCATCGGCTCCAAGTTTTCCGCGTCGGCGACGAGCAGGGTAAAGAGTGCGTGGTGGGCGTTGGCAAGTTGCTGCGCGGTTTGCGGTAACGCGAACCGTTCGCGCACATACTCGGCATTCTCGAGCACGGAGCGTCCGGTGAAAATTTTTCCGTACTCGTCGTTTTGAAATTGATACGCCGCGCCCGCGAGCTGCAATGCCGAATTAAACGCGCGTTGGTGCAGCGGTTCCGTGTCAACAATGAGACCGTCGAGGTCAAAGATGATGTTTTTGAACTGCGTCATAGTGCAAGAGTAATGCGTAAAAAGGAAAACGTCAAACGTTAAACGCGCCGGGCGAATGGAATTCGCAGCAACGCATCGCAAATTCGACCTACGTCGAATGGGTATCCAACTATGTCAAATAGGGACCCAAGTGGTGGCGCACGCATGTGCACAGAAATAAAAAACGTCAGGCGAGAATGGCTCACCTGACGTTTTTTATTTTTCTGCAAGGGCTACTGAACGTTGTATTGATACTCTGCCGGTTCCCACGTTATGGGCGTACTGCCCGATACGGCAATGACCACGCGCGAAACGTCTTGCCCCAGCCCGTGCGTAGTGAATGTGCCGCGATTTTGTGCGTCGAGTTGAATCGGCGTGACTTGCGGCGTTGTGCCAAAACTGATGGCTTGGACAATGAATTTTTGCGGGAGCAGATTGTCAATGCGCGCAAAGCCCTCTGCCAGCCAGCCGTTGTCGTTATTCTCGGCGTCATCGCGGAAATTGATTTCGGGAATTTCAATATCATCTATCGCGAGACCCGCGCCCGTGTACACTTCATCGGTGATTTGTTCAAAGCGAACCAAAATGTTTTGTCCCGCATACGGCGTCAGGTCAACCGACTCTTGCACCCAACTCGCCGTCGCGTCCGCATTGCCGCAGCCCGCGCCGGATTTGCAATTGAACGCGTTGCCATAGTTGGCGGCGTTCGGGTCGCGGTCGGTGGTCGTTTTGCCTTTGAGCGTTTTCCATGTTTTGCCATTGTCGGTGGAAACGGAAACATATCCGTAATCGTAATCCGGTTCGAGGTCATACCACGCTGCAAAATTCAGCGTCGCTTTTTTTACGCCGCTCAAATCGAATGCGCGCGTCATGCGCGAATCCGAAAAGTCGGTGCGACCGCTCCACCAGAAAAATTTTCCGTCGTACGCGTCGGTGGGAATGGCGCGCACCGTATCCGCACCGTCAAACGTGAACGTGACATCTTTGCCGTTGGGAGCGAGTTGAATGTAATCGGTGCCGTATTGGTTCACAGTGTCAGTGCCTTGTGCGGGATATTTGGAATAGCCCGCCGTCGGACGAATACTCAACGCGCCGCTTGGATAACTATAACGCGAACCGCCGCTCGCGCTGTTGGTGAAATTGGCGACGACCCAGTCCGCAAACAAAGCATCAAAAGTCATCCCGGGTTGATGTTTGTCCAACGCGCGCTGAATGGTGCTGATACCGGTTGTGTTGGTGGAAAACACATCATGGATATAGTCCACGCCAAAACGATTCAGTTGATACGACATGAACAAGTACGCTGCGCCGTAATGAGGAATGGCAAGTCCGGGGAGCGAAGCCCACGCGTTCAATTGTAAATCGGGATTGTCGGCGAACGCTTGCTCGTGTCCCGCCGGATAGCCGTTCAACTCCATGCCCAAATCGCCAAAGCCCTCGGTAATCCACGACGATTCGCCGCGTTCGTTTTGATTGCGATGAATCATGTGCGCGAATTCGTGCGCGAGCACGGAATCGTACACTTCACTGCCGGGACGCAGCGAACGCGTGTTGATGTAAAACATTTCTTTTTCGTTTGAATGCCGATTCACGGCGACGGGTAAGGTATCGGATTGGGAAAAATAGCCGGACGCGTTTTGAAAGCGCGCGTTCAAAATGTGCAGGCGCGGGTCATTGTCCACACCGGGGTTGGCTTCACTGCCGAGGACTTTGCGGTTGGTGGGGTAAATTTTGGTGGCAAAAACATCCGCCGATTTTTTCAGCGCCGCATCGTCCACGCGTTCGCCGTCTTCGACCCACATGTATACGACGTCGTTCATGTAGCGCAAGGTCGCGGTGGTTTGCTCGTTTTGGTTTTGCATGTCTCGGTTTATCCAAAACGTTTCCTTGTCGCCCACTTTATATTGTTTGGGTGCGACGGGCGTTGCCAAAGAGGGCACAACATCTTTGTACTCTTCCGCCAACCGCACGCGGTCATTGGAAGGATAGACAATGGCTTCCAACTTGTCCAACGTCGAGAGCTCGGGTTTGGAGGGCATCGCATTATCATCGTCATGAGCGACGGGTGTCTTGGGCGTTTCGGCCGTGGGCAGAGTTAGAGTCGCGACAGTTGGCGCGTGCGTCGGCGCGTTCGTAACGGCGGCAACGATGGGTGCGGGTGTTGCGGAAATCGTTGTCGAGTTGCCCAAATAAAAAAGATAGCCAAATGCGCCGACGCCGGCACAAATGGCAAAAAGCAAAACAATGATGAGTGCGAAAAAAAGTTTACGCATGCGCGGGATTATAGCATACGCAGGTTTAGAGACGTGTTAAGTGGCGGTTACGCGTGCGTGAGAGGTCTTGCGGTTGTGCTCGGAATTCGTTTAGGCGTTCGATTTGCGCGGGAGTAATTTTTGGAGAAACGATTCTTGCGTGGGCTGATAGCTCGTGACGGTGATTTGCGGCTGTGCGTTTTGCGCGGCTGCCCAGTACACTACAACTTTACCGCGCGGGCGCAGCGATTTCGCGCTGATGTTGGCAAAGGTGTGACGTTCGCCGCCGCTGCGGAGGACTGCATTCTCTGCGCTCGCAACTTGCATGTGATGAATCATGGGCGCGCTTTCGCCGTTGAATTGGATGGCGATTTTGATATTGGGCGCGGGCTGCTTGCCGCGATTTTCGACGAGGAGACCGCTTACCAAAATCACATCGGGAATTTCGTACGGCGGCAAAAGGGTGTACGTCAATTGGGGAATGTTGACGCGCGTTTGCCAGTAATAATACGCGGCAGCCACGACGACGATTACGGCGAGCGCGAGGATGAGCCAGGGCAACATGGTGGGGACATTTTAGCACAAGCGCACCGCGCGCGGCAATGGGATTGTGGGTATTGCTGCGCTATGTGGCGCAGCAACTTTTTTTTTCAGACCGGTTGCCCAATCAAATCGTACTCGCTTGCTTGTGTGATTTTTACGCGCAGCATCTTGCCGACGGGAAATTCTCCTTCCACAATGACAATCCCGTCCACTTCGGGCGCATCGCGATAACTGCGTCCGATGCTGACACAATTCGCGCAGTTCAGTGCAGGGTCGCGCAGCGCTGCCGCCGTGCCCACATGTTCGTTTTCGGGCACCACCTCGCCCACGCCTTCCAGCAGCACATCCAGCGTCTTGCCCACGAACGCGCGATTTTTTGCTCGCGAGATGGATTGCTGCAACAGCATCGCTTCGTGTCGCCGCCGCGCTTTGACTTTGTGCGCAATCTGCTGTTCCATCGCGCCTGCCGGTGTTCCTTCTTCGCGCGAATATTCAAAAATGCCTACGCGGTCAAATTGCTGTGTCTCGATAAATTCCAGCAGCCCTTCAAATTCCTGTTCGGTCTCGCCCGGAAAGCCGACGATAAAAGTGGTCCGCATCGAAAGGTCCGGCATCGCCGCGCGCAAATCGTCCAACATGCGTCCCGTCGTAATCGGATTCGGACGCTTCATGCGATGCAGCACGCGCGCGTCGCCGTGTTGGAGCGGCACGTCAAGGTAATGCACAATCTGCGGATAGCGCGCCATCACTTGAATCAAACGCGGGGTCACATGTCCGGGATACGCATACATCAAACGCAGCCAGCGCATTCCTTCCACCTCATTGCAAAGGCGCTCCATCAACGTTGCCAGCACATCGCGTTGTCCCCAGTCCCAACCGTACGCGGTGGTATCTTGCGCGACCAACACAATTTCTTGGACCCCTTGCGCGACCAACTCGCGCGCCTCGGCGATGACATCTTCCATGCGCTTGCTGCGATGTCCGCCTTTGATGGCGGGAATGATGCAAAAGGTGCAGGGGCGGTCACAGCCGTCGGCGATTTTCAAAAACGCGCTCGGTCCGTGCGCGTGACGCGGCAAGTACTCGGTCACCGAACGCGCGCCGATTTGTTCGCGCGGCAAATTCAAATACGCGTCGTCGAGCCACGCGCCATCCCCTCGCCCATGTTCACGCAGATACTCGATGAAACGCGGCATCGCTTGCCATCTGCCCGCATCAATCACGCCGTCCACGCTCGGCACTTCTTGTTTCACATTTTCGCCATAGCGCGAAATGAGACAGCCCGCCGCAATCAACAACTGTCCGCTGTGTTTGAGTTGTCCGAGCGCGCGCATTGCTTCCAGTGATTCTTGCCGCGACGCTTGCAAAAAACCGCACGTGTTCACAATCATCACATCGGCATCTTCCGGCGCGCCCGCGTTCTCAAAACCGGCACGCTCCAGCACCGCACCGATGCCGTCCGAGTCGGCGGTATTTTTGGCACAGCCCAACGTTTGAATATAAAAACGATTCGACATTTTACTTGACATTTCTAGTGTATCACAAAAGCTTTAGCGCGTCGGCGTGCGCGTGGATGTCGCGGTGCGCGTGGATGACGCGGTTGGTGTTGTCGTGCGCGTGCGCGTGGACAATGCTGTTGGTGTGGCAGTGCGCGTGCGCGTTGCGGTTGACGTTGCCGTCAAGGTGCGCGTTGTTGTAGACGATGTCGTGCGCGTGGCTGTAGCGGTCGCCGTGCGCGTGATGGTCGGCGTCGGCGTCAACGTGTCGGTGGCGGTCGCGCTCGGTTCGTTCGTCGCCGTCTGTGTTGCCGTTTCGGTTGGCTGCGGCGTGCGCGTCGGGAATTCCGTCGCGGCAACCGGCGAAGGATACGGTGTGGGCGGAACAATGACCGGCGTGCCGAGCGGGCTCATTAACCACGCGCGACTCAGCTCGGAACGCTCTTGTTGGTCGCGCGGCAAAATGCGCGTGCCTTGAAAAAAGACGCGCCCGTTGCCGATATTTTTGATTTGCACAAACAATCGCGAGTGCGCCGTAAACGTGCGCGTCTCGTTCTGAAGCGTGTCGTTCAACACACTGTCTTCGTCCACGATGACCCAAACGCCCATCGCCCCATTCGCTTCTACGACGAGTGTCATTTGCGCGTCGGGCGGCACATTGAGCGTGGGCGTAACAAGCACAACTTGCGTTGGCTCCAACGTTCCGCCGGTAGGTGTCGCACTCGCGGTCGCAGGAATCGCTGCGAGCGCGCTCGTCGGCAAAACGGTTTCCAGAATGGTCGGAATCGCGGTGGGCGTACTTCCGGCTGGAATGGTTGCGGTAGGAATGCGCGTGGGTTCCGCCGTCGGCAGCGCGCCGAGCGGATTTGGAAAATTTTGCAGTGTGCTAAAGCCGACGGAGACGAGCGCAAACAACGCGACGGCGATGGCAACGATGGCGACTGCTTCGGGAATCCGCGTACTGCCAATACGCTGCGCGAACGTTGGTGGCTCTTGAGAAAGATTGAGCGGTGCCGTCGCGGCTTGCTCGTCCGCCGCCATGTCGGGAGCCATCTGAAATGGCGCGGACTGCATCGGCTCCAATTCGGCTTGAATAAACTCTGGCGCTTTGGCGGACGGTGCAATTTGAAACGGTGGAAATGAAAATGCTTCGCCGCCGCGCGCAGTGGTCTCGGGCGTCGAAGCGGGCGGCGACATTGGCGGCGCAGCGGGAGACTCGTTCGTGTCGTCGGGTTGCGCGGCACGCGGGGCGGGCGGCAGGGCGTGTCCTGTCGCTACATCGTATTCTTCCAAAACCGAGTCCGCATCCAGATGCAAATACAACGCGTAATTTCGCAGCAAGCCGCGCAAAAAAGGACGCGGGGGCAGCGCCGCGAAATCCTCCGCTTCGAGCGTTTCCAAAACCGTTTGGCGAATGCGTGTTTCCAACGCGGCTTGGTTCAAACTGATGCGGCGCGCCTCGCGAGCGCGGCGTAATGTATCTCCGAGCGACATCCAAGTCAGTGTATGCTGAAAAACGAAATAGTCAATTTGTCGGCGCTGGATTGCCAATAAGGCGACTGCAAAGTCCCTTGACAAGGATATGTCATTTCGAACCCCTCAATCCTTCGGGGTAAACTCTGTGAGAAATCTCGTTTGTCACGAAAGGTTGAGATTTCTCGCATCCGCTCGAAATGACAATTGGCGCGACTTTGCAGTTGCCTTGGGATTGCCAAATTTCCTGTTGACACGTGTTCCACACGCGAGTACACTCGTACCCATCGTGTTTTCCGCGTAAAACATCTCATCTGCGTTTCAATCCTGTTCGCGCAGAAATCCAAGACCCCATGAAAGAACAATTTCAAGCTCTGGCAGAAAAGCGCGCCTCCAACTTGCGTCTGCGAAGTATCGGACTCGCGCTCATCATCGCCGGGCTGCTCGGCGCGCGGTGGTACGTTTATTTTCAGCTCGAGTTCTTGCTCCGTATTGCCGTCTTGTACGTCGCCGAATTGGCTGTCGTATGGATCGTCTTGCGGCGGCTGCAACTCGCGAAAACGGAACCGCGCGCACTTCAAATGCTTCTCATCGCCGGGCAGCTCCAAGTCATTGTCGAACTCATTTTGTTGACCGGCGCGATTTACTATACCGGCGGCATCACCAGCCCACTCACGCCGCTCTACTTTATCTATATCTTTGCCGACGGGTTGACCTCTTCGACGCGCACGTTGGGCTTGCACGCGCTGCTCGCCATCTTGTTGATGATTTTGGTCACCATCGGCACGTACTATGGTTGGATTGAACGCTACAACATCGGACTCTTTCCCGAAACCGAACTGTGGCGCAATCAAGCCTTTGTGGATGGCGCGCTGATTGTGTTTGTGGCGATGATGGTCTTGACCTTGATTGTTGCCATCACTTTTAGCCAACGCAGTCACGAACGCGAACAAGAACTGGGCGAATCCGCCGAACAACTTGCCATACGCGTCGAGCAAGTGAATACCCTGCGCGACATTGGCAAGCGTCTTGCCTCCTTACTCGAATTGGACCAGGTGCTCGCCGCCGTGGGCGAAAGCGCGCTCAAATTGGTCAAAGCCACCGACGTTCACATTTATCCGTTTGACCAGGATACGAAACAATTTTCGCCCGGTGTCGGCATCTGGTCAGACGGACATCGCGGCACGGTTGTGAATGTTCCGCGTCAAGATGGTTTTTCCGCGCGCGTCGTCCAAACCAAACAACCGTTGATAATCAATCAAGCCGAATTACATCCCTTTTTTCAATCCCTGCAAGCGCGCGCGTGGGCGTTGAAAGCGATTGCGGGTTTTCCGATTATCAAATCGGACCGCGTGATTGCGGTAATGAATGTGGTTTTCTTGGAGCCGCACCAATTTACGCGCGTCGAAGAAGAAGCGCTCTTGGGTCTGAGCGACCATGCGGCAATCGCGATTGACAACGCGCAATTGTATCACCAAGTCCAACGCAAAATTCAAGAATTGTCCGCGTTGAATGCGGTCACCCAGTCCGCCGCGCAAATCACCGACATTAGCGCAATGCTGAATGATGCCTTGGGCGCGGTACTTTCCGCCGTCAGCGCGGATGCGACGTTGGTCGCAATTCTCAATTCGCAAAAAAATATTTTGGAACTCGCCGCGCATCGCGGCTTGTCCACCACCGTCGTCAATGAATTCAAAGCGCATCCGCTCAAAATCGGCGAAGGATTTGGCGGCGCTGTCGCGCAAACGGGCAAACCGCAATTCGTCGCCGATGTCCCCAAGGACGACCGACGAATGCGGCGCAATACACTCGAAACGTTCGCTTCCATTTACACCGTGCCTCTGCGCGCCTATGACCGTATCATTGGCGTCATTCAATTTTTGTGGAAAGAACCGCACACGTTGACGACGACCGAAGTGAGTTTGATTGGTGCCATTGCGCCGCAGCTCGCGGTCGCCATTCACAATTCCTCTCTCTTTCACGAAACGAAACGCCGCGCCGAAGAATTGGCAACCTTGCGCTCGATTGGCTTGGCAACCACTTCGACCTTGAATTTGCGCGAGCAGCTGCGTTTGTTGTACGAAAACGTGAATCAACTTTTGCGCGCAGACACTTTTTTTGTCGCGCTGTACGACGAAGCGCGCGCCGAACTGCGCGTCGAGTATGTGGTGGAGGAAGGTTGGTTCCTGCGTCCCGTGCAGGTGCCGCTCGACCAGGCAGGTCTGGCGGGGTGGGTGATTCGCAATCATAAATCACTCGTTCTCGACGACATGCAAGAAAACACGGATTTGCCCGCGTCGCCCGCGCACATTACGCGCCCTGCGCGCAGTTGGCTCGGCGTGCCGTTAATGCTCAAAGAACGCATCATCGGCATCATTTGCGCGCAGAGTTTTCAGCCCAACGCGTTCACCACCGAAGACGAACGTTTTCTCATCGCCGTCGCGCAGCACGTTGCCCTCGCGTTGGACAACGCGCGTCTCTTTGCCGAGTCCGAACGCCGCACGCGCGAGCTCACCTTGTTGAACGAAATCAGTCGCGCCATCAGCGCGTCACTGGACCTCGATGTGGTCATGGAACGCGCGGCGCACGCGTTGGCAGCCCAACTCGGTTATCGCTATGTGAGCATTTACGAATTGGACGGCGATGTGCTGCGATGCAAAGCATCGGTCGCAGACCGCGAACGCGGGGAAACGTGGGACGTTTCGCGCGGTGTGTTGGGACGCGTGGCGCGCACGGGACGCTCTACGTTTGTGCGGAATGTGCAAAGCGACCCCGATTACGTTGTCGGGCACGATGATGTCGTGTCGGAAATCTGTGTGCCCATTTTGCGCGAGGGGCGCGTGCTTGGTGTAGTGAATGTAGAAGAATCGCGCGATAACACACTCAAAGAAGACGACCTTGCTCTGCTTGCGGTCTTGAGTGAACAGCTGGCAATTGCTTCCACAAATGCCTCACTCTATCGCGAAGCGCTCGGGCGCGAACGGTTTGCGACGCGGCTTGGACAATTGGGCATCACGGTTACGTCTACTCTCGACCTGATGCAGCTGATTGAAATTTTGTGTCGCGAAGCGTTGGCACTGTTCGGGACGGATACGGCGGCAATCTTTTTGCGCGAGACGGTGCGCGCGGGGGCGCGTCAAGAAGGACAAGCACAAGGCAACGGCGGGAGCGCGTCGGCTTCCGGATTGGAACGCACGCGCCTCGTTTGTCGCGCGGCGGCGGGCACAGGACGCGATGCGCTGCTTGGCACTTTTGTGGATGTGGACCAGTTGGGCAATTTGCTTGCGCGCACGCTGCGACTCGCGCGCGGGTTCATTTTGCATGATGCCCAAAATTCACCGCAGTTGTCATCTCTCCTGCGCGACGTCGTGGAACCTGCCGCGTGTCTCGCCGTACCGATTATGAAAGAGCGCGATGTGATTGGCGTGTTGTTGTTGTGTGACCGTCACGACGCGCAAGGTTTCGGCGAACCGGAATTGGCGCGCGCGGCTATCGTCGCGTCGCAAGCGGGACTCGCCATCTCGAACGCGCGTTTGTTGCAAGAAGCACAACGCCGCGCCAAAGAGCAAAGCAGTTTGTACGAAATCGGTTTGGCGGTGAGCTCGACGCTGGACTTGGGTGAGCAGCTGCAAATCATCTATGAGCAAATCACCAAGCATTTCACATTGAGCGGTTTTGATATTGCGCTGCGCGACGAAGAGGAGAATTTGAATTTCGCGTTGTTCATTGACCAGGGCAAGGCGCTGGAACCGTTCAGCAAACCGCTTGACGAGGCAGGGTTCGCGGGCTGGGTTGTTTCCAATCGCCGCCCGTTGGTCATTGACGATGTGGAACGCCAATGGGAGAGCTTGCCGGTCAAGCCGGGTGAACACGGAACGCCTGCGGCGAGTCCTTCGTACATTGGCATCCCACTGCTTATCAAGTCCGAAGCAATTGGAGTCATGGCATTGCAGCGCGTCCCCGTCGAACCATTCACTGCCGAGGAGCAACGTTTTCTGTTTGCGCTGGCACAGCAGGTGGCGTTCGCCGTGGACAATGCGCGTTTACATCAACATTCGCAACGCAGCGCCGCGCAACAAGCGCTTTTGTATCAGGCGAGTCGTCGCATCGCGGGCGCGCTGAATCTGGACACCCTTTTGACAGGCATCATTCAGGCACTGAGTCAGGACTTTGGGTTTCAAGGCGTCATGGTGATGTTGGTGGACCCGGAAACGAATGAACTGCGTCCCGCCGCCACTTCTGCCGATGTGCAGCAAATGCTAACGCCCACGTTCCGTCAACCGCTTGGCAGAGGACTGATGGGACTTGCCGCGCAAACGGGACAGACGCAGCTGTCGAACGATACCTCGCGCGACCCGCGTTTTGCCAAGATCGGAAACTGGGTGCCGCTTTCCGAAGTCGCAATTCCCATCAAATCGGCGGAACGTGTGATTGGGGTGTTGAATGTCGCGAGCGCGCAGCCGAACAAATTTGTCCGCGATGACGTGCGAATGTTTGAAGCCATTGCCGACCAACTCGCCGTCGCGATTGAGAACGCGAAATTGTTTACGCGCGCGCAGGAACGGCTGGCGCGCATCAACGCGCTGCAAACTATCGAAGTCGCCATTCTTTCGACAATGAATTTTGTGGACCGCCTCGACCTGATTCTCCAACACGCGGTAACACAAATGCGCGCGGACTTGGGTGTGATTTTTATGCGCGACCCGCAAACGCGCGAGTTGTACGGATTGCGGCAACGCGGTTCGCGCGACTTGAAAGCATTCCGCGAATTGCGGCTCAAGGCGAACGAAGGCGCGGCAGGTTGGATTTTGGAACGCGGCGAACCGTTGTACTTGCGCAACGTGCGGCATGACCCGCGCTGGGTACATCGGCAGGCATCCGATAGCGAAGGTATCGTTTCGTACTTGGGGGTGCCGCTCCAAGTCGAAGACCGCACCATCGGCGTGATTGACGTGAGCACGCGTACCGAGCGTTTGTTCACTGACGAAGAAATTGGTTTCTTTAATACGCTGGCGAGTCACGCGGCAGTGGCAATCGAGAATGCGCGTTTGTATGAACAGACGCGGCAGCAATTGGAACAACTGCGGAATACCCAAGACCGTCTTGTGGAAAGTGAACGCCGCGCGGCGATTGGAGAATTGGTTGCGGGGCTCGCGCACGAAATCAATAATCCGCTGACCGCGATTGTGGGACATTCGCAGTTGATGATGGAGAGCATTCCGGAAGGACCGTCCACCGAAGCATGGCGCAGCGAAGTGGATACCATCAGCGTTGCGGCGCAGCGCATCGCGCGCATTGTCCAAGAATTTGTGAAATTGTCACATGTCGAAGGCGGACACGCCGAGACCATTAATCTGGCGGATGTGATTCGCCATGCCGTCGAAAAATTCCAAATGCGCGATGACGCGCAAGATATTGCAGTCACGTCCACACTGCCGGCTGAACCGTTGTGGGTCAGCGCGAATCCGCAATTGATTGACCAGGTGTTGAACAATCTGCTTATCAATTCACTCGAAGCCATGCCGCATGGTGGACGCATTGATGTCCAAGCCACCGGCGGCGACGAGGAACAAATTTTGTGTTCGGTGCGCGATAGCGGTTATGGCATTCCGGCGGCGGATTTGAAACGCGTTTTCGAGCCGGGTTATACTACCAAAATTGAATCGGGCGTTGTGCGCGGTATCGGGCTCGGGTTGTATACAGCCGAGCGCATTATCAAAAGTCACGGCGGAGCGATTTGGCTTGAAAGTGAAGAAGGAAAATATACCATCGTGAAATTTACATTGCCACGCCCGCGTGGGGGAAGTATTCCAGATGTCAGCTGAACGAATTCTTGTTGTGGATGACGACCCCGCGATTCTCGCGTTGTGCGAACGGATTCTGACTGCCGATGGTTATAGCGTGGCGGAAGCAAAACGTGGTGAAGAGGCGCTGACCAAACTCGAAGCGCAACCGTTTGATTTGTTGTTGACGGATATACGCTTGCCCGGGCTGAACGGTTTGGAAGTTACGGAACGGCTGCGCGCGCGCGGCGTCGAAATGACGATTATCACCATGACGGGTTACAGCAATATGGACATGGCGATTCAAGCACTGTCGCTCGGCGTGGACGAATTCCTTATCAAGCCGTTCACGTTGGACAGCTTGCGTATCACGGTTTCCAAAGCGCTGGAAAAATCGTATCTGCGTCGCGAGAATACGCGCTTGCGCGCGCTCGTCCCATTGTTGCAAACTTCGGAGAAATTAATGGTCTCGCGTACGCGCGATCAGGTGTATGAGCATTTGCTCAATGCCACCTGCGATATTTTTGAAACGGGCGACGCGATGTTTTTGGATGCGAGCCGCGATGGACAGGTGCTGACTGTCGCGGCGGCGCGCGGATTTCTTGCGCCCTTGAGCGACAGCATCATGTATCCGTCGCAAATCAAACAAGTCGAAGATTTGACGAGTCAAGTCCAAGTCTGGAATGAACGCGCCGCGCACCGTTTGCCGGTGCTCATGGAACGTTTGGCGCATCTTGTCAGCGCGCCATTGAGCGCGCGCGAGCGAACGTTGGGAATTATCATTGGCGCGGTGCAGACTCCGCCGTCGCAGAGTAATTTGGACATGTTCAATCTGATTGTGGCGCACGCGGCGGCGACGTTGGAAAATGTAGACTTGTTGAGTGACATCAGCCGCGCCTATGTCAACGCGCGCGAATTGGACCATCTCAAGAGCGAATTCATCAATATCGCGGGACACGAGTTGCGGACGCCGCTCGCCGTCCTGCACGGTTATGCGATGCTTCTGCGCGACAAGCTCACCGGAGAATATCAGGGTTATGCGACGGAAGTTGTCACACAGGCGGAACGTTTGCAAAATGTTGCGAACGACATGTTAAACCTGCAGAAATTGAATGAGGGTTCCGCCGAACTGCGTTTGACCGCGTGTCAAATTGACCAGGTGGTGCGCGAAGTGGTGAGCGCGTATCGGACCTTGGCGTTGGAGCGAGGGCAGACAATTGAGCTGGACGTTGCTCCTGAAGTGGGCAGCGTTCAAGCGGACCGCGCAATGTTGGATTTGATGCTCGGCAGTTTGCTTTCGAACGCTATCAAATTTTCGCCGCGCAATACGCGTGTGCGAATTGCGGCGGAAGGCGACCAAGACCAAATTGTTGTCCGAGTTCAAGATGAAGGCAAAGGGCTTGAAGCCGCGCAGATTGAGCATATCTTTGAACCGTTTTATCAGGCAAGTCACTCGTTGACGCGTTCGGAAGGGGGTTTGGGGTTGGGGCTGACCTTGGCAGATAAAATGGCACGCGCGCACGGCGGAAAAATTTGGGTCGAGAGTCAGGTTGAACGCGGCAGTTGCTTTTATATTTCGTTACCGCGCAGACCCCCGGATTCGGTTCGTTTGTCTTGAGTGGCGGTTTACGGTCGAAACTTGCAGCCCATACGCGGCTGCAAGTTTTTTTGTAAGCGAACAAACAATCCGCACAATTTTTACAATCCGCGCACAAAGGTTGAATAAGCAAACGCTCTATGTTATACTTGTCGGCAGGGGAATCCACCGAACAAGGACTAATTGTGCGAAAAAACATCATACTCTCGCAAGTTTTCGCGGCTCTCGCGCTTGTCATAATCGGCTGTCAGGGTATCGGCGGTCAGGCGACCAAACCCACAGTTATCATTGCTTCGCCGCCAAGCGGGAGTGTGTATGTCAGTGGCGAAAATGTAGTCGTCCAATCCACTTCGACGGACCCTTCAGGAATCGTCAAAGTTTCTTTGCTCGTGGACGGCAACGTCGTACAAGAAGACCCCAGTCCGGTTACACAAGGACAGGCGCAGTTTTCATTGATTCAAACCTGGACTGCCGGAACTGTCGGACAGCATACAATTACCGTTCGCGCGACCAATTCGCAAGGCGCGACGTCCGACAGCGGTATTTTGGTCAATGTTAAAGAGCAGGGCGGAAGTGTTCCGCCAACGCCGATTGGTTCGATTGCCACGGCGGTCCCGCTTGCCACTGCCACCCCTCAAGATACAAACATTCCGCAAACCGATGTTCCCACTCCGATTCCGGTTGTGACCGTCCTCATCACCACCACACCGATTCCCGCCACGGATGTTCCGCCGCCCACCGCGCCGCCCACTTGCGTTGTTAGCGCCAAGTTCATTGCGGATGTCACAATTCCCGACGGCACAATTTTTGTGCCGAACGCGGTCTTTACCAAAACGTGGCGCGTTCAAAATAACGGCACGTGCGTTTGGGATAACTATTCCTTTGTATTTGTCAGCGGCACGCAAATGGCAACGAGCGGTGTATATCCCGTTCCCTTGACGCAGCCCGGCGCGACCGCCGATTTGGTGGTGCCGATGACTTCGCCCGCCGCGTATGGCGTGTACACCGGAAATTGGCGGATGCGCGGTTCCGCCGGACAATTGTTTGGACCTACATTGTCTGTCGTCATCAACGTACCTGCACCCGTAACAGCCGTTCCTCCAACCAACACGCCCCCGCCAACTGTCGCCGGTTGTTCGGGTCAACCGAATGATTTCACCTTTACCGCCTCTTCCACCACGATTACGGCGGGACAATCCACCACGTTGAGTTGGAGCGCAGTAACGAATGCGAGCGAAGCGCGGCTCGACGGCGGCGAGTTTAGCAACGAAGGCATCATCACGCCCGGCAACCGCGTCGTTTCGCCCAACGCGACGACCGATTACACGCTTACCGCGAAATGCAACAACAGCGGACAGACGCGCCAGAAAACAGTGACGATTACAGTGAACGCGGCAGCCGGAAATTTCGCGGGGCAGTGGGTGCACAATTTTGGGACAATGACCTTGACGCAAAATGGGACCACCGTCACCGGAACGTATCAAAATGATTTGGAAGGCGGGAACGGGGTGCTTGCGGGCATCGTGTCCGGAAATGTCTTGACCGGAACCTACACCAAGAATCAAACATTGCCGATTGAATTTACTTTGAGTGGCGACGGCAAACGCTTTACGGGAAATTGGAACGGCACAAACAGCTGGTGCGGCGCGCGCCCCGGACAAAACTTTCCGAACGGTTGCAGCTTTCAGGGCAATTGGAACACAAAATACAGCGGCACGACATTGTGCGACATGCAGCTGACGCGCAAAGATAACACCGTGACCGGAACGTATTGCAACGGCACGATTAACGGGACCATCACATACGGGAGCGGTCAAACCATTTTGACGGGAAATTGGAAAATTAGTAACGCGAGTCAAGGGACAATCCAATTCTTTCTCGCCGGATACAATGCACTGCAGTTCAGCGGGAACTGGAATGGCGGTCAATCATGGTGCGGCTGGCGCAATAGCTCGTCCGAACCGAATCCGTGTCTCGCGCCTTGAAGAAGGCAATCTATTATGGCTGACAAGAAAAATGCAAAATCGAAATCGACGTCGCGAGGAGTGGTTGGTTTCTTGAAAAAACTCGCCGCGCGCGACGTGAAACCGCGCCCATCGGCACCAAGCAAAAGAGCAAAAGCGTCGAGAGCACCCCAAACCAAAGCGGCAGCCAAAGTGGCGAAAAAAGCCAAGCCCAACGGCAAAGCTGCCGTCGTGCCCGCGCAAGCCCCGCCTGTTAAAAAGAAACCGCCATCCATCACCATCACGCGCCCCGAAGTAACGCGCCCGCCGGTGGTTTTGCCCCCGCCGCGTCCGCTGGAAGCGCCTGTTGGCGCGCCGAGCATTCTCGTGCCCAAAGGCGGTCTGCCCATTAGCTCGCTTACGCCAAACCTGCGCTGGATGTACGTCGGCGGCGCCACGCGCTATGAAGTGGAATGGTCACCCGACCCTCACTTTGGTCGCGGCAAAAGCGCTTCCCTCATTGCGGCGCAAACGGCGATTACATTGGATGCCGCGCACGAACTCAAGCCCGCCACAATGTACAAATGGCGGGTGCGCGGCGGAAACGATGCGGGCTGGGGACCATGGTCAATGCCCGAATCATTTCGCTCACCCGAAAAATAATTTGCGAAAACAATTCACGCTAACGCCGCGTGAATTGTTTTTTTGAGCGCCGCAGTTCGCGGCACCGCATTTCTTGACATGAGCGACGTTGAAATTCGATTGTGCAAAACGTGGGACGATTGTTTGCAGTGTGAGGAATTGCAAAAGCGCGTGTGGGACATGCCCGATTATCACGAGGTCGTTCCCGCGAATCTGCTCATCACTGCCATCAAAAATGGCGGGCTCTTGGTCGGCGCGTTCGCGAACGCGCAAATGCTCGGTTTCGCGTTCGGGTTTCTCGGCAGTGAAACGGTTAACGGCACGCGGCGCTTGAAACACACCTCGCACATGCTCGCCGTAGTACGTGAAGCGCAGGGACATGGTGTGGGCGCGCGGCTGAAATGGTTTCAACGTGACGAGGCGCTCAAGCAAGGACTCGATTTAATGACTTGGACTTTTGACCCACTGCAAGCAGGCAACGCACATCTCAATCTCGCGCGTCTCGGCGCCATCGCGCGACGTTATTTTCGCAACGCATATGGGGAAATGACGGACGCGTTGAATGCGGGAATTGCTTCGGACCGCTTCGAGGTTGAATGGTTTCTCACAAGTCCACGCGTCGCCGCACGCGCAACAGAAACGCGGCAGACGGAGGAAATGAAACATTTGCCGCGTGTGTACACAATTGAATGGACAGCGGACGCGCTGCCGCGTATTGTGAGCGAGCGCCCGTTGGAAGGCGAAACTCTGCTCGTCGAAATCCCTGCCAATCTTTACACGGTCAAGCGGCGCAACCTGCCTTTGGCAATCGAATGGCGCGAAAAAACGCGCGCCAGCTTGGAGCGCGCGTTTGAAATGGGCTACGCGGCAACCGATTTTTTCAACGCAACGGACGCGCAAGGTCGCGCGCAAAGTTTCTATGTTCTGGAGCTAATGCATTGAGCGCGTCAAGTCGCGTCGGATAGCGCGTATGCCATCGCTTCATCCATCGTCAATTGTTTGCCCGCCTCCCACATCTCCTGCACGACCTGTTCCCCATACGTCTCGCGCGCCGTTTGCAATCGTTCGTCCAAAATCTTTTGCTCTGCTTCCGGCAGCGGCGCGCCAATAGATTGACGCAGCGCGCTCGCCGCGCCCGCGAGTTTGACCGCGCGCAGTGCTTCGCGCTGCAAAATGCCAACGCGCGCAAAATTTTCCAACAAGAACGCAATCGAACGTTTATCGCCCAGCGCGCGTGTAATGGTGAGACTCTCTTCCAAACGTTCACGTGCGGCGGTGCCCTCGCTCTGGTCAATCAAAACTTCGCCCAAACTGGTCAGCGTGTTTGCCAAAAACCAACGGTCACCGATTTCACGCCACAGCGCGAGCGATTCTTCCAACATCGCGCGTCCTTGCGCGAATTCGCCTTGAAAGCGTTTCAGCAGTCCGAGATTGTTCAGTGAAACGGCAATGCCCCAGCGGTCTCCGATTTCGCGGCGCAGGGTCAATGCTTCGCCGTACAATGCTTCCGCGCTCTCGTACTCGCCTTTCATGCGCGCAATGATGCCGAGATTACTCAACAGATTTCCTATCAAACGTTTTTCATCCGCTGCGCGGCGAATCTCTAAACTCTCTTGATAACAGGCGCGCGCCTTATCCAGTTCACCCTGCTGCGCCGCGAGGGTGCCGGATTCGTGCAGCACCTGTCCAATACCGGCGCGGTCGTTCAATTCTTGAAATCGGGTGCGCGCTTGGTCCAGCCACTCGGTTGCGGCGGCAAAATCGCCGCGCTTGCGCGACAGTACACCGAGCGCGGCGCGATAGCGCGCATCCGCAGCGGCATCGTGCAATTGTCCTGCCAATTCCAAACCCTCTTGATACAACGTGCTCGCTTCATTCCACTGTCCGACCACTTCATAGACTTGCCCGAGTTTCAACATGATGCCAAGTTTTTCGGGTCGGCTCAAAAGCGGCAGCACGCGCCGATAATACGAAATCGCCGCGTCGTTCGCGTATTCCGCTTGGGCTTGTTCGCCTGCCTTGATTAAATATTCGCGCCGCTTGGCGGTCACTTCACTGCGGTCAAAATGGTACGCCAACAAGTCAACATAGTTTTCAATTTCATCTCCATACGCCGTTTCCAAAAAATAACCGAGGTGTCCGTGCAATTCCGCGCGGGTCGCGTAGGGTTGACTTTCGTACGTCACTTGATGCGTGAGCGCATGACGAAAAATGTACGAGCGCTGTGGGTCGGGCTGGTCGAGCGGCGTCAAATCAAGGCGGCTCATGTCGTCGAGGTCCGTACGCACAGTCGTCGTTTCGCCCAGTGTGGGATAGACGCCCCACAACCACTGAAACGAAAATTGCCTGCCGATGATGCTCGCCACTTTGAGGGTGGAGCGCTGCGCTTCGGACAAGCGGTCAATGCGACTGAGAATCAACGACGACAAACTATCGGGCAAATCTAACGCGTCGAGCGTGCGCGGGTCGCGCGGGTCGAGTCCGCGGTCGCGCATATAGTTCAACAGTTCCTCGATATAAAACGGATTGCCACCGGCGCGCGCGGTCAAGCGTTCCACAACTTGCGCGTCCAGCGGTCGCCTGCCCTCATCTTCTTGCTGCCATTTCATTGCAATCAACTGCGCCGCATCCTCGCGTGAAAAGTCGGCGAGCTGCAAGAGCGTGGTATGCGCGAGACGCAAGAGCCGTGTGGTGGCTTCGCCGCGCGCGCCGCCGCGTTCCAAATCGGGCGGGCGAAGCGTGACGATAAAGAGATTGGGGAGGTCGGTGGCATCGCGCGCCAGCGCCTCCAACAAGTCCTGTGACAGCGCGTCAATCCAATGCAAGTCTTCCAATAAAAAGACGAGGGGTGTTTCCAGCGCGCGCGCGCGAACACATTCGAGCAGTAATCCTTCCAGTAATTGTTTTCGTACGCGCGCGTCGAGCGAACGTGTCAAGTCGTTTTCGGGAATCGGAAGGTTCAGCGCCGCGCCGAGCAGGGGCGCGCGCAAAACGAGATTCGGATTAATTTCGCGCAGCTGCGTTTCCAATTGCGCGATTTGCTCTGCAAGTGTCACATCGTTCGCGATTTCAAAAAACGCGCGCCAAATGGAATGCCAAACCAAATAACTGCTGTTGGCGCCGTACGAGGGACATTCGCCGCGATACTGTTCAAACCCCGCGCGCACCGCGCGCCGCAGCGCTTCGTGCGCCAAACGCGATTTGCCCACCCCCGCTTCGCCCATCAAAACAATCACTTGTCCTTCGCCGCCGCTCGCGCGCTCGACGGCGTGTTGAATGATTTCGAGTTCCTGTGTGCGTCCGACCATTGGCAGCGCGTAATCTTCTTCCATCGCGCGCGCAACTTCGGCGCGTTCGCGCGTCAATGCCAGAATCCGCAGCGGTTCACTTTTCCCTTTGACGCGAATGGGTTCGAGCCGTTCGTACTCGAACGCGCGCTCGGTCACATCGGCAACGCGCTCGGTGACGAGAATTTGTCCCTCGCGCGCGGCTTGCATCAAACGCGCGGCGACGTTTACTTCGTCGCCCAAAACACCATACGTGCGGCGCGTGGTGCCGCCATACGGACCAACGCGCATGCGCCCGCGACTGATGCCGATTTGCGGCGGCGTGATGTAATGCAAATGCGCGGGGGGCTGCTGCAATTCGCGCGCGGCGCGCACCGCGCGAATGGCGTCGTCATCATGCGCGATGGGCGCGCCGAACGCGGCATACAAATAGCTGCCTTTGTCGCCGATGGTGAGTTGGACGAGAATGCCGTCGTAGGCATGGACAACGCCTTGAACCCATTTCACATACGCGTCGAGCTTGGCGCCCGCGTCTGCGTCTTGTTCAAAATCAATTCCGCCAAAACGCATGAACAGTGAAACCGCCGGGCGCAACTCGGCAAGAAAGGACGGCTGCGCGGAGGAAAGGCGCGTAAACACTTCGGGCAAAAGCCATGGGCGAATTTCGTCGGCGCGCAGCGCGTTGCGTTCGGGACGTTCCCACGGTTGCGGTACCACTTGATGCCGCAGCGCGTCCACGACAGCATACGCGACATCGTGTTCTTGTTTCCACCGCGCCACATGAATGGCATCGCCGAGCGCGCGCGCAGTTTGCGCGTTCGTTACCACTTCGCCTTTGTCCGCGTGATGTTCGGTTTCCGCGAGCCGGTCCAGCGTCGCGCCCGCCAAAACATCAATCAATTGGATTTCGGGGTCGCCGACGGCAAAACGCCGCACGGGTCCGCTGACCACCGCCGCTTTGAGCGCGAGCGCCACCGTCCCGCCATTGGGAATCGGCACCGCCGCGAAATTTTCCATTTGGCTTTGCATCGCCAACGCCGCCGCGAGCGCGCGCAAACCTTCGTCGTCTTCAAACCAACACGTGATGGCATCTCCGCTAAAGCCGATGACCGTCCCGCGATAATTTTCCACTTGGGAAATCAACGCGTCGTACACCAAATTCAACTGCCGCGTCAATTCTTCCGCGCCGCGCTGTGCGCCCAACGCGCGCACCAATGCCTCAGTCAACGGCGTAAAGCCGGACAGGTCGGCAAAGAGCGCGGCGCCGCGTGTGTTGGCGCGGAGAGGAATGTACGATGCCAACGCGATTTGGCGGTCAATCGGAATAAAGGCGAGTAACGTATCCATCAAAGTTTGTAAACCAAGTCCCGTCGTGTGATGTTAAAGCTACCATTGCACGCGCAATGTCAGCGCGTTGTGGTCCGTCAAGAAACGTCGCGGCGCGAACCTGCGCGATTCATCTTGAATTTCCACTATGTCGGCATCTAACCTCACGCGGCGGTGCAGCGGCGCGCGCACCAAAACAAAATCAATCGGAATCGAATATTTCGTCGGCATCAGCGGAAAGGGACGATACGTTGGACGCGGGTCATCGGCAAGCGGGTCGTCCAAAGGCGCCGCACTCAATAGTTCTTGGTACAAAAACGTACCGCGCGGAAAATTAAAATCGCCGCACACAATCACCAACGTATCGGCATCATGTTCATTAACCATCGCGGCAAGATGCAGCACCTGGTCACGCTGAATTCGTGACATGCTGTTATCGGGATGCCAGTGTCCCGCATAGTTGGCGTGTAGATGCGTGTTCATCACTACAACGCGCTGTCCCTCGATATTCATCTCGGATTGCAGGACGCCTTTGTTCAACGCCCAATCCGCGAATCCCGCGCTCAAGGGGCGTCCGCGATTTTCGTACGGCACAAAATGACTCGCCAACAGCGGCGGACGCGCCGCCGTGAACAAGCCGCCTTTCGGCGCAAAGAAACTTGATTCAAACGCGCGATGCGGATAGTCGGGCAGACTGCGATTCAATAACGGAACATACGCGTTTTGCTGAATTTCTTGAAAACACAAAACGGATGTTGGAAAGCGGTCCAGCTGACGGGTGAGACGAAGCAAGCGACCAACACCTAAAAACATCGGCAGTCCAAATGTATTTAAACTCAACAGCGAAAATTCAGACATATTATACTTTCAGCTTGAACAAACTCACGTTTGCCTGTACGGGCAAAGCATTCGCGGAATTGTGCTTCGCTTGCGACATGATCATTGCGAATGCTTTGCCTCTTGTGCTTGCTCAAAAGGCGGCAGATGTTCCGCGACGCGTTGCAAATAGGGCTCGACGCGCGCCGCATCCAAACCAAATGCGCGCGCCGCAGCAAATTCTGCGGCAGCGAGCGCATAACGTCCCGCCTGTCCCAGCACCAAGCCCGACCACAACCGCAGGAGCGCATCTTGCGGATACGCGCGCCGATAATCCAAAAATCCTCCGCCACCGAATCCGGACTCGCCGGGCAGTGCATTGGCGATGTGTTTCTCTGCCGCGCGAATTTTCATCGCGTCGTCACCGTTCGCGCTGTCGCGATACGGCGCGGCAAATCCGCCGATGGATTCCATAAACGCGTCGGCGCCGGCAAAGCGCGAAGCAGATATTTCACTGTGCCACGCGCGCGTGTCTTTATCAAACTGCATCGCGCGCTCGTACACGGTATGTAATGATACCGCGTGTTTGTCCGCGCCGAAATGTTCGCGCGCGTACGCGCGTGCGTGCGCGCCCAACCGCGCGCGCAGTGGCTCGTTCAAAACGAGTTCGCGAAGTGTTTCCGCATACGCTTCGGGCGCAACGATCATTCCCGTTTCCCGGTGTTGTACAAGGTCGGTCACGCCGCCGTAGGGCAGAATGACCGGCGGCACGCCTTGCCACATCGCTTGTTGAACAACAAGGTCTGTCGTCGCATACGTTTCGCGACATAACGGATAACCAAAAATATCGAGCGTGGCGAGATACGGATTTGGGTGTGTCAAATATCCGCGCAGCTCAAATTGATGCTCAATGCCGCGCGCCTGCGCTTGTCGCGCGAGTGTTTTGAATCCATCCCCACTACCGGCGACGCAAAATGTTACATCGGGCAAATTCACCGCCGCGCACATTTCCACATAGCGCGGATGCATTTTAACAAAATCTACGGTTCCTACGTAACCCACACGCACACGATGATTTTGTGCGCGTTCGGATTCAACGTCAACCATGCGCGCGGCGGAAGGAATAATGCAAAAGCGTTCGGGGCGCGTTGCCCGCGCGCGTTGCACTACCGGCAGGTCGCGTGTGCGCGTGGTTGCGATAATGTTCCAATCCGCCATCTCCAAGACCGACTGGGTGATAACTTGGGATGGAAATGCGCCGTTGATGTGGTATGTGATAACGAGACGCCGCGCGGGCAGCGGCGCTTTGAGCCAGCCATACACTTCGGGCGTGTTCCAAAATCCGAGATGCACAATGTCCGCGTGCGCCAATGCGCGCGTGACCGTTTCGGCATCCTGATTCGGAACAACTTCCAGTCCCGCCGCGCTCACTTGCTGTACAAGTTGTGGGTCGGCTTGGGCTAGCGAGAGAATGGAAAATTGCAAAGGGAATTGCGCGCCTGCGGCGCGCGCCAAATCAATTGTCGAGCGGCACGCGCCGCCGGGCACCAAACGCGGCACAACAAGCAATACTTTCATGTTGGCTGCGCGTGATGTATGGCGCGCTGTCCGCGCACCCTTTGCCAAAGGCGGCGAATGGTCCCGCCAAACGCAATTTCTTCAATCAACGCATCGTCGTCCGGATTGCGCGCGATGTTGGGCGGATGGGTGAGCGGGAATGGCATGGGCGCGCGCAGCATTTGCGAAAATAAATTGTCGGCATCGCGTGTGTGTGTGGCGTTCGCGCCAAAGCCAACGTTTGCGACGAGATTGATGTTTGGATGAACGCACAAGCCGTCGTGTTCCCAGATGCTCCACAGCCACGCGTAATCCCATGTCGTATGCGTTTTGTAATTGTCGTACAAGACGAATGCCCAGTATTGCGCGGCATGTGCGTCGCCCAAAAGTTCGCGCAGACGATTTGTTTGCATCGCGCGCGGGAGTGTGGACATGTTCGGGTCATTGCGCGCCCACGCGCGTCGCCACGTCGCCCAACCCCAGATGAGTGGATAACGCGAAAATGTGTAACTGCTTGTGCTGCGGCTCAAGCCGAATTTGAAATCGCATCCGGAAATCATCATCACTTGCTCGTCATGGCGATAACGTTCCAGCAGCTCATCGCAAAAGCGGAAAAAGGTCGCGTCCGGCACACAGTCATCTTCGAGCACAATCGCTTCCGCCACCTGTTGAAACAGCCAATCCAGTCCGCTTTCGACGCGCGCTTTCAGTCCCAAATTTTTTTCCGCGAAATTTGTCTTGACGGCGCAGTCCCAATCTATTTGCAGTGCAACCTCACGCGCCGCGCGACACAGCGCGTCATCGTCCGCATGTTCCGCGCGCGGTCCGTCAGCAATTACATACAGCTCGCGCGGGCGCACGGCGCGAATTGTCTTGAGCACTTGGGCGGTGGTGTCCGGACGATTGAACACAAACAGCGCGACAGGACTTGTGCATGGCGCGGCGGGGCTTGAAGGGGGGGGGGCAGACCGAGGCGGGGCAGCGAAACACGGGTCGTCGAAATCTACTGCTGAGATTTGATGATGCGCGCCCGCAAAATGTAAAAAGTAATTGGCAGAGAGCGCGCGCGTGATACAGCGCGTCAACAAGAGAGACGCGTTTTCCGGATGCAAGAACGGAAAGTGGAGCGTCTGGTAAAACAACCAATTCGCGCACCAGCGCGCGTCAAGCCAATGCACCTGCTGCGCGCGCAACAGTTCAAATGAGAGCGGGCGCATTTCCTCTCGTAACCCCTTGAGTTGGGTCGCTTCCTCATAATGGTCATACACGTATGCGAACAGCTCGCGGTGATAACGCGGAGAGAGGACCAACATGCCCGATTGCACCGCGCGGTCAAACTCGATAGGGAAACCCGCCACACGATAAAATTCTTGCGGCGTCAGGTTGCGCTCAAAGGGGACACGATTCTTTTCCCAAATGGCGTACAACTGCGCGAGCGCGCGGCGATTCAAATCCGGGGTGGGATACGCGTATTCGTCGGTTGCGCCGACGAGATGCAATGGGACATCAGTGCCGACCCATGCCGCGCGCGGATGAATGAGCATGTCTGCGTCGAGCCACACCAATTGTTCATAGTCGCGCGTTTGCGGTTGAACCGGCGTCAAAAGTTTTTGCCATGCCACGCCGCGTCTTTTGGCGCGCGGCGAGTCGTCGAGCGGCGTGTCGAAAAGAATCAAGTCGGCATCATGGCGCGCGGCGTATTGTTCCCAGTTCGCGCGGCAGTAGCGGTTCCAGAATGCTTGATAGCTTGCGCCGAGCAGTAATGTGGTGAGCGCGCGCTTTTTTTTCATTGGCGCGCTCCTTGCATATACAGGAAATTTTCAATCGTTTGGGGAATTTGCGCCATGTCTGTTCCCACATCCAAATAATAACAGGGCAGATGGCGCGCAATGACCGCGAGCCGCCGCAAGACCTGCGCGTCGGCATTGGGCAATTGTTGAATGGTACTGGGCGCCAACGCGACCAGCGCAGCATGGGGCGGCGCGGAGATTAAATGCGTAGAGACTTGTCTCGTCACGCGCGGAAGCAAAATCGCGCACAGTGGAAACTGCGAAATCATTTTGTGCGGCAGATGCTCGTACAAATACCAAATCGCTTTGGCGGAACCTTCGGTATCCCAAAATTGAATATACGGTTCGAGAAACGGCAAGTGCGCGACGGTTTGCGACGTGCCTTTGGCGCTGTTGTACAAACTGTGCGCAATGGGCTGCTTGTCCACTTGCAGCGCGCAATAATCATCACCGGCAAACAATAAATCGGAATTCAAGCACGCGAGCGAAGTGGTGGATTTTCCCGCGCCGCTTTTGCCTGCCAAAAGCACACCGCCATCCGGAAATCCCACCGCTCCCGCGTGAGCGTACTGTGTTCCGTATAAAGCCAGCGCTTGGGTCAGAATTGGACGGAGCGGCGCGGCGCGCTCGTACGCGGGCAAGTCCGCCGTATCAAAAACTACAACCGTGCCCCGCCGCTCCACCGCGTCGTACACAAACAAGACTCGTCCGTCGGGATGAAAAACGGTCGCGTAGCGCGCGTCGTTGAATCCGCGCACCTCACCGCGCTGCGCGTAAGCGTCCGTCCCCCAAATCGGCGGCGGCGGCGCGATGCCGCTCTCTTGAACTTCCCATATCTGAATCGTAATCTCTGCCGTCGTCACGCCGTGCACGCGGAGATGCGCGAGCGCGCGCGTGAGCGCGGCGACGGTTGCAGTTCCCGCAAAACTGAGACGCACAATGTGTCCGGCGATGGAAAAATCGAAATCATGTGTGCCGCCCAATTTTGATACCGCGCGTTGGAAGGTTTCATCCACGTGGCGGTAAAAGCCGGCGGCAAAAGTCTGTAGGGATTCAGAAAGCATCTATTTTTGGCTACTTTAACTGCTTTGTAACGATTTTGCAATAAAAATCTGTTGACGTTGCTTTGCGCCAAGTGGTATTCTCACCTTAGGTCGGCTGGGGGGAAAATTTTTTTCGGAGCTCACAATCATGGACAAAGAACTGAATGCTCTGCGCCGCGTTGCCAAAGCCGCACGCAAATATCAAGAAAAGGTAATTCAAAAACGGAGCAATACGCTCAAACAGAACCCGGACCATGACGAGACGGCGAGCGCGATGTTGGATATTGGCTCTGCCGAATTTGAATTGTCCGAAGCGCTGAACGATTGGTATCGCACACAGCAACGTCTTGACTAGCGCCGCGCTCGAAACTCTCAAAACGAAAATCATTTCCGTACGCGGATACCCGCTTGCTCATTCCTCCTGCGCTCGAATCCTCACGAGTGTAGGAGTTTTTTTGTGCGCGTTTTGGCGAGCACAATTCCCCCGCCCAACAACAACGCGCCCAGTGCAACGGCTCCGCCGACCCAATACCACAACGCGAGCGCGGGCGCCGCTTGCACCTCAACCCGCACGCTGAGCTCCGGACCAAAATCTTCCGTCCCGTGTTTCATTCGCCAGCGCGATGTGAACGTGCCCGCTGTATCGGGCGCAACCATTGTAATTGCCCAACGTTTCACGCGTTCGGGCGGCACCAATTGGTCTAGGGGTTGCTGCGCGGCGGCGCTCAACGAGTTACTGTTGGTACTTGCCAAATAATAATTGGCTGACGGACTCCACGTTCCGAATCCGATATTTTTCACATCAAAATAAATTTGGAAAATTTGTCCGCGCTGCACCTGCACCGTCTCGGATTGCGCCACCAATTCCAAATCATTGCGCGGCAAATCGTATTGGTACAAATCCTCCGCGTCCATCAACCGAATCAAATCCTCCGCATACGTTGGCGAAGTAGCGTATCCTGCTGCGGCGAGTCGTCTCGCAAATTCCCGCGCATCGTCCACCGCGCGCATCGCATCGGCATAGCGCGGCGTCGTCGCCAACAACAAGCCGTGGTCGCGAAACGAGTCTTGCATGTTCGCGTATTGGCGAAACCGTTCGCGGCGCGAGATGTATTTGTTTCCATCCCATTCCTTGGTCCACGCCCACACCCAGCCGTTGGCAATCGGTCCAACATTCACGTCGGCATCCGATGCCCCTGCTGCTTTGATGCCAAAAAAATTATTTGCCTCCCCGATGGGACTGACGCCGCGCCCGGTTTCCCACATCGCCTGCGCCAGCGTAACGGACGCGGGCACGGTTGTTTCGCGTTGTGATTTTTGCGCGAGCGGAATGGCGCGCTCGAGAAACGCGCTGCCGTCTTGCGCGTCAAGCGGAGTGGAGAAAACGAGGACGCCGAGAATTGCCAGCCAACACGAGAGAGCACGCAAAAACATGGTGGAGCATCAAACCAAAAGGCGGAGCTTGTCAGAAGACCCGGCAGGCATACAATTAGCTGCCGCGCGGGGCGCGATACGCGTTGACCACATCTTGTAAAAATGTCAGCGCGGCAGTGGGAGTGACAGGCACATCGGCGCGCGCCATTTTTTTCGCGAGGCGCTGCGCGATTTGCACCGTAAGCGGCGCGGGGTCACTCATTTGCGCGCGGCGTTGTAAAAATGTTTCGGCGAGTTCAATATCATTCTCATCCAGGCGATGCGCGTCCGCTAACAGCGGCGCGGCAGTGGGCTTGAGCGCTTGCGATGTTGTGGCGAGCTGTTGCAATTTCACCTGGTCGCGCATTTTCACCACGAGCGTGCCCGCCGCAAAATCGCCGAGCCGTTTTGCGCGTTTGTTGAAAAACATGACAATGACACCCACACCATACGCGAACGGAAAAAAATCAATCACGCGCACCATATTGCGAATGATTGCGTCGAGCGGCGCGAGTGGGTAGCCGTTCTCTTTGATGACGCGCAAGTGTAACAAACGTTTGCCCGGTGTTTGTCCGTTCATTACCAGTTCAAAGAACAAAAAATATCCGAATTGAATCATAAAGAGTACTAGAATCAAGAGCACGGCAAGCAGCTGCGCTGCCCAGTCGGGCAGTTCGATGCGCGCGAGCTGCTGCGTGATAATCACAATTGCCAACAGCAAAAGAATATACAACACGCCTTGAATCAAAGAATCGAGCAAGACGGCAAGAAAGCGCGAACCAATATCTGCGACATCATACCCAAAGCGAATGTTCTCTGGAGTTTCGACGACAAATTGGTCGGTGGGAGTAAATTCCATTTATGCAACCTGAAGAATTGCTGCGCCAACGCAAACGAGACTGGGAACGGTTAGAAAAATTTTTGATGCGGATTGAACGCGACCAAGTGCGTTCGCTCTCGCAAGCCGAGTTGGTCGAGTTTGGACAATTGTACCGCAGCGCCACATCTGACCTTGCCATCGCGCAGCGTGACTTGCCGCAAAATGATGTGACCGCGTATTTGAACCATCTCGTCGGGCGCGCGCATCCCGTCGTCTATCGCGGCGAACCGCTGATATGGCGGCGCGTGCGGAATTTTTATCGTTATGGATTGCCGCAATTATATCGCGAGCTGCTGCCGTTCACGTTCGTCGCGGCGCTGCTGCTGTTTGTGCCGTGGGGCATTGCGATGTTTGTAACGTTTTGGTATCCCGACGCCGCGAACGTTGTGCTTTCGCCCATTGCGATTGAATGGATTCGTTCAGGGCATCCATGGTGGAAAGAATTGAACGAAGCCAATCAGGTGGGCGCGGCGAGTATTATGACACACAATCTCGGCGTCGCGTTTCAAGCGTACGCGGGTGGAATGCTGTTTGGATTTTGGACGGTCTATATTTTGATGTTCAGCGGCGTTCACTTTGGGACCGTGTTCGGGCTGCTGCATTACTATAACCACGCCGCGCCCTTGTACGAATTTGTCGTGGGGCACGCGTTTTTGGAATTGAGTGAAATCACTATGGCAGGTGGCGCAGGATTGATGCTCGGCTATGCGTTACTGCGTCCGGGGCTGTACTCGCGGCGCGATGCGCTGGGCGTCGCGGCAAACAAATCCATTCGCTTGCTGCTCGGCACGGCGCCGTTTCTCATCCTCGCAGGAATCATTGAAGGAATTATTTCGCCGTCCAATGCAATTCCCGCGCCTGTAAAATATGGCGGCGGAATTTTGACCGGTGTTTTGATGTACGCGTATTTGTTGTTGGTGGCAAGAAAAAAGGGAACCGAGACTAGAGATTAGGCAGAATTCAATCTCCACACTCCAGTCTCGGGTCTCCAGTCTCAAATCCGCCCCCGCGCTTTTAATTCCAAATATTTGTTTACCACCGCGACGGTCAATTGGTTCGCCGGAACGTCGAGCGTAAGCACGCCGCGTTGGCGCAGCGTTTCCAAAATCAATGTGCGCTCGTCCACCAATTGCTCCGCCACCGCGCGTTCGTACACGCTCGCGGAATCGCGCGGAATTTGGCTCGCAAGTTGGACGATGGTCGGGTCGCTGATGGCGACGAGCAAGACGAGATGGCGCGGCGAAAGGGGCGCGAGTTGGCGCACCAACGTATTGGCGGCGATGCCCGTCGCAATGTCGGAAAATATCACAATGAGCGAACGCTTTTTATGTTTTGCGCCGAGATACGAGAACGCGCGCACATAATCCGACTCGACGGGCTGTGACTCGACCGCGTACAACAGCGCCAACATTTTGTAGAATTGTCCGCGTCCCGCGCGCGGCGCGAGATAATTCGTCACTTCATCCGCGAACGTGAGCAAGCCCACGCGGTCGCCGCGCAATGCCGCGACGTACGCGAGCATCAACACCGCGTTGATGGAATAATCAATTTTCGCCAGCGCGTGTCCCGTCTGATTCGCCGCGTCGTTCACGGGCGGACGCATCAAACGCCCCGCGTCCAACAAACACATCACCGTCTGACTTTTTTCGGTTTCAAATTCGCGCGTGACAGGTTTGCCGCGCCGCGCCGTTGCTTTCCAATCAATCTTGCGAAATTCGTCGTCGAGTTGATATTCGCGCAAGCGTTCAAATTCGGTGCCGCTGCCCAACATGCGCGCCTGACGCAGACCGATTTCTTGCAGCATCCCTTTGCGCGCTTGCAATTCATATTTGCGAATGTCCAACAAATTCGGATAGACCTTGACGGGCGCACGCGCGGGAAAACGCGCTTGGCGAATGACCAAACCTAACACGCCCCACCAGCGCAAATTCAAATCGCCGAACTGATAATCACCGCGACGCGGAGGATTGACATGATAAAGCAACTCGACTGGAATGCGCGGCTTGAAGAGAAAGGGTATGGCGCGCGCGTTTTCGTGTTGTTGGGCGCGGGCATCGAGGAAAATCTTGTCCGCGCGAAATTGTGGTGGAAATTCATCACGCGCCATCGCGCGCACGGCGCGGCGGCTGTTGTTTTCCACGCGCACCACTACGCGATTTTCTGCACCGAGTGAAAGGCGCGCATCGTTTTGGCGCGTCAATGTAAATTGTTGCGGTTTCGGGGAAAGCGCGCGGTCTGCCGCAATCATGGCGACGACGAGCAGCAAATAACCAATGCCCACGTACACCATCAGCGGCGCGAGCGCGCCAAGCGCGAGCAGCGGCGCGGTGAAAAGCAAAAGCAAGAGGGCGCGCGGCGTGAGCAGCATGAGAGGCGCTTTTAAAATGAATTCAGCAAAAACGCTCGATGCTGACACTCATTTGATTATCCGACAATGCCAATCCAGTTTAGCCATTTTGAAAGCGTCTCTTAGCGAAAGAAAAATACGCCGAGCGGAGCCAGCGCGCCGCACACTGCCGCGCCGACGCCGCAGACCGTTGGCACCACCGTAACAATGACAATGAAAATCACCAACCACTTGACCCAGCGCGCAGCATCGGTCTGCACTGGGGGAACGGTGATTTCAATGGTCGGCGCATCTGCCAACTGATTTGTGTTGGATGCGCGCACGTTTGCGGGCACGAGAAAGCGCGCGCCGCAATACTCACACACAGTTTGATTGCCGAACGCGGGAAGCTGGTACGGCGCACCGCAGTTCGGGCAGCTCAATTCGCGCGCGGTGTTGGAAAAAGGTTCTTGCATATGGAATCTTTCGAGCGCAGCGTCAGACATTCGCGCACTCTCGCACTATCACACTCTCACACTATCGCACTATCTCGGCACATCCACCGACGCCAACAGGCGTTGAATAATTCCATCCGCGTTCAATCCTTCGATTTCCGCTTCGGGTTTCAACAAGATGCGGTGACGCAAAACGGGCAGCGCGACATATTTCACATCGTCAGGGACAACATAGCTGCGTCCTTGCATCGCCGCGTACGCCTTGGACGCGAGCAGCATCGCAATCGAAGCGCGCGGACTTGCGCCCAAAGCAAGGTCGTTCGCGCGACGCGTCGCGTCGGACAATTTTGTAATGTACGTGAGAATTCCGTCCTCAACGGTGATGCTGTCAATTTCCGCGCGCAGCTGTGACAAATCAGCAGGCGAGAGAATCGGCGTCAAGCCCGCGTCCGCGAGGCGATGCGCGTCGAAACCGTGATGATAGCGCCGCAATATATCTGCTTCCGCGTCGAGTGCGGGATACCCGACAATTGTTTTGAAAAGGAAGCGGTCGAGTTGCGCTTCGGGCAGGGGATACGTTCCTTCGTACTCGACAGGATTTTGCGTCGCCAAAACAAGAAACGGTTCGGGCAGCGTATGGCGTTCCCCTTCAATAGTGACCTGCCGTTCTTCCATTGCTTCGAGCAGCGCGGCTTGTGTTTTTGCGGGCGCGCGATTGATTTCATCCGCGAGCACCACATTCGCAAAAACGGGTCCGTGTTTCAAATAAAACTTGCTCGTGTTCATATCAAACACTTGGGTGCCGACAATATCCGACGGCATCAAGTCGGGCGTGAATTGCACGCGCTTGAATTCGGCGCGCACGAGATGCGCCAATGTTTTCGCCGCGAGCGTTTTCGCGGTGCCCGGCACGCCTTCGAGCAAAACGTGTCCGCGCACAAACAAGGCAATGACCATTTGTTCAAATACAGGGTCTTGCCCGACCAATGCTTTTTTCGATTCCGTCAAGAGAGCTTGGTAAGCGGCTTGTGTGTTCATGGAAAAAAATGGAGATGGGAAGAGAAATTAGAGACTGAATCCCGATTGCTTTTTTACGTTCGCCGTCCCCCAAAAGTTACCGCCTGTTCTGCGGCTTGGACGAGTTCGGCTTCGGAAATGTCGGTACGACGCAGTGTATTCAAAATGCGTACCAATTCCGCGCGGTCCACTTCCGGACGTAGACGCGTGAGCATCTCGATGTACCGTTCATCGCCGAGTTCCGGATTGAGATGATAGGGACGACCAAGCCGCCGCTTTAACGAATGGCGATAGTGGTACAGCACCATGCCGCGTTTGTTGGCGCGTCGGAACAGATTTGCCATCGAGGTGACGTATTCGCTCGGACTGCGGCGCGCAAGCGTTTTGGGAATCGGCATTACGCGTCCGAAACGCTGCCCGTTCACGGCGAGATAGAAAAAGACGGCGACGATGGCAAACAAAACGCCCCAGCCCCACGGTGTATCGTACAGCACCTCGATAAATCCACCTGTCTCTTGCGTTTGCAAACCGAGATGATATTCGTCAAAGGCGATTCCGCTTGCGCGCGGCAGATTTGCCACGAGCGCGGCGACGACTCGCGCGTTGTCCTCGTCGTTCAAGTTTTGATTCGTAAACAGCGCGGGCGCGCTTGAAATCCAGACGATGCCATCGCCATGCTTGACGCGCGCCAGCACTGGTTTGCCTTTTGCCTGCGCGTAGGCGGTGAAATTTCCATTCTCGAAGGCGAGTCCGTTGAATGTCTGGATTTGCATTTCATCCACCGACGCGTCCACGAGCGGTTGCGTCAAGCCAACGCGTTCCGCGCGCTCGGCGAGCGTGTCCGGTTCCACTGACAGCGCGCGAAACAAATTGTTGGATGCCAAGCCCGCGTTGTCGGCGACAATCAAGGTATTGCCGCGCGCGACCCACTGCAAAATATATGCGGCTTCATTTTGTTCGATGGTTTGAATGGGACCGAGCACAAACAAAACGCGCGTGGTATCAGAAATTTGAAACGCGCGATTTTCGATGCGTTCCACGCGATAGCCCATGCGGTCGAGCCACATGTACAACGCGAGGGTGCCATTGCCTTGCGCCCCATGCGAGGAATAGCGCGTTTGAATTGCTTGCGCCTCTGCAAATTCGCGTTGGCGCAGCGCGATGAACGCGGAGAAAATTCCAATAAGGATAAAGAGCGCGAGCAGCAGCCACACATCGCGCCCGAGACGCAGGCGTTTCATAATTCGCGCACCTGCTCCACACGCCGCCGATACGTTTCAAATTCTTGACGCGAGATGGGTTTCGAGCCGTACCACGTGCGGTCAAAGGTTTCGACGATGGGTTCGAGCGCCGCGGCGGCGCGCGGGTCGCGCGCCGCTTGCCTCAAGTATTCGCGATTCGTTAACGTGGGGTCATATTTGATGCGCCCGCGTTGGTCGAGCAGCAGCAGTGTCGCCAAATACAATTGGCGCACCGCCGAACGCAAGTCGCCCGCGTGGATGAAACGCTCGGCATTGTCGAACGCTTCGGCGGGTGTGCGCGCGTCATTCTCCAACAGCGGCATCGGCAGTTCTTGGTCATCCACCAAATTGCGGCGCAGCGTTCGGAAAAAATAAACCAACACGGCACCCACCGCAAGCAGCGCGAGGACAACCAAAATATCGCGCGCGTCAAAAACACCTTGCGCGGTGTTCTGAAACAAGCGGTCCAAAAATTCTTGGAGCGCGCGCAAAATCGCGTCGTACCAATTTTCTGTTGCCGTAAATGGCGGACGACTTAAAATATCGCGCAAGGTAGATAAATCATTGGCAGAGACATTGGCGAGCGGTTGTGCCAGCGCGTCTTCAAGCGCCGCGAGGCGCGCACGCGCGATTTCGGTCTTGTTGGCATCGCGCAGTAACGTCAGCAATTCGGAATTGTCAATCGCCGCGTTCGCGCCCGACGGGGTTTGCGCGAGGCGAATGGATTCCAGTTCGTTTGCCGCGCGGTTCAAGAGCGTCGCGCGTTCGGAGGATGGCAGCGCGCTGGCTTGTTGGGTGAGCGCGAGCGCTTGCGCGACGGCGCGGTGATATTCGTCAAACGATATAGATGCCTGCGCGCGCAGAATGGGCGGAACGAGCCATCCCAAACCGCCAACCACCAAGAGCAGACCAAGCAAGCCAACGCGAAGGACGCGCATCGTCATGAGGAACCCGGAATAAGTGAGGGCAAATCGAGAGGCGGTTCAAGTCCGCTCGAGCCGGGGGGTGTGTCCTGCATTTGCATTTGCAAATCGAAACCTTCTTTGCGAATACGCAAATCGTAATACAACACCGTGAGCGTTGTATATTGCAGCGGTGCGACGAGAATGCCAATGATTCCGCTGAGGATACTTTGCAAAACGAAACGCAAGAGCGGCGAAGGCAAAAATACCAAGCCCACCGACATGGCGCCGACCGGACCGAGCGTGAGAAAATACACCATGAGCGAAATCAACAGCAAAAAACCAAACACGCGCCAAAAACTGCCCTTGACCAATTTCCAACTGCGTCCCAACCCGCCGGTGCTGTTGTACTGTTCAATGACGATGGCTTGAATCCAAAAAATCCACCGCGTGGTAAAGTACGCAACGCCGAGCAAGAGCGGGATGAACAACACACACAAACATAAAAAAGCAATGCCTGCCAACGCGTTACCGGTCTGATTGGTGCCGCCCGAAACGCCGAGCGCCAAGACCGGCACAAAGATTATGCCCATCACAACCGCCACGAGAGCGAGTACTGCAAAGAAAAATAAAATCGCGGCAATGAGCAGCGAGACCGCGCGCCCGAACGCGACGCGATACGCGCGGCGGACCGTCATCTCATGCCCCAAAAAGCGTTCGGAAACAAACGCGGTCAACGCACCCAATTCAAGCAACGAAAAAATTCCGCCGACAAGGGCGACCACGAACGTGAGGATACCAAAAAAGATGCCGACGGTGGACGGATTCAAGTTTCTGAACGCGTTCGGGTCATCCGAGAGCGGAAGAACAAAGGCGTAACCAACGGACTGGAGAACCAGAATCGGGACATTTACAATCGCCACAATCGTTACGAGTGGAATGAAATTTTGGCGATAGAGGCGGATGGCGGCATCCAAAATGTCGCCGGCAGACATGGGTTTCAAAAGAGGGGTTTCGCTGGACATGGAAAAAGAGAATCGAGACCGGAGTTTGGGATTGGCAAAGCGGATTGCTTTTGCGCGCGCGGTGCTATGACGCGTTCGTCAAAAGCAATTTCAATTGGCGTGCCGTGTCAATGCCTTGCGCGCGATAGTGATTGTTGGAAAAGACGAACGTGTTCTCTGCCATGGCGTTCATCTGTTCAATTTTCGGTGTCCACTCTTGCAGCTCTTGAACCGAATAGGTGTAATCGTAGCGTTCCCACGCGTGTTCGTGCCGCCACCACTTTTTGTAATTGCGCCCGTGAAAACGCACGTACGCAATCTTGGAGGTCACTTGCGCGACGCGCGGGAAAAAGGGTTCGTCCACACAGCAATAGCCCAATTGATTTTGATTCAAAAATTCAAACGTCTCTTCGGCGTGTTCGTCGTCCACCCATTCCTTGTTTCGCAGTTCGACGACGACGGGCAGCGTGTCCAATTGCGCGCGCAAATATTTCATATAGTCGCGCGCTTCGTCGTTCCGATGAAACGAACTGGGGAACTGCGCGAGGATGACTCCAAATTTGTTCTCCGCGATGAGCGGCTGCAACGCGTCTTGGAATTGTTCAAAGACATTGTTCGCGCGTTCGCGCGCGTGGGTCATTTCCTTCGTCGCTTTGATGGCGAAACAAAATCCTTCGGGAACTTTGCGCGCCATGCCCGCCAAACCGCGCGCGGTCGGCATTCGATAATACGTGAAATTGATTTCCAGCGTTTGAAATTCTTGCGCGTAAAACGACAGCCAATTCTCTTTGGGTAAACCTTCCGGATAGTACGGTCCGACCCAATCGTCATACTGGAAACCGCTCGTGCCAATGTATAACATGAGACGAACGACGAATGAGGCAAGACGAACCATTCGACGCGTTCGTCTTGCCTCCTCCGTCACCTGAATCTAACTTGGCGCGGGTGCGTTCTCAATTTTTCGGCGCGCAGGATGGCGATGATGTCTTGAACGGTGTCGTCCAAATGACTGTTTTCATTCCACAAGCAATAATCGAAATGCACTCGTTCTTCCATTTCGCGCGCGGCGAGATTGAGGCGCGTCTGCAAGGCATCTTCATTTTCGGTTTTGCGCGCGCGCAAGCGCGTTTCCAATTCTTGCAGGGTCGAAAGCAGAAAAATAAAAATCGCGCCGTCCACTTTTTTGCGAAGGGTCGCGGCGCCTTGTACATCAATCCGCATTATCACGTCAGAGCCGCGCGCCAACGCGTTTTCAATATCGCTCTTGGAATTGCCGTACATGTTGCCATACACATTCGCGTATTCTAAAAAATCACCCCGCGCCAATTTTTCTTGAAACTCTGCCATCGAAGCGAAATGATAGTCCTCGCCTTCCACTTCGTTCGCGCGCTGTGGGCGCGTCGTCGTCGTCACTACAAAGTGAAACGGCATATTACGCGCTTGCATGCGCTTGAGCGTCGCGTCCTTGCCCACGCCGCTCGGTCCGGAAACGACGATGAGCAGCGGTGGTGGAACGGGTTGAAGCGAAACAAGTGGAGACGTCATGTGCTGCCGTTTGCTTTACCGTCTGCGGCGGAATCCGCTGATGGCGCGCCGAGGCGGAGCACCTTTCCATTGCCCGGGAGCGGCGCGGTGACATTGGTCGTATCCACCACGCGTCGGGCGTTGGCGAGCACCATCCCATAATCTACCACGCGATGTCCCGTAACAATGACCACCACATCCGCCGCGCGCACACTCGCGGGTGTCAACGCGACGCCGTCCAGCACTTGCGCGTCGGGATAAAACACGCTATCCCCGATGTGAAACTGCGGCACATATGGGTCGTGGTACGAAACGTGGGCGTGGCGCGCGCGCAGCAATTCGATAACGCGTTCGGCAGGCGAATTGCGCGCGTCGTCAATATCGCGTTTGAACGCGACGCCAAGAATCAGAATTTGCGCGCCGCGCAAGGCTTTGCCATCGCGGTTCACCGCGTCCGCGACGAGATTGACCACATGGAAGGGCATGGACTGATTGACTTCGGCGGCGAGTTCGATAAATTTGGTATAAAAATCAAATTCGCGCGCTTTCCATGAAAGATAATACGGGTCCACCGGAATGCAGTGCCCGCCCACTCCCGCGCCGGGGTAAAAGGGCATAAAGCCAAACGGTTTCGTTTTTGCGGCGTCAATCACTTCCCAAATATTAATGTCCATGCGTTCACACAACAATGCCAATTCGTTGACGAGCGCAATGTTTACACTGCGAAATATATTTTCCAGCAGTTTTGTCATTTCCGCCGCGCGGGGTGTGGAAACCAAATGCACCTGTGGCGTCAGCGTTGCCAACAACGCGCGCGCGAGTTCAGTGGATTGCGGTGTAAGTCCACCCAACACTTTGGGCATGTTGTTCGCGCTCCACTCTTTGTTGCCCGGGTCAATTCGTTCCGGCGAAAACGCGAGATAAAAATCTTGCCCGGCTTTGAATCCGCTCGTTTCCAGAATCGGCAACACAAATTCTTCTGTCGTTCCGGGATAGGTGGTGCTTTGGAGAATCACCATTTGCCCGCGCCGCAAATGACGCGCAATGCTTTCACTGGCACTGCGAATCATGCCCAAGTCGGGCGCTTTCATGCGGTCGAACGGCGTCGGTACACAAATGAAAATTACATCGGCATCCGCGAGAGTTGTTTCGTCGTCGGTCGCGCGCAGAGTTTCACTGGCGACAAGTTTTGCGACGAGCGCGCTCTCGACATCGGGGATGTACGATTCGCCGCGCTGGATGGCTTGTGTTTTGCGTGCGTCAAGGTCGAGTCCGACTGTGACAAAACCGGCGGCGGCAAAGGCGGTGGCAAGCGGCAGTCCGACATAACCAATGCCAATGACGGCGATGCGCGCGGTGCGCGTGTTAATTTTTTCCGCAAGCGCTTGTGTCAAATCCAAAGATAAATCGGTCATTATAGTGTTTGGGTGTTCATCCTTTCAAAAAAGAAAATAACTGCCGCGCCCGCGCACAGCGCGAACGCGAAAAGCGCATAGGCAATTTCAAAAGAGACGTATTGCACCAGCAGAGCAAGCGCGCCACACAGTACGCACAACGCATAGATTGTCAATACGGCGCGGCGGTAACTCATACCCATTTTCACGAGACGATGCGAGAGATGGTCTTTGCCCGCTGTCGTCCAAGGATTCACACCGCGCCGCAGCCGCGCCAGCGTCACGAGCGTCATGTCCAAAACGGGAACTCCGAGCACGAGAACGGGAATCATCCACGTAATCGTATCGGGATGTGCCGGAAAACGCAATTTCAAACCGACAGCGGCGAGCATGAATCCCAAGAACAAACTGCCCGCGTCGCCCATAAAAATCCGCGCAGGGTTGAAATTATACACCAAGAAACCGAGCGACGCGCCCAATAACGCGGCGGCGAACGGCGCCACTAAAAATTGTCCGTTGAGAAGACTCAACGCGAGAAACCACGCGCTCGCAATCGCAGCAACGCCACCCGAAAGTCCGTCCATGTTATCCAAAAAATTTACCGCGTTCGTGATGCCCACAATCCACGCCGCCGTGACCAAAACATTTAAAAATGAATTGCGTAGAAATTCGACGCGCACGCCCGTCAAAATCAAAATCGCAATCGGAATCAATTGCCCCGCGAGTTTGACTGCCGGACGCAGAGTGCGCCAATCGTCCCAAATGCCGAGAAACGAGACCCACGTTGCGCCGAGCAAAATACCGATGACCTGATTCACATAGAACGCATCGCTAAACAAAAGGAGCGCGCCGAGAAACGCAACATAAATAGCAACGCCGCCGAGTAACGGCACCGGCGACGTGTGAACTTTGCGCGCATTGGGTTGGTCGAGAATGCCCAAGGCAAACGCGACGCGGCGGGCAAGTGGCGTTGCCGCAACGGCAAACACGAGCGATGCAAGCAAAATCAACAGAATCGTTTGCATGGTGTGTCAACCCCCGGCGTGCAGACTTGTGGCGAGTTGGCGTAACGCGCTCATCAACGCGAAATCATTCTTGTCGGCATTTTTTACCAGCGCGTCCAACTGCGAAATCGCATCGTCCGTATTGTTCGCGGCAATGTCGCTCAGCACGCGATTCAATCCTTGCCACAATGCGGCTTGTTCCGCCGGCGCATGTGCCAGCACAAACGCCAAATGCGCTTGTGCCTCTGTCAATTGGTCGCTCGCAATCAACAACAGTGTCACCTGACGTTGCGCGTCCAAATCATCGGGTTTGAGCGCGAGCACGCGTTGATACGCGGGCAGCGCAAAATCAATTTGCCCGCGCGCGAGCCACTGCTGCGCGACTGCGCGCTGCAATTCCACATCTTGCGGCGATGCGTTCGCCGCGTCCAACGCCTTTTGCAATTCAACCAGCGTAAAACGAAAATCCTCGTAGCGTTTGCGCGTGGTCGCGTCGTTCGCGGGAATGTGCGCGAGCGCGCCGTCCGTCGCGGCGATGGCTTGCGTCACGCGTCCGGCTTTGGAATAAAAATTCGCGAGCGTCGTAAAAACTTCGAGCGAAGGATTTGTTTGCGCGGCTTGGCTCATGACTTGTTCGAACGCGTCGTCTTCTTTGGCAGCCGCCGCTTCATCGCCGGCGTGCGCCAATTCATTCACCGCGAGCGACAAACCTTCACTGTAAAACACATCGCCGCATTGCGGCGCATACTCTATCGCTTTCAAGGCGTCGGCAACGCGCGCGCGCCACGCCGTCTGCGCCTGCGCGCGGACGGCGTAGGTGAGACAAAAGGTCGCGTCCACGTTCAACGCGTTTTGGATTTGTTGGCGCGCCAAATCAATAATGGCGTCATTACTCTTGCCGTTCGCTTTCAGCACATCCGCATATTCCAAGAGCGCTTGCGCGTGCTGGTCGTACAAATGCGCGGTGTTCGGGCTGAGCCGATTCGCCTGGTCGAAATACACTGCCGCTTGCTTGTACGCATCAATTTGCACAGCTGGGTCGCGCGCCAACGCGCCGCGCGCTTGCGCCAAACGCGCGAGATTCGCGGAATGGTCGGTGTTGTACGGATTAATGTCGCGCGCGCGGTCAAGCGCTTGTTGTGCTAGATTCAAATCATCCACCTGCTGTGCCACATCCGTCGCGCTTTTCGCGGCGTCCAAATACGCGCGTCCCAAGAACAAATCGTAATAATCTTGTTGTGGTTGGAGCGCGAGCGCGCGCTGCAAAAATGTAATCGCGCGCGCATTGTCCTGCCCCGTCAAATTCGCGGCTTGTTTGTACAACATGTCCGCGCGAATCGGGTCAATATTGGTTGCCAAAATCAAAACGAGCGCGACGAGCGCCAGCACGGGCAAGACCACATAATTGGTGGTGCGATTCACCCAAACAGTGGGCAGAGGTTCATCAAACATCAGCGTAATCGCGCAGACGATGACGACCAGAAATGTGAAAACGTAAAACATTACGACGGCAGTCAAGAGCGCGTCGAGAATCGTTTCGCCGACGGTGGCAATCAAGAGAATGTGATAAAACGCGAGCCCCGAAAAAATGGCAAACGCCAATACGAGAAATAGCAGGACTGCGACACTCCAATCGCGCGCGCCGAGTCTAAAACTGCGTCCCCATTCGTTCGCGCATATCCCCAACCCGAGCCACAGCGTCCCCACAAACAGCCAGAGCATCGCAAAAGACGGCATCACCCCTTCGGTCGTTTGTTTCAACGTGAGCGCGCTCCGCACAATGTCCAAACCGCTCATCGCCTGACCGCCGAGCGTGCCAATGTTGTTTGTGGTGATGTAATCATAACCCATCACCGCGAGCATCAAGCCGACCAAGAACGCATACGTAATCAATGGCGCGGTGGAAACGCGGCGCACGGCGGGCTGTTCTCTGCGCGCAGTGCCCGAGACAGCGGTTTGAGTGCGTTTGCGTCGCGGCGCGCTCGCCTCCGCAGCGAGTTTCTCTTTGGGCTCGACAATGGTCGGCGCGAACTCTTCTTGCATCGTGACGCGTCCGAGTCCGAGCAGCACAAACACCGCCGCAAAAAACCAAAAGTAAAGGCGCGTAGAAACAATCGCAATCCCGAAATGGATTTCGACGAAATGCGCGACAAAAATCGAAGTGAGCGCGACAAGCCACAAAGCATTGGGCGTTGGTTCATTCGTTTCGTTTCGGCTCCGCAGCGTGAACGCAATGAGATACACAAACATCCCGAGAATCATTCCGCCCGGCAGGGCGACGCCAATAAATTCCCAGCCGAGTGCGAAACCGAAAAGCACCGCGAGCAAAACGCCGACGCCGAACCATAACGCGATAAATAAGTTGCGCGCGCGCGTGGACGGCATCAAGCCGAGCCATTTCAGCGCGAAATAGAAAATGGTGAGGAACAAAATATTTTCTGCGATGAACCCAAAGAGTCCGGTGGTAACCAACGCGTCGAACGTTTCATTGTGCGAACGGTCGGGCGTCGCGTTGCGCGATTCCAGCGTGCCGAGTTCGGGCGGATAGAATTTGGTGTACGCCACATACATCGTTTCGGGTCCATAGCCGAACAGCGGGCGCACGATGTTAAAGGCGTCATCTCCGGAGAGCGGCGACCATAATGGCTCGTGAGGGACAACCAATTTTAACGCGCCCTGCCAAATCAACACGCGCACGCGTCCTGTCCCGCCTTCCAGTTCAAACACGCGTCCCATGCGCCCGATGTACGGCAAATCGCGCAGTGGCGAGAGCGGCGAATTGGGGATATTGATGAGCGCGAGGAGCACGAGCACCGTCAACGCTGCGCCGACGGAGCCCAGTGCAACGCGGCGCGCCCCGCGCACAATGGCATAGAGGACGCCAAACGTGAACAAGCCGCCGAGAATGCCGAGCAGAGGACCGCGACTCTGCGAAAATAACAGCGCGACCAATTCAATCGCGAGCAGCGCCGCATACAAACCGACCAAGAGAAAATTACTCACGCGCTGTTTGAGCAAAAAGGCGACGCCCCACCACAATGCAATCACAAGCACCGATGCAAAGAACGCGAGATGGAACGCGCCCGACGCGAGCACAAGTTGCTCTGGTGTGAGCGTGCCGGTGTAGTTGGTTTCGATGAGCGGTTTCGCGCCGAGGTCAAAGGTCAAGCCCCACGCGGCAGCCACCGCGAGCAGCGTAACGAGCACGGCGGCGTAAACTGCCAACGGCGGCGCAACCGTTTTGGCGACCCGCTGTGCGGATTCAAGCAAGCGCGCGAGCGCAAGCGGAATAGTGAGAATGAGGAACGCGCCAATAAAAATCGAATTGCCCAAATTCGAAGCAACGCGTGTGGTTACGTCGCCGACCCACGGCAGCGGGTCAACAAAATAATGTTGAAGGATGCCGTATACGGCGATGGGAAAACTGACGACCAGGACGATGTTGATGGCGCGTTCCACATCCGCGCGGGTGCGCACAAGACCGGCGGCGAGGAAAAAAATGACGAGATAGGCAGAGTAGGTGTAGAGACCTTGCAAACGTTGATACGAACCAAAAAACGAAACTGTGGGTGAAAGCGAAAGCACTGTGCTGATGATGTAGGCGAGAATCAAAAATAATGTCGGGAGGGTCAGCGGATTGTCGTCCGAGAGATTCGTTGCCCACGCGCGGAGAGGGAGACCGGACGCCGTTTCGCGTCGGCGCACCACCGCGCGCCCGCGCCAACGTTCCGCGCGCAGCACGAGCCACATGGCAGCCATTGCCAGGGCGAGCGAACGTATCAATGTGATTTTGTCAGGTTCAAAGACGCGGCTCGAATAAATGTTGAAAAAGAGCGGAGCGAGAATCAAGGCGACGAGCCAGCCGACTTGAATGAATTTTTCGCAAAACAGTGCGAGACGGGAAGGTGGGAACATGATTTTTTCCAGAGCGGCGAGATTCTATAACGGGTGTTGCTTTAGCGCAAAGAGACGTTTTGGCGAAACGTCTCTACACCGTTTGTATTAACAATGCTTTACGCAAAGTTTACGTTCGCTTGAAGCGCGCGTAAAGGGCGTTTAATGCACAGGCGTTATCCTTATGCTTGCCAGCGAGAAATAACAAGGATATTTCCATGAAACGAATTTTGTTTATTGACCTTCGCAACACCGCGCGGAGCCAGATGGCCGAAGCATGGTTCAATCAATTTGCCGATGGCTGGGCGAAAGCGTACTCGTGCGGCACGATGCCCGCCGCGCGGCCTGACCCCTTGACGATTCAAGTATTGCAAGAAGCGGGAATGGAAACGCGCGCACTCTTGCCCAAACCGGTGAACAGCACTTTGTTGGCGCAAGCGGATTTTGTGGTGTTGATGGGCAAGGATGTTTTTCCCGGCGCGTTCACACCAGACGCGATTTGGGATTTTCAAGACCCGACGGGCAAAGATGTGATTCACTATCGGATTCAGCGCGACGCGATTCGCTGTCGCGTCCAAGAATTGATTGTCGAATTGCAGCGGCTCCGTTTTGATGCGACAACAAGCGATTGGATTCATCCCGCGTTGTTGCAGCGCGAATTGATAACGCAGTGGATGCTGCGTTCTTGAAACGACCGTACTATTTTGACCCGTTGTATTCCACAGACGAATCGCCATCTTTATCCTCCTCTTTTTTTCACGGACACATGAGCTGTGGCATGTGTCCTTGATTTTTTCCTCGATGTTTTCTGGTTTCATCTCTGCAAACCGCATGGCGTCATTTTGCTACGAGATTTGAACTGTGCCGCGACGCGATTTTGACCGAACGCCGCCAAACTATATTCAGATTTTTGAATATAGTTCGAGGCACAATGAACATGGTATCGCAATCGGTGGAACTCTTGAAAGCGTTGGCACATCCTGAACGCTTGCGTTTGCTGGCAGCATTGTACGGCGGCGAAGAATGTGTGTGTCATTTGACCGCGCTGCTCGCGCAACGTCAGCCATACGTTTCACAACAACTCGCGTATCTGCGCGATGCCGGCATTCTCCAAGACCGCAGAGAGGGGCTGCGCGTGTATTACCACATTGCTGACCCGCGCGTCATGGGGCTGCTCGATGCGTTGGGGGAACCGACCACGCATAAAAAAATTACCGCGTGTGCGTGTCCCCATTGTGCCAGGAATGGAGACAAATGATGTTAAAGGTTCAGATTCTCGGCTCGGGCTGCAACAATTGTCATACAGTCCAAACACGCGCAGAGCAAGCGGTGCGCGAATTGGGCGTACAAGCGGATGTTCAGTTGGTGACCAATCACGTTCTTTAGCGCGGAACGAACGCGACGATTGCTCGGCGGAAAACGCGAAGGCGTCGGAAATGTTTTGGCAGCGGGTCTTGGTGTATTGACTCCCTTTTGTTCATGCAGCGCAGTCCCGTTGTTTATCGGTTTTGTGGAATCGGGCATTCCGCTCGGCGTCACCTTTTCCTTTTTGATTGCTGCACCAATTATCAACGAAGTCGCGTTGGTGATGTTGGTCGGACTGTTTGGTTGGCGCACCGCCGCGTTGTATTTGATTTCGGGGCTGCTGATTGCAATTGTGTCGGGCGTCATCATTGGGCGCTTGCGCGTCGAGGGATGGGTCGAGGATTTTGTGTGGCAAATGCAATTCAATGCCGCAGACGATGATTCGGCGCGACCGGATTGGAATGAACGATTTGCATTGGCAACGCGCGCGGTGCGCGAAATCGTGGGCAAGGTGTGGTTGTATGTCGTAATCGGAATTGCCGTTGGCGCATTCATTCACGGCTATGTTCCCACCGACGCGCTGGCAAGTATTCTTGGCAAAGACGCATGGTGGTCTGTACCGGCGGCAGTTCTCGTTGGTGTGCCATTGTATTCCAATGCCGCGGGTGTGATTCCAATTGCATCGTCGCTGATGGAAAAAGGCGCGTCGCTCGGCACCGTTCTCGCGTTCATGATGTCCGTCGTTGGCTTGAGTTTGCCCGAAATGATTATTCTGCGACGCGTTCTCAAACCGCCGCTGCTCGCACTTTTTATTTTTGTGATTGCCTGCGCGATTGTGGTAACGGGTTACGTGTTCAATCTTATCATATGACAAACGGATTAGGTAAAAAAAAGACTGCGCTGCAAGAGACGCAGTCTTTTTTTTTGTTGTGTTAAGAAGAGTTAACGCGAACTTTACATTGCCTTTGTCCGTTCTTGAAGGATTGTTAAGGCGAACGCGCGATACTTGACCCGATATTGTTCTGCATTGCAAATCAAAAGTTTTCTCAGGAGGAGAAAAAGTATGTTCAAGTCAAGTGGACTGATTGCGCTGTTGATGATGGCATTCGCGCTTTTTGCGGCGGCATGTGCGCCAACCGCAGCCCCGACATCGGCGCCGGTTGTTCAAACCGTTGTGGTCAAAGAAACCGCCGCGCCGCAAGTGATTACGGCGACACCGGGCGCGCCAGCTCCCGCTTCGGGTTCGCTCGCTATGAATGGCGCGGGCGCGACGTTCCCCTTCCCGTTGTACTCGAAATGGTTTTATGATTACGCGTTCGTTGACCCGACAGTGAAATTCAATTATCAATCTATCGGTTCGGGCGGCGGCATCGCGCAGATTACGGCAAAGACGGTTGACTTTGGCGCGAGCGATGCAATTTTGAACGACGAGCAATTAGCCAAAGCGGCAGGGATTCAAATGTTTCCCACCGTTGCCGGCGCCGAAGTGCTGGCGTACAATTTGTTGGGCGAAGATGGTAAACCGATAACGGCGCTTTTGAAATTACCGTACACGGCGACAGCAGACATTTTCCTCGGCAAAATTACCAAGTGGAATGACCCAATCTTGCAGCAAGCCAACCCCGATATCAAACTTCCTGCCAAAGACATCATCGTCGTTCATCGCTCTGATGGTTCCGGCACAACATATATCTTTACCGACTATCTCTCTAAAGTGAGTCCCGAATGGAAAGAAAAAGTAGGCAACGCCACATCGGTCAAATGGCCAACGGGTTTGGGCGGCAAGGGTAACGAAGGCGTTTCGGGTTTGGTCTCGCAGAATGATGGCGCAATCGGTTACGTCGAACTCGCATACGCATTGACCAATAAACTCCCGTACGGGATTCCGCAAAACAAAGCGGGCGAATACGTGGACGTGGGAAAAACTCCGGAGGGCGTCCAACAGGCCATGAGCGATTTTGGCGCCAACCTCGGCGACAAACTAGCCATCTCGATTGTGGACGCGCCCGGGAAAAATTCGTACCCCATCGCGGGTTACACGTATCTCTTGAATTACATGAATCAGGAAGACTGCACCAAAGGCAAAAAGTTTGTGGAATTTTTCAAATGGGCGTTGACGGAAGGAACAAAGGACGCGACCGATTTGAAATATGTGCCGCTGCCGGATGACGTGAAACAACAGGTGCTCGGAAAACTCGACAAGATGACCTGCAAAGGCAATCCGTTGTAGAATCCGAATACGCGAAATATGGGTAGAGACGAGTCAGCGACTCGTCTCTACTATGCATACCTGTCGAGGAGCGCATGTCGGTCATTGCCGAAATCAAACGTCAAAAACGAAACTCGCCGTGGAGCGAACTTGTGCGTCGCATTGAACATGGCGACGTTATTTTTCGTACCTTGACGGTGGTGGCGGGACTGCTCGTCGTTCTCGTCACCGCCGCAACTGGTTTTGAACTCTGGCAAAATTCCGCGCTCGCGCGCGCCAAATTCGGGCTCGATTTTCTGACGGGCACAAATTGGGACCCCGTCATTGAAGATTTTGGTGCGCTCCCATTTTTGTACGGAACAATTCAAACTTCTATTTTTGCCTTGCTGATTGCCGTCCCGATTGGGCTGGGCATCGCAATTTTTCTTTCAGAACTCGCGCCCGCATGGCTGCGTCAACCCCTCGGCTTTTTAGTTGAATTGCTTGCGGCGGTGCCGAGTGTGATTTTTGGATTGTGGGGCTTGTACGTTTTTGTGCCGAGTGTAGTCAAACCGTTCGCGCAATTTTTGAATGACAACTTGGGATTTCTGCCAATTTTTCAAGGACCTGTTTTTGGACCGAGTCGTCTCGCCGCAACGCTGATTCTTTCGATTATGGTTTTGCCGACGTTGGTCGCGATTTCCCGCGATGTCTTTTTGGCAATCCCGAACGCACAGCGCGAAGGCGCACTTGGACTCGGCGCGACGCAGTGGGAAATGATTACGCAAAATTTAATTCCGTATGGGCTTTCGGGAATTCTCGGCGCAATCATTCTTGCGCTCGGACGCGCGATGGGCGAAACGATTGCAGTGACAATGGTGATTGGCAACAATCTCGATTTGTCCGCGTCACTGCTGCATCCGGGTTATACGATGGCGAGCATCATTGCGAATGAATTTACCGAAGCGACGACGGACCTTTATCGCGAGGCATTGATTGAAATCGGGCTCGTGTTGTTTGCGTTGACTCTGCTCGTCAATATCATTGCGCGCTTGCTCGTGTGGCGCGTTGCGCGGCGTATCCCGACCGAAGCGCGCGCGTAATTATTTTACAAAAATTAAAATGGAATCCGCCTTGTCTCCCGTGCGCGCGGCGCAACACCGCGCGCGGTCGAATTACCGCACGCGTCAAATCGTCAATCGCGTCATGCTCGCGCTGTGCGGTCTCGCCGCGTTGATTGCGGTGATTCCGCTCGTGTGGATTTTGGGCTATGTGGTTCAACGCGGCGTCGGCGCGTTGAGTCTTGATTTCTTTACACAGCTTCCCACTCCCGTTGGCGTACCCGGCGGCGGAATTTTGAACGCGATTGTCGGCTCTGCCATCGTCGTCGGGATTGCATGCGCGATTTCAATTCCCGTGAGTTTGACCGCCGCGTTTTATGTGTATGCGCGTCCGAATACGCTGCTCGGCACATTGATTCGTTTCAGCACCGATGTCTTGTCGGGCGTGCCTTCCATCATCATGGGCATTTTTGCATACACGGTGTTCGTTTTGACGCAGGGACATTTTTCTGCGCTCTCGGGCGGATTCGCCCTCGCGATTATCATGACGCCGATTGTTTTGCGAACCACCGAAGAAATGTTGAAACTCGTGCCAAAAACGTTGCGCGATGGTTCGTTAGCGTTGGGCGCGGCGGATTGGCGCACTGCGTTGAACGTGTTGCTGCCCGCGGCGATGAGCGGCGTGATTACAGGCATCATGTTGGGCATTGCGCGCGTCGCGGGCGAAGCCGCGCCGATGTTATTCACCGCGTTTGGTAATCCGTTTTTCAGCACCGCGCTTGACCAGCCGATTGCGACACTGCCGCATCAGATTTATGTGTACGCGATTTCACCCTATCGCGATTGGCAGGACAAAGCATGGGCAACCGCGCTCGTGTTAATCGCGCTCGTGATGGGTTTGGAAATCATTGCGCGCGGAGTCGCTTCTTGGCAAGAACGAAAATTGCGCGGACGCTAAATCGCAAACGATTGAGGATGAAACATGATGTCACACGAACAGGTCCAAGTTTTGCCGCCTGCGTTGTCAATGCGTTCTGTGCAAAAAGATGCGGCTCCGTCACCCAAAATGCTTGTGCGAAACATGAATTTTTACTATGGTTCCTTTCGCGCGCTGGCAGACATCAACTTGGAATTTCCTGAAAACCAAATTACCGCAATCATCGGACCATCGGGCTGCGGCAAATCAACCCTCTTGCGCACGTTGGACCGCATGAATGATTTGGTCCCACACGCGCGCGTGGAAGGGGAAATTCTACTCGATGGTGAAAACATTTATGCGCCGAACATGGATGTCGTGAGTGTGCGGCGGCGCGTCGGCATGGTCTTTCAACGTCCCAATCCTTTTCCGAAATCAATTTATGACAATGTAATTTATGGACCGCGCTTGTTGGGGATTCGCGACAAAAAAGTTTTGGATGAGATAGTCGAAAAATCATTGCGCGGTTCTGCGCTGTGGGATGAGGTCAAGGACAAGTTGCACGAGTCGGGACTCGCGCTTTCGGGCGGACAGCAACAGCGTTTGTGCATTGCGCGCATGATTGCGGTCGAACCCGAAGTGGTGTTGATGGATGAACCTTGCTCTGCGCTCGACCCTGTGGCTACAATCAAAATCGAGGATTTGATGCGCGACCTGCGAAACAATTACACAATCATCATTGTCACTCACAACATGCAGCAAGCCGCGCGCGTTTCGGACTATACGGCAATGATGATGATGCGTCCGGACCGCGCGGGGGAAATGATTGAATTCAACAAGACGCGCCAAATTTTCACGAATCCGCAAGACAAGCGGACCGAAGATTACGTGACGGGTCGCTTTGGATAGAGGTTTTCATGCCCCGAACATCGTTTGACATTTCCATCTCGCAACTCAAAATCAATCTGCTCGAATATGGCGCGCGCGTGCAGCATGTCATCGGCGACGCGATGGACACGTTGAAAACGCGTGACCGCGCCCTGGCAGAATCCATCATTCAAAACGACACCGCGCTGAACCAGACGCGGTACGAATTGGAAGAGCAGTGTTATTTTTTGATGGCGACGCAATCGCCGATGGCGCGCGACTTGCGCGAAATCCTTTCGATTCAACTCATTGCGATAGAGTTGGAGCGCATCGCCGACCACGCGAAGAATTTAGCCGAAATCACAATTTATTTGGGCAGCGAGCCCTTGTTGAAACCGCTCGTTGATTTGCCGCGCATGGCAGAGCTGTGTCAATTGATGTTGGGACGCGCACTTGACGCGTTTGCTCAAGAAGATGCTCAAGCCGCGCAAGCCGTTGCCGCGATGGACGATGACATTGACAATTTATACAAACAGGTATTCCGCGAATTGATGAGTTACATTGTCGAAGACCCGCGCACGGTGACGCGCGCGATGAACCTTTTGTTTGCGGGACACAATCTCGAGCGCATCGGCGATTGTGTCACCAACATTGCCGAACGCGTCGTTTATGCCAAGACGGGACAGTTGGAAGATTTGAATGTGCAGCGCGAGGTATCGTAAAAGACATGATGATGAAAACGCGAGTACTTTTTCTCTGCGTTCACAATTCGGCGCGTTCACAAATGGCGGAAGGACTGTTGCGCGCGATGGCGGGCGATTCTGTTGATGTATTCAGCGCGGGCAGTGAACCATCCAGCGTGAATCCATTTGCCATTCGCGTGCTTCAAGATCGCGGGATTGACGCGAGCGCACACTATTCCAAAAGCGTACAAGACTTCGTCAACCAACCATTCGATTATGTGATTACCTTGTGCGACGAAGAGGTGTGTCCGTTTTTCCCCGGCGCGGCGATGCGTCTGCATTGGGGGATGCCGGACCCGTCCGCGACGAATGGCGATACGGACGAAAAATTGGAAGCGTTCCGCCGTACCGCCGACGCGCTGGAAACGCGTTTGCGTGAATTTGTCGCGCAAACGTTGGCGGCGCGCCAAGCGGCTCCTGCCCCGCTGTTAGAAAAGTGAGTTTGCGTATGATGAGTGAACCAAAAACTCTGGCGACGGCTGTCAAGTCCTACAGCGTCAATGAAGCCAGCCCGCGAGTGGATATGCCAAAACTGTTGCTCGTCGAAGATGACCAAACGTTGCTCGACACGTTGAGTTTCAATCTGATGCGCGAAGGATATGACGTGATTCGCGCGAGCGACGGCGTCGCCGCGCTCGACCTCGCGCGCGAACACAAACCGGACCTCATCGTTCTCGACGTAATGCTGCCGGGACTCGATGGGCTGACGGTGTGTCGCACCTTGCGCCGCGAAATGGATGTGCCAATCGTTCTACTCACCGCGCGCAGCAGCGAAGTGGACCGCATCGTCGGACTCGATACGGGCGCCGATGATTACATTGTCAAACCGTTTTCGCTTGGCGAATTGATGGCGCGTTTGCGCGCGGTGATGCGGCGCGGTCAGCATCGCGTCGAAACCAAATTGCAGTCGGGCGACCTCCTCTTGGATTTGGTGGGACATCGCGCCGTCCGCAACGGCAAAAGTTTGAACCTGCCGCCCAAAGAATTTGATTTGCTTGCAGAACTGATTCGACACAAGGGCGCGGTCTTGACGCGCGATTTATTGCTACAACGCGTATGGGGTTTTGATTTCGCGGGCGATTCGCGTACAGTGGATGTGCATATTCGTTGGCTCCGCGAAAAAATCGAAAACGACCCCGCGAACCCGACGCGGATTGAAACAGTGCGCGGACTCGGCTATCGGTTTTCGGGATAAGGATGAGACGGGAGATTAGAGACTGGAGATTGGTCTCTAATCTCTAATCTCCAAGCTCTATTTGGAAATTCTCTTCGGGGCGGCGATTCTCGTTATCGTCGCCTTGCTTTTTATCTTGTGGTGTGTCCGGCAGCGCGCCAAAGCCCAAGCGCGTGATTGCGCCGAACATGCCGCGCGCCTCGACGCGTTGGAGCACGCGCGCCGCGCACTCGACGAGCAGTTGACCGCGTTCACGCGCGTCACCTCCGATGGAATTGTCCAAGTGGCTGCCGACGGTATGGTCACGTACATGAATGACACCGCGCGCGATTTGCTGCAAGTGACAAACGACTCGACGCGTTCCCTGCGCGAGGTGGCATGGGGCTATGATTTACAGCCATTGGTGAATCAAGTGTTGGGCGAAAGCGGAGGCAACGTCAGTCAAACGGTGGTCAAAGGGGAACGCGCGTTTCATGTGCGCGCGGTGGCAATTGGAGATGGGGACCAACGCGGCGCGCTCCTCGGCATCGGCGAAGTGACCGAATTACAGCGGCTCGGACGCGCCCGCCGCGAATTCGTCGCCAACATTTCGCATGAACTCCGGACGCCCGTCACTTCACTCCAACTCCTCGCGGAAACGCTCAACGACGAGGTGTTGAATGACAAAGAGCTCGTGACCGATTTGATGAACAAAGCGCGGACGCAAATTGACCTTTTGAAACAACTCACCGACGAATTGATGGACCTCGCGTTGATTGAATCCGGACAAGCGCCCATTCGTCTAGTTACGCTCTTTGCCGCCGATTTGGTCAATGACGCGCTGACGCCGCTTCGTCCGCAGGCGGAACGCAAACACATCACGCTGGAAACCCATGTGCCGCCCGATATGGAAGTTCTCGCCGACCCGCAAGCCATTCGCAAAGTCATCGGCAATCTCACGCACAACGCGCTCAAATTCACGCCAAACGGCGGACATATCGCACTGCGCGCGGTGTGGCGCAATGAGGGCGCGGATGTGGAAATTTCTATCCAAGACAATGGCATCGGTATCCCCGAAAAAGATTTGCCGCGCATTTTTGAACGCTTTTACAAAGTGGACCGCGCGCGCACGCGCACGCAAGGCGAATTGCGCGGTACGGGTTTGGGGCTTGCCATCTCAAAACACATTGTCGAAGCGCACGGCGGTAAAATTTGGGTCGAGAGTACGGAAGGAAAAGGTTCGACGTTTTATTTTACGCTGCCGTCGGGGGAATGAAAAAACCTGCAAAGTCTCCGAGACCTTGCAGGTTTAGTATTTTGTCAACGCACGTTCGTACACACGCATTACCCCATCCACCATTTTCTGCAGAGTAAATTCTTGCTCCACGCGCAATCGTCCCGCCTTACCCAATTTATGACGCAGTGCGTCATCATTCAACAAGCGCGCAATGGCATCTGCCAACGCGCGCGAATTTTTGGGCGGAACGACCAATCCCGTAATGTCGTTTTGATTCACCCACGCAACACCCGTGTCCACATCGCACGATACGACAGGTTTGCCCGCCGCCATCGCTTCGAGTTGTACCGCGCCGAATGCTTCACTGCGTTCCGAGCACGGCAAAACAAAAACATCGCACGCCGCATAGTACGCCGACAAATCCGCGTCGCTCACTTCCCCAGCCCAATGCACGCGCTCGGAAACGTTCAATGCCTCCGCCACATTTTTCCATGTGCGCTGCATCGGACCCGTTCCCACAATCGTCAAGCGCGCGTCAGGCAAAAACGTCAGCGCCTCGAGTAAATAATGTACGCCTTTGTAATAACGCAAGCGCCCGACAAAGAGTAAGTGATTCCCATTCGAGTTGCTTTGTTGTGCGACGCGCGCGTTTTGTGAAATTGCCAACGGCACGACCACGCATTTTGTTTTCCATTGCTGCAACACGCGCGACGATTCAATATAGTTCGGACTCGTCGCAATGATAGTGTTGACGCGCGCGAGAACGCGATGCAAGAACGGCGTGTACAACGCACCGAGTACGCGCTGTCGCACAATATCGCTATGATAGGTGAGGACGGTGGCGCGAGCGCGTCCAAAAAAATAATTCGCCATTTCTCCGAACGGGTACGGCGAATGTAAATGCGCAATGTCCGTTTCTATTTCGCGCGCGCGCGGAAAGAATTCGATGCTGAACGGCGCAGAGGAAAGATTAAATAACCGCGCAGCAAAAAGGACGCGCACACCGTTTAGGGTTTCAATGTGCGTATTGCGCGTGAGACTCGTGACCAACACGGTAACGTCGTGTCCGCGCGCGGCTTGGGCTTCGGCGAGCAACCTGACGTGATTTTCAATTCCGCCCAGTACGGGAAAATAGTCTTTATAGAGATGAAGAATTTTCACAGCACACCGCTCACGTGTTGATACACGTTCATCGTTTCGCGCGCGGTGCGTTCCCAAGAGAAGTGTTTGGCTTGGTACAAACTTTTCGCGCGCATTTGAAAGCGCGCGTTTGCATTGTCCAGCACCTGCGCGCACGTGTTGGCAATGTCTTGCGGGTTGAAGGGGTCAAACACCATTGCCGCGTCGCCAATTACTTCGGGCAAGCTCGATGCGTGTGAGCAAACGACAGGCGTCCCGCAAGCCATCGCTTCGAGCGGAGGCAGTCCGAACCCTTCATGCACCGAAGGAAAAACGAATAGGCGCGCGCCGCTGATAAGTGTCGGTAGGAGATTTTCTGCGATGTTATGGCGAAACAGAACGCGTTCCTGCAACCCCCACTGTGCGACGAGCTGCTTGGCTTGCGGATAGCGCGGGTCCCACACGCCGGCGATGACCAACACCGCTTCCGCTTGCACTGCCGTCCACGCCTGAATGAGCCGCGCCAAATTTTTATGCGGTTTGTTGCTGCCGACATAGAGTGCGTACTGCGGCGGCAGATTTAGCGCGACGCGCACATTTTCAATGTCCGCCGCGCGCGCGGGCTGAAAGATTGAATCGGCTGCCAGCGGAATCACAAAAATTTTTTCAGGGGGAATTCCCAACAACCTTTCCAAATCAAAACGCGAAGCATTGGAAAATGTGAGGACTGCGTTCGCGCGCCGCGCCGCCGCCAAATTCAAAACACGATACAACATGCGTTTGGAAGGATTGGGCATTTCTTCCGGCAGTACGAGTGGCGTCAAATCCGCGAGCGTGACGACGGCGGGAATGGGCAGTGTCAATGGAAGCGCGTAATAAGGTGAATGCCACACGCGCGCGTTGAAAAGTAAAGCAGGATTGCGCCCCATGCGCTGTTCAGCGGGTGAAAAAACGCGCGCGCGCACGGGAATCGTCTCGACATTCGGCTGCGCCGTCAGCGTGACCAAGTCGAAACGACTGTTGTACGCGTGCGGGTCGAGCAGCATACGCACGCGATGTTCAGGACAAGTCACCGCCAACGCGCGCGCGAGGTTGAACGCATAGCGCCCGATGCCCGGATAGTGGTCTTGAATCGTTCGTCCATCCAACAGAAATGTTGCCATTTATTTCAACACGCGCTCGTACAACGCGAGAGTTTCACGCGCGGCGCGTTCCCATGAAAAACGACTTGCTTGCGTCAGACCCTTCGTGTGCAATTCATGACGCAGTGCGTCATCTTGCAGTACGCGCGCCATCGCATCGGCAAAGCCCTTGACATCGCGCGGCTCGACCAAAATTCCCGCGTCCCCCACAACTTCGGGCAGTGATGAGGCGTTGGAAGAAATGACGGGCGCGCCGCACGCCATCGCTTCGAGCGGCGTCAAGCCAAATCCTTCGTACAATGACGGAAAAACAAAAACGTCCGCCATATTCAAAACGGCTGGCACATCCGCGCTCTCGACCCAATCGGTCAAAATGACGCGCTGCGTCAAATCCAAATCGCCAATGCGCCGCAGCGTGTCCTGATACAACCAACCTTTGCGTCCCATGACAACCAACGGCGGAATTTCAATCTGCCGTCTCAACAATTCCGCGTACGCATCAAGCAGCGTGACCAAATTTTTGCGCGGCTCGATGGTACTGAAAAATAAAATAAAGCGCGGCGGCAATTGGTACGCCGCGCGCACGCGTTCCAAAACGTCGCGGCTTTCCATCGGACGAAATACAGAACTTGCCGCTTCATAAATGACCGTGATTTTTTCGGGGGGAATATTCATCAAGCGCACCACATCGCGTTTTGTATTTTCGGACACGGCAATAATGGCATCCGCGCGCTGCATAAATTTCGGCAGCATGAGGTCGAGAAACCAGCGATTGAGCGGCAGATGATATTCGGGAAAAAACCGAAAAATTAAATCGTGAATGGTGAAAATGGATTTTGAATTTTTCAGCGGCGGCAAGAGATGGTCGGTCCCGTGAAAAATTTCGCTCGCCGGCAGCCAGCGGTCCATGCTCACGCCTGCGTAATAGGCGAGCAAAACACTCATGCGCCACGGTTTCGCACCCAGCGGCACTCGCACTGGACGCGTCGCCTGCGGCAAATCTTGCGCGGACAGTTCGCGCGTCGCGTGATACAACGCGGTGTATTCGTGCTGCGGCGCAAATTCGCAGAGCGCGTTCAAGAGTTCGCCCGCGTAGCGTCCCAAACCCGCGTGACGATGAAGGTATGGCGAAAGGTCAAGAGTGATGCGCATTCAGAATTTTCGATTTTCGATTTTCGATTCTTGATTTGGCGCGAGGTGGAAATAGAGCTCTGCCAATTCCAATGCCGATTTTTGCCATGAAAATGTTTTCGCGCGCGCCAATCCTTTTGCGCCTAAATCATTTCGGCGCGGTTCATTCGCGGCAAGTTCGCGCATCGCACGCGCGAATCCTTCCATATCATTTGGCGCTAGCAAGATGCCTGCTTTGTCAACTACTTTGGGCAGAGAGGCAGCATTGGAACAAATAACGGGCGCGCCGCACGCCATCGCTTCGAGCGGTGTCAGACCGAATCCTTCATAGCGTGACGGAAAAACGAACGCCGTCGCAAGCGTGTACACACAAGGCAAATCGTCATCCGCAACGTAATCGAGGAAATGCGCGCGCGTTTCCAAATTCAACGCGCGGACTTGGGCGAACAATGTTTCGTAATACCAGCCGCGCTTGCCGACGATGATGAGATGTTCGTCCACCTGCGCGGCGATTTTCGCATAGGCGTTGAGGAGCGTGTCAATGCCTTTGCGCGGTTCGAGCGTACTGACAAAGAGAAAAAAGCGTTCGGGCAATTGCAAGCGCGCGCGCGTTTCTTGCAATTCGGGCGCGGCTTGGATTCTTTGAAACCGCGCGTCAATGCCGGGCGGAATGACTGTGATGTGTTCGGCAGGCACGCGTGTCAGGCGCATCACATCGCGTTTTGTATTTTCGGAGAGCGTGACGATGTGACGCGCCGCGCGCAGTGTAAAAGGCAAATAGCGGCTCCAATAAAAACGCGACGCGGGCGGGAAATTTTTTGAAAACAAAACGCCAATCAAATCCATCACGGTCAGAATGACGGGAACACGCGAACGCAACGGCGCGGCGAAACCCGTCAGATGTAACAAGTCCGCGTTCGCCTGTTGCGCGAGGCGCGGCAGCGTAAATTGTTCGCGCCACATGCGTAGGTCGGTGCGCTGTGCAACGCCCATGCCATCGTCGAGCAAGAGAGTTTCAATTTGCGGCGCGTATGTATTCAGAGCGCGCCGCAATTGCTCTGTATAGGCGCCGATGCCAGTTTTGCGTCCGCGCATCGAACTTGAGTCAAACGCGACGCGCAAGGCAGTGCTCCATCACCAATGCTTGACCGCGTTCCACATTCGCTTGCGCGTCATAGTGCGCCCGCGCATAGCCATAACCGCGCTGTCCCATTTCCCGCGCGCGTTCGGGCTGCGCGAGCAGCGCGCGCAACGCGTCTGCCAGCGCGCGAGCATCATTCTCGCGAACCAAAATTCCCGCAACGCCATCGGGAATGTATTCGGGAATTGCGCCGCTCGTTGTGGAAACAATCGGCAAGCCGCTCGCCATCGCTTGCAGTGCGGACATGCCCACTTGTTCCGCCCATTTGCGCGTGGTCAGCGACGGCGCACAAAAAATATCCGCGTGGCGAAAAATTTCGGGAAGGTCGCGGTGCTTCATCGTTCCCGTTAGCGTGACGCATTGGGACAAACCGAATGCTTGAATGCGCGCCCCAAGTTCCGCGCGGGCGGGTCCGTCGCCGACCAACTTTAAGTGTGCGTTGGAAAACTGCTGTCGAATTTGGGCGAACGCGTCGAGCAAAACGAAAACGCCTTTTTCCGCGTGCAGGCGCCCGACGAACAAAATGACCGGCGCCTGTACGGAACGCTCGCCATAGTTTTTCGCGCGTGGGAAAAACTCGCGCAGGTCCACGCCCCAACTGCCCCACATCGCGCGCACAATTTTGTGCAGCGCGGCATGACACTGTAAAACATTTTCGCGCGCACCGTCGTTCAGCGTGATGACCAAACACGCGCGCGCGAAAAAAATTTCTAATGCGCGGCGCAGCAATGCCGCGCGCCATGCGCCAAATTTCTCTGCAAGCGGACGATTTTCGTACGTCACTGCAAAAAGTGACGCGTGCGTTTGGCGCGCCGCGTAAAGCGATGCCCAAAGAAAGGGCTGGGTGTAAAACGAAAATGGCTCGACGCTCTGAATCACATCGGGTTGGGCGCGCACGAGTTGTTGATACAAATCGTGCGGCGACGAATACGCAACCAGTGTTTGGTCAAAATCGTCGGCGGTCAAATCACCGTACACACTTTTTTTGTAAAAATGGACCAATTCGAATTTGGAAAAATAAACGAGCGGCGCGAGGAGGTCGCGGCGAATGCCGATGCTCACGAGCGCGAGGCGCGGTTTGATTTCGCTCATGAGGAGGCACGCTGACGGCGGCGCGCGGTGAGCGCCTCCACCAAGCGCACGCCCCAGTGCGTTTTGCTCAAAACGAAATAGTACGCCACCACAGCAGCGGCGCGGGGCAAGAATCGCAACGGCGCGGGCGAGAGCGCGCGCGCCGTCTGAAATTTGGCATACGCGTTTTTGAAATCGCCGCGTTCGAGATAGCGAATCATCCAATCCATGTAGACGTTGCGATACGCGATGGGTTTGATAGTCAGAATTTCGGCAGGCACATCGGGCTGCGCGAAGAATTTATCGAGCACGCGCACGCGGTCCTGCATCAAACGCTCCATGCGCGCGGATTTGGTGCGCGTCAGATTCTGCGAATGATAACGATAGCGCGCGAGGACGCGCGGCACATAGACAAATTTGTATGTGCGCGCGAGCCGAATCCACAAGTCCCAATCTTCATTTCCAATCAACGACTCGTCATACCCACCGCACTCGGCGAGCGCAGCGCGGCGAATCAGCACCGCAATCGGACATACAAAATCGCCATAGACCAAACTCAAAAGCGTTTGCCCTGCAAAGCGTTCGGGCGCGCCGCTCAATTGCGTGAGCGGTGCGCCTTGCGCATCCATCCCGATTGCCCGCGCATACACAACACCGACGCGCGCATCCTCTTCCAGCGGCGGCAGGAGCGTTGCAATTTGCTCCGGCAGCATTACATCATCCGAGCCAAGAATCGCGACAAACTCACTGGACGCCGCGCGCCACGCGGTGTTCAGCGCCGCGCTCACCCCGCGATTTTCTTGATATGTGTATCGGACGCGCACATCAGAAATCGCGTGCACCACACGCGCCGTTTCGTCAGTGGAGCCGTCATCCACGACAATAATCTCGATGTCATCAAGCGTTTGCGCCAACGCGCTCGCAAGCGTTTCGGACAAATAGTTGGCGCGGTTGTACGCGGGAATGAGAATGCTGACGCGCGGCATCGTCTAGGCGGTCTCGCTTTCCAAGTCACCGTGCGCGCCCATGCGATATTGCAGACCGTCGCGCGTGCAAATCCAAATGCGGTCGCCGTTGTGTCCGTGCGCAATCAAACGTTGTCCGCATTTGCACACATATCCGACGATGCGCGCGGGAATACCGACAACCAACGCGTGCGCGGGAACATTTTTCGTAATAAGCGCGCCAGCTGCCACCATTGCCCACGCGCCGACGGATAAATCCGTCAGTACGACAGCGCCCGCGCCGATGGACGCGCCGCGCCCGATGTGAATGTGTCCCGCATGCCAATCGTCAGCGCTTTTGAGAGAGCCATCGGGATTCACTGCGCGCGGAATTTTGTCGTTGGTGAGAATGACGCCGGGTCCGATGAACACGCCGTCTTCTAACGTCGCGCTGCGGTACAACAGCGCGTTGTTTTGCACCTTGCAGTTGTCGCCGAGTGTGACACCGTCTTCGATATAGGTATTGCGACCGATAATACAGCTGCGTCCAATTTTTACATTTTCGCGAATTTGGACGTTCATCCAAATTTTTGTGCCCGCGCCGATTTCGGCTTGGTCCGAAACAACCGCGTTCGGATGAATAAACACATCATTCATTGCCAGATTCTCCAATCGAAACTTGTCGCGCCGCTTCCTTTTGGCGAAACAAACGCCACACGTACTGCGCGCGCTCGCGCGTAACGTGTGGGCGCATCGCAAACGTCACCGCGAAATAGAGTGCCATCGTCAGCGCGCCTTCCAAACTCAAGGTTACGACCGATGGTAACTGCCGCGTGCCCAGCCAACCGGCAGCGGGTATTGCCGCGCTTGCCGTGAGCACTGTTGCGAGCAGCGGCACCGCGAAGGCATCGCGGAGGGAAAGGGCAGGCAGGGTGCGGCGCACAAAATAATATGTGACAATCAGACCCACGCCAAACGCGATGCCGACACCGCTCGCCGTTCCCACTGCGCCAAATTGAAATGTCAATGGCGTCGCCGCGAGAATCAAAGCCAGCGCCTGAAAAATGACGACGAGCGTCGTGCGGCGCGGATGTCCAACGGCAATAAACAGCGAACTGGCGTCGTCGAGCAGCGGACGCAGAATGGAATACGCGACGAGAAATTTCAACAGCGGTGCGCTCGGCAGCCATTTTTCGCCAAACAGAAATAGTACGAGCGGGTCCGCTGAAACAAAGATGGCAAGCGCAATCGGGACTGCGAGTGTTGTCACAATCCACAATGACATTTGCGCGGTTTTGGTCAAACGCGCGACGTCCTTTTGCAGACGCGCATACGCATAGAACGCGGTGCGCGTGAGCACACTGCCAATCAAAATGGATGACCACTGCGCGATGCGATACGCGCGGTCATAATAGCCGAGCGTTTCCAGATTCACGAACGTGCCGACGAGAAAATTATCAAACTGATAGACGATGGTGGAAAAAATTGTTGCGAGCCCGACGAAAATTCCAAAGCGCAAAAATTGTTTGGCGAGCGTTTTTGAAAATGTCCAACGCTGCTGCCACACATGCGGCAACACGCGGCGCGCCGTCAGCCACAAGCCAACCAAGAGCAAAATCGAATACGCGATATTTTGCGCGAGCAGCGCCCAGTACCCACCGCCGTTAAAGGCGAGTACAAACGCGGGCAAGTAGGAAAGCGGAAACGCGACGGCAGTCACGAGACTTACGCGCGTGAACAAAAGCGCTTTGTCAAGATGCACCCACGCGATGCCCATCACAGAATCCATCACGCCTACGCCTGCCAGCACGAGCATTGCGAGGGTCACCGCTTGCGGATAACCGAGCGCGCCCAAAATGGGAACTGCCAACAGCGCGACCAGCAGGGACGCCGCGCCGGTGGCGATACTCAAAACCGCAAACGTTCCCGAAGCTTCCGCGTCGGTGTTTTGATACTGCGCGAACGATTGGTCAATGCCGGACTTGGCGCGGAGATTGACGAGGGCGAAAAAAAAAGTGCCGAGCGCGAAAATTCCAAAATCGGCGGGCGCGAGCAGCCGCGTGAGCGCGAGGTTGGAGAGAAAGCCGAACGCAAAGAGAAAATACGAAGCGAGCGCCACTGCCGCGCCGCCGCGCACGATGCGAGTTGCCAAAGAAAGCTCGCGAGCGTCTCGCTCACCGAGCGCGTGTTCATCGGGGGGCATCGAAATTCCCGCGCGCGCTAGTCGTTCGCTTCCGGTTCAAAGAGAGGGGAGGGGACGTACGGTTCGCCGTTGGCATACGCGCGAATCGCGCGCACAAATTCCGCGAGGTCATCCAAACGGCGTTTCAACACACTATACACCATCATGTGGTCAACGACATCGTATTCGTACACCAGCACATTGCGTAACTCGACCATCATCGTCATCGAATGCACCAGCAAGGGCGACAAAATCTTGTGTTCGCCGAGCACGCTAAAAACGTCGTGATAATTTTCCGGCGCGCGCAGTCCCGCCTGGGTCAAAATATCAATGCCGATTTGAATGCACGCATCAATGGTCATGTGCAGCATTCGTTCGGCGTAGCGGCGCAGCATCTTGTCTTGCTCGTACGCGTCAAAATTGGCGACGTGGATTTCTTTGAGGTCGGCAAGATACGTTTCGAGCGCGTCCAGTTTGGGGAGAAGGGATGGGTTCATTGCATCTGCCCTTGCTCTCGATTCATCATCTCGCCCTGCTCGCGCAGCCGTTTCAAATTTTTCATCGTTAACCTTTTGCCTCCAACATCGCCCGCACGCGCGCGACGATGACATCCACGCCGACCGGATTAAAGCCGCCTTCGGGCAGAATTAAATCGGCAAAGCGTTTGGTCGGCTCGACAAATTCGATGTGCATCGGGCGCACGGTTTCCAGATATTGGCGTATCACACTCTCGGGTGAGCGATTGCGCTCTGTCATGTCGCGTTGGAGGCGACGAATGAATCGCAAGTCGGCGGGCGCATCCACATACAATTTAATGTCGAACAGGGCACGCAAGAGCGGGTCCACAAAAATCAAAATGCCTTCGACCAAAATCACGGGACGCGGTTCGATGCGCGTCGTTTCGTGCGTGCGCGTAAAGAGAGAAAAATCGTAAACGGGAACATCCACTGCCTGCCCCGCGCGCAGCGCGTGGAGATGCTTGATGAGCAGTGAGGTCTCCAACGAATCGGGATGGTCATAATTTACCTGCGCGCGAATTTCAAACGGCACATCGCTTTGGTCGCAGTAATAGGCATCGTGCTGCACAAAGGCGATGCGGTCGCGTCCGACGCGTTCCATAATCGTACGGGCGATAGTTGTTTTGCCCGAACCGGAGCCGCCTGCGAGACCAATCACCAATGCGTGCACAAACGTCATTATACAACGATTGCGTCAGCCGAAAGGCGATGACAACCTCGATGTGGTGGCGAGGGCATGACCATTGCCGCGCTAAACACAGGTGCAATGACCCTTGACACCTGAAAGTGGGTTTCGTAAAATGCGCGCGAGCACTACTCTGACTGTTCCTCCCTGTTTCAATGACGAAAGGAGAAAAATGGAACGCGTTTGGTACAAGAATTATGAACAAGGTGTGCCCTCGACCTTGACCTATCCGCAAGCGCCTTTGTTTAAATTGCTGGATGATGCTGCCGCCGAGTATCCGGACCGCGCGGCGATGATTTTTGGCGCGGTCGCGCACAAATTGCCCGGACAACCATTGATGGACGCGCAAGTCTCGTATCGCGCGTTGCGCGAGGCGGTGAATCGCTTTGCGAACGCGCTGGTGAAAATGGGTGTGAAAAAAGGCGACCGCGTGGCGATTTATTTACCCAACTGCCCGCAGTTTGCCATCGCGTTTTATGGCGCGCTGAAAGCGGGCGCAGTGATTGCGCCGGTGAATCCCATTTATACACCGCGCGAGTTGGAATTTATTTTGCAGGATTCGGGCGCGGAAACGATTGTGGCGTTGTCACAGTTTTATCCAAAGTTGCAAGAGGTGCGCGGCAAGACGCGAGTCAAGAATGTGATTGTGGCCAACATCAAAGAATATTTTCCCACCGTGCTGAGAACATTGTTTACGCTCGCGATGGAAAAAAAGGAAGGGCATCGCGTGGAACTCGTTTCGGGTGACCATTGGTTTCAAGACGTGATGCAAAATGAATCCACGGTGCCGCCGAGTGTGGACGTGAAACCGGAGGACGACGCGGTGTTGTTGTACACGGGCGGCACCACCGGCTTGCCCAAAGCGGCGCAATTGGCACATCGCAATTTGATGGCAAATACAGTCCAACTGCGCGCGTGGATTCCGTGGGCGAAGGAAGGGCACGAAGGATTTTTGACCGCGCTGCCGATGTTTCATTCGTACGCCATGACGACATGTTTGAACGAAGCGATGCTGCTCGCGGGAACGTTGATTCTCATACCGAATCCGCGCGATCTGGACCATTTACTCAAAGCGATTGACAAACACAAGCCATCGTTCTTTCCCGGTGTGCCAACGCTGTACACCGCCATCAACAACAATCCCAACGTCGGGAAATATGATATGAAATCTATCAAGGCGTGCATCAGCGGCGCGGCGGGACTGCCCATCGAAGTTTCGAAAAAGTTCGGTGAGATTACGGGCGGACGTTTGGTGGAAGGTTACGGCTTGAGCGAAGCATCGCCGGTCGTGACGGCGAATCCGGTGTTTGGCGAAAATCGCATCGGCACCATCGGCGTGCCGATGCCGGATACCGACGTGAAATTGTTTGATGTGGAAACCGGCGATAAAGAAGTGCCGATAGGAACGCCCGGCGAATTGTGCGTCAAGGGTCCGCAGGTAATGAAGGGCTATTGGAACAAACCCGACGAGACGATGAAGACCATTCGCGATGGGTGGCTGCACACGGGCGATGTGGCGGTGATGGATGAGGACGGCTATTTCCGCATCGTGGACCGTTTGAAGGAAATGATTATTTCGGGCGGTTACAACATTTATCCACGCGAAATCGAAGAGGTGTTGTACCAACATCCCGCCGTGCTGGAAGCAACGGCGATAGGCATTCCCGATTCGTATCGCGGGGAATCGGCAAAAGCGTTCGTGGTGTTGAAACCGGGGCAAACCGCGACGGCAGAAGAAATCATCGCGTTTTGCAAACAAAATCTCGCGCCGTACAAAGTGCCGCGTGCGCTGGAATTCCGCGACGCGCTGCCCAAGACGATGATTGGAAAAATTTTGCGGCGCGAATTGGTCGCCGAAGAAAAAGCAAAAATGGCGGCGAACGGGGACAAGAAGTAGGGGAAAAAAGTAGTAGGTAGCAAGTAGTAAGGACGGTGGAAATCTCCGCCGTCCTTTATTTTTGCAAATCGCTCGCATCCTTTATTCCAAACAATTTCACCGCGTTGCGAAATGCGATTTGTTCTGCGACCTCGCGCGGCAGTTGATTCAACCATGCGCGGTCATGTTCGATGATTTTTTCGTAACTCGTCCAGCGTTCGGGAATCCACGTATCGCTCCCAATCGTTATGCGGTCGGGATGTTTCAAAAATAACGCGCTCCACTCGTCGGACAATTTTCCATTTGGTGCAATGGAATACTCGCGAATCGAAATGTCAGTCCACAGATTCGGAAATTCGTCCAACACTTGCGAAACGGTCTGCGGCGACTCTATCAAACCCGCGTGCGCCCACAAAATTTTTGCATCGGGCGCGATTTTATAAACCGCGCGAATCGTTTCGGCGTCGGAATGAATGTGCAGAATCAAATTGCGCGCGAGCGCGCGTTTCACCGCGTTTTGAAAAATCGGCGATTCGATATTTTGAACGTGAACATGAATTTCGCCGAGCGCGACGTAAATCGGCGAATCAATTCTTTCTTCCAAATACGGCAATGTTTTTTCGCTCGTCTCCCAATTCGTCGTCGTCACGTCGTCGTGATATGGACGCAGTCCCGGCACAATGCGAACGGGGTCGAGTTCATACAATCGCCGCGTGCCTTCATCAGGCGAACTCGAAATCAATGCGCGCGCCACATTCGCGTTGATGAGTTTATTGATAATGTCTTGCGGCGAATACACGCTCCACGAATTGCGGCTGTAATGCGCGTGCGTGTCGAAAATGGGAAGGAGATTGGAGACTGGAGATTGGGGATTGACGGTTGGCGCGATGGTCGGCGCGATGACTGTTGGTTCTTGTGTCGGTGCGGATGTGGCGATGGTGGGCGGTGTTGTGGTGGATGGGGGGAGGGGTGTGGAGGATGGTGTTACACAAGACGAGAGATAGAGAACAACTATGATGGGTAGGATTGTAGTTCGGAAAATGAAAAACATTTCTTCGTGGAAACCTCTCAATACAAATCACTCGGATTTTCGTCCTGCACGAACGTCGGCACTCCATTCACAATTTTCACCACCATCGTCCTTCGCACATAATCACTCGTCGCAAGTTGCGTCGGGTCCATTCTTTTTTGCGTTCGCGTTTCCTCGCGCGGAATTTCAACACGCGGCAGTTGGCGGCGTTCGGGGCGCGAATCCCCAATTGTTCCCAACACATTCACCAATTGTTCCAGCGACGCGAGATTTTGCACCGACAAATGGTCGTCCACAAAATTCAGCGCGATTTTCAAACCCTGCGCTTCGGCTTGAAACGGTGCGCCGCTCAACAACGGATTCAGCCAAATCAAACGCGCGGAATTTTTTTGCAAGCGCGCCATCTCATCCCGCAGTATTTCCAAATCCCCTCTGTCCCATCCATCGCTGATGATTAGCACCACCGCGCCGTTGCGTAACACGCGCCGCGCCCATTTGTAATTGAATGTTTTCAACGCGTCGCCGATACGCGTGCCGCCGCCGAAATCTTGAACGTGCGCGGTTACACGCGCGAGCGCGGCATCAACGCTTTTGCGTTTCAAATCGTTCGTGATGTGCGAAAGCCGCGTGCTGAATACGAACGTTTCCACATGCGACGCGACATCGCTCGCGCTCAACGCGTGGACGAGATGGAGCACCATGCGCGAATAGTGTTCCATCGAACCGCTGATGTCCGCGAGAATTACCAACGGACGCGGTTTGAACTTTTTTTCGCGCGCGGGCAAATCGTACAATTCCGCGCCGTGTTTCAAATTTCGCCGTAACGCGCGTGACAAATCGAGACGTGCGCCGCGCGAAATTCTTTTATAGCGCCGCGTTTTTCTTAAGCCGACGCGCCAATTCATTTGCTCGATGAAACGCCGCGCCGCGCGCAATTCCTCTTCGGTGAATTGGTCGAAACGTTTCGTGCGTAAAATTTCGGCGGAACTGTAAAACGGAATTTCTTCGGATTCGGGCGCGTTGTCCTTGCCCTCGCGCGCCGCGTT